>JBILLU010000294.1:0-3310 GCA_044375915.1 Phycisphaerales bacterium
GCGTACGTGGCCTCCCGCGATCTTGCGACAGAGTTCCCTGGAGCGCTTGGATTCGGCGTCATTGAGCGGGTCGAGCGCGAGAACCTCGCCGCGTTCGTCGACCGGGTCCGGAGCGAGCAGGGATCGTCCTTCGCGGTCCACCCCGAGAGGGCAACCGGGGACCTCTACGTCGTCCGGCAGATCGAGCCCCGCCCGCCGAATCTCGCGGCCTGGGGTTTCGACGTCGGATCCGAACGTTCTCGTCGTGAAGCCATTGAACGAGCAATCGATACCGGCTTGCCGACGATGACAGGGCGAATCTCCCTGCTGCAGGACCCACTGACACGAACGGGGTTCTTGTACTACGTGCCGGTGTATCAACCCGGGACCACGCCAATAACGCCAGCGGAGCGTCGCGAGGCGCTGCTGTGCGTGCTGTACGCACCCGTGGTTCTTGAGCTCGCCATCGCCGAAACCGAGAAGATCGCCAGCAATCATCTCGACTTTAAGATCTTTGACGGAGAGACTCCGACCGCGGCGAACAAGATCTTTGATCTGGACGGTCATCTTGCGGACGCATTCGCTTCGGGCGAAGTCTTGTCCGAGAAGAGCTTTGCCGGACGGACGTTCTTCGCACTCACGCCACACAACATCGGCGGCCGACGCTGGACGCTCGCCACCAGCACCACTGCGGAGTTTGACGCGAGCGTCGATCGTTCGGGCCCGACGATCATCTTCTGCGCGGGCAGTGGGGCGAGCCTCCTTCTGTCGCTCTTTGTCTGGTCTATTGGAACCTCCAGGCTTCGGGCGCAGCGGATTGCCGACACGATGACGGCGGATCTGAAGCAACTCGCGCTGGTGGCGGAACGCACGACCAACGCCGTCGTCGTCACCGACGCACTGGGCCGCATTACCTGGGTCAACGAGGGGTTCACGCGGCTTACCGGTTACACCCTCGAAGAGGTATTAGGTCAGAAGCCTGGGGCGCTGCTGCAGTGTGAACACACCGATCCTGTCACGGTCGAGAAGATGCGCCGAGCCATCGCGGCAGGTGAGGCCTGCCGGGTGGAGCTCGTGAACCGCGGCAAGCACGGAAACGAGTACAGCCTGGATCTCAGCATTCAACCGATCCGCAACGAGAGTGACGTGCTGAGCGGGTTCATCGCCATCGAGTCCGACGTCACCGAGCACGTCACCCATCGAGACTCCCTCCGCGACGCGAGGGATGCCGCGGAGGCGGCGCTGCGCGAGGCTCGCGCGCTTCGAAGCACAATCGACGAGCATGCGATCGTCTCGGTCGCGGACGCGTCCGGCAAGATCATCGATGCCAATCCGGCCTTCTGCGCGATCAGCGGATACACGCTGCCGGAACTGATCGGGCAGGACCACCGCATCGTGAACTCGGGTCATCATCCCAAGACATTCTGGGTGGAGATGTGGCGCACCATCGCGTCGGGACGCCCGTGGCGTGGCGAGGTGTGCAATCGGGCCAAGGACGGGTCGCTGTACTGGGTGGATTCCATGATCGCTCCGTTCCGCGACGCCACCGGCAAGATCGTGAAGTACGTTTCGATTCGAAGCGACATCACCGCTCGCAAGAAGGCCGAGAGCCAGATCGCCAAGACGACGCAGATGCTTCGTCGTACCGGCAGCATGGCCCGTGTCGGAGGCTGGGAGCTTGATGTTTCCACGATGCGCCCGATCTGGTCGGAGGAGGTCTACGCCATTCACGAGGTGGATCCGGGAACGCCCGTGGAACTTGCGGCGGCGGTGCGGTACTACCCCAAGGACGCAGAGGCACGTGTTCACGAAGCGATCCAAAACGCGATCCACTCACAGGCCGGATTTGACCTCGTGCTTCCGTTCATAACGGCGAAGGGCAACCACCTCTGGGTGCGTGCTCAGGGCGAGCCGGTGATCGAGAAAGGCAAGGTCACGCGGCTGGTCGGCGCGTTCCAGGATGTGACGCAGGAGGTGACGCAGAAGCACCGCGCCGAAGAGCAGGCCGAGCGCGTTGCGCTCACGGTGCGCGCCGGCGGGCTTGGAACCTGGGACTGGGACTGCGTCAGCGGCGAGGTTGTGTTCAACGAGATCTGGGCGACGATGCTGGGTTACCAGCCCGGCGAGATCGAGGGACACGTGCGCTCGTGGGAGCGACTCGTTCATCCCGACGACATGCCCGTCGTCATGCGCGCGCTGACCGATCACATGGAGCAGAAGACGTCGGAGTATCGCTGCGAGCATCGGCTCCGTCGCCGGGACGGATCGTGGGCCTGGGTGCTCGACGTCGGCATGGTGACCAAACGCGATGAGGACGGGCGCCCCTTGCGTGCCGCCGGCGTCCATATGGACATCACCAAGGCCAAGGAGCTGGAGCGCACGCTCTCGGACGCGAAGCAAGCCGCGGAAGCAGCGACAAAGTCCAAGAGCGAGTTCCTGGCGAACATGAGCCACGAGATCCGCACGCCGCTGACGGCGATTCTGGGCTACGCCGACCTGCTGCGGGAGGAAGGCGACTTGAATCTGGCGCCGCAGCGTCGTCTGGAGACGATCGACACCATCCGCTCCGCCGGGCAGCACCTGCTCACGGTCATCAATGACATTCTCGACCTTTCGAAGATCGAGGCGGGGAAGATGACCGTTGAGACGGTCGACACGCCGCTGGTCACGATCCTGCACGAAGTGCAGAGCCTGATCGGGCCGAGATCGCACGGCAAGGGTGTCGCTCTCACGACGCGATTCGACACGCCGATACCGGATCGCATCGAGTCGGACCCGACGCGGCTGCGGCAGATCCTGATGAACCTCGTGGGCAACGCATCGAAGTTCACCGAGGCTGGTTCGATCACGGTCGCGGTCCGCGTCGAAGGCGAGCGACTGATCATCGACATCGACGACACCGGCCCCGGCATGACGCAGGAACAGGCCGCCAACCTCTTCGCTGCATTCTCACAGGCCGACACCACGGTGACCCGCAAGCACGGCGGGACGGGTCTGGGGCTCACGATCTGCCGACGCCTCGGCGATCTGCTGGGCGGCAAGGTGAGTCTGTTCCGCACCGCACCGGGAGAGGGTTCGTGCTTCCGGCTTGAGCTTCCGATTACCCCTGTGCCGGGCGCGACGCTGGTCTCGGGCTTCGACGCGGTGACCTGCGATCGCTCCACGCCGACAAGCGCTGCGACGCGACTGCACGGTCGCATCCTGCTTGCCGAAGACGGCGTCGACAACCAGCGCCTCATCGCGTTCCATCTCCGCAAAGCCGGAGCGACAGTGGAGATCGCCGAGAACGGCCGCCGCGCGCTCGACATGCTCTCCGCCCCAGACGCCGCGT
>JBILLU010000004.1:0-45958 GCA_044375915.1 Phycisphaerales bacterium
AACGACGCCGGCGTCTTCTACGGCTTCACCTCGATCACCGGCACGCCCAGCGGGCCCTGGGTTCAGACGAAGAAGTACGCCCGCAACGCCTCACCGATCGGCAACGATCTTGTCGGCTTCACCGCCTCGATGTCCGGCTTCACTGCGGTTGTCGGTGGCTACAACTTCAACGGGACCCGCGGCGCCGTCTGGGTTGTCGATCAACCCGACGTCACCACGATTACCGCGGTGAACCAGACCTCCTCTCAGCAGGCCCTCACGCTTGAGAACATTCTCAGCGGGGCTTCTGACGGGCAGGTGGTCGTCGGTTCGGCTGGCGCGTTCAACAACACGAATGTTGACTTCGCGGGTCGACGCATCTCCACCCGCAGCCTCTCCAGCATTTCCATGAACTCGCAGTCGCTGCTTGGCATGAGCGACAAGGCGGCGCTGGTGAGCGGACCCGGTGCGGCGATCAATCTCTTCGGCACGACTCGTACGCTCAACGACGAAGGCCGTTCCGATATCACCGGAGGGTCGATCCGTCAGGCCGGCTCTGGCGCTGTCTTCATCGGCAAGCATGAGCTGAGCCTCAACTCGCTGGGCAATAGTCTCGGCGGGCGAGTCACGCTTCAGGATTCGGGCGCGACCTTGTCCTCGACCGGCCCGCTGACGTTCAACGGCACTCTGACCGATCTGTTCGGCGGACGCATCACGTCGGCCTCTGATGTCAACCTCGACGGCGTCGTGAACCTCCGCAACACCACGATCAGCTCCGGCGGGTCGATCAACATCTCCACCGCCGCCAACATGAGCGGCGTCAACATGGCCGCTCCTGCCATCAACATCACTGGCGGCGGCGCCGTGAACGGCAGCGGTCAGTGGCTCGGCAACATGACCGTGACCGGCAAGCTCACCATTTCCAACAACTCGTCGGTGATCGGAACACTGACGATGACGCCGAACTCCATCATCAATACCAGCGCAATCCTCACCGTCTACGGTCGGTTTACCAATAACAGCGGCACGGTCAACGGCGGCGCGCCCTCGGGCTGCACGAACTGCTTGTCGCTTCCGGCCGACTTCTGGATCGAGAGCGATCTCGTTCTGAATCAGAACGCCGGCTACTTCATGAAGGGCACGTCGAACATCGGCGGCGCGTTTGACAACGCGATCAACAACCCGCTCCGCTTCGACGGCCGCGCCGGTGTGGTCCAGATGGAAGGCCGTCCGGGCACGCACACCTTCGAGGTCATGAGCCGTGACTACGGCTCGGCTGGCGCCGCGACCCGGTACTTCGTTCAGGGTGCGTACCCGATCTTCGAGCTCCGTCTCGGCGATCTTCCGGTGACCGTCAACCTGGTCAACAACTACAACAACTCCGGCGTCGCGGGCAAGGAAGTCGTCTACCTCGACTCCCTGGTCATCCCCTTCGGCAGCCGCCTCAACACCAACGGCTTCAAGGTCTACACCCGCACGGCCGCCATCGCTGGCACCGTGGACAACATCAACAACATCCGCACCCTCGGCTCCCCGTGCTCGGCCGACCTTGCGATCGACGGGATCGTCGCCGACACCGACTTCGAGGTCTTCGCGGCGGCGTACAACCTGACGCTCTGCTCCGACGCGTCAATGGCCGCCGCCTCGGGTGCTCTGCCCGGCGGTTGCCCGGCGGATCTGAACTCCGACGGCGTCGTGGACGACGAGGATTTCCAGATCTTCTCCGTTGCGTACGACCGTTTGCTCTGCGACTAAGCGAACTCGGTGGCTATCGATCACCATCAAGCCCGCACGCTCCATGCGTGCGGGCTTTTCCTTTTGGCGGGGGGCTCGGTCCTCGTATGCGGGTGGCCTGTCGCGTTGCACCGGACGTCGCGTGAAATCGGGGCAACCGGGGTCGTGTTGGCGTGGTTGTGTGACTCTGTCAGGCGGTCTCGTGCGAAGAGGTTTCCGGTGCTTCGCATACGAACCAACGACGACCGTGGCCGAGTGGCCCGTCTGGCGATCTTTGCTCCGGCTCGACCGGAAGCGAGATGGCCGGTCGTTTCGGTCGCGGCAGGGACGGCCGGCGCACTGATCGAGTTGCTTCGTTCTCGGGCCGGGCTTTCGGTCGTGACGATGCTGGCCCTGACCCTCTGCATGCTCGCGCTGCTTGGTCTGGGCGGGCCGTTCGCCGCGTTCCTGATCCTCTTTACACCGGTGGCGTCGATCCTGATCCTGGTCGCAGTGAACTCACTCACCTCGCTGGGCGTCCTCGCGGGAGAGGCTCGGGAGGCGTTGCGTTCGCGATGGATCGCTGCATGCCGGTGCCCGACGTGTTCCTACGACCTCACCGGGGTGCGGATCGAAGCCGATCGCTGTCGCCAGTGCCCGGAATGCGGAGGCGCGTGGCGGGTGGACGACGTCGCGGAGACGATCGTTATTGCGTGTGGACCGGGGACGGTCCGTGGTGCGAATCACTGGGGACGCCCGGCGACGGAGCCGGTCGCCCCCCAAGAACCGGCGACTTGAAATCCTGCCGAGGAGGGCTATCATTTCGACCCGCGGCGAACCCGTGGGTGACATTTCGGGGCGGTAGCTCAATTGGTTAGAGTACCGGACTGTCGATCCGGTGGTTGCGGGTTCGATTCCCGTCCGCCTCGCTTGATAACCCCTGCTTGGGCAGGGGTTTTTCGTTTTTGGAATCGAGAGCGCCGTGTTCATTTTCGTGCGAGTACTGCTTCCGGCTGCACGCACTCGGCGCGATGCCGTACTCAGGTCGGGGCCGATCCGGGCGAACACGGCGATCCATCACCAGCGCCCTGACACCGATGCTCATGGTGCTACGGGAGCGCCCCTGGATGGTCGGCGAGCCAAGCGTCCGCAGCTTCGGTTCGCACGACGTCGCGAGTAGTCGGTTCGGAAGATTCGGTCGAGCGATGTCCTAGACATGCGGCGCGATCCGTAGCACGAGAAGCGTCTGCCCTCGACTCATCCGAGGGATCGTGCGATTGCTGCATTTCTTCGGGCGAGCACTGCATCGAGGAATTACGCGGTCGAGCTCCATGCCGGTTCGAGCGGCGAGGCGGCTCTGCCCGCATCAGTTAAAGCGTGCCAGCACGGTCGAGAAGTCGTCCGCGAGCACGTCGCGCCGCGCGATCGTCGCGACTTGTGCGTGCAGCTGGTCGAGATACGTCGGGTCGTCGGCTAGGTGCGACTTTGCAAAGGCGGTGAGCCCCTCGATTCCCCACATCACGTCGCTCTCAGAGAACACCTCGGTCACGCCGTCGCTGTACAGCAGCAGCGAGGATCCAGGTGCGACTACGGTAGTGAGCGTCGGGAACTCGGCTTCCTGCAGGATCCCGATCGGGAGACCCTCGCCCTGGAGCTCGCGGATCTCGCCGCGTAAGCCCGGGGTCAGCAGCGGCGGAGGGTGTCCACCGCCGGAGTACACCAGCTCACGCGTGCCTTTGCGGTACACGCCGTACCACATGGTGAAGAACATGTTGTGGTGCTTCTCCATCGGGAAGGCCTTGTTCAGCCTGTCCAGCACTTCAGACGGGTTGCGGGCATCGAGGCCGCCGATCATGCCGTTGCGCACGGCGTTCATCGCCGACACGCCCAGCAGCGCCGGGCCGACGCCGTGGCCGCAGACGTCCAGAACGTACATGGCCACATGGTCGTCGTCGATCCAGAAGTAGTCGAAGCAGTCGCCGCCGAGCGAGGCGGACGGGACAAAGCGCCAGTCGATACTCACCGTGCCCTCCATCGGCGCGGGCAGGAGGGAACGCACGTACGTTGCGGCTTTCGACAGCTCGGCCGCGAGTTCGGCCTGGCTCTTGTGCAAGGCGTCGAAGGCTTCGTTGCGCTGCAGCAACGAGATATAGCCGCGTGAGTGATAGCGGATGCGAGCGATGAGTTCGACCGGGTCGGGTAGCTTGACGATGTAGTCATTGGCGCCGCGTGCAAAGGCCTCGGCCTTGGTGGCGCCTTCTTCCTTGGAACTGAGCACGATGAGCGGGGTGAGCGCCGTTGCTTCCTGCTGGCGGTAGCCGCGGACCAGGTCGAGGCCATCGGCATCGGGCATCACGAGATCCTGCAGGATCACGGTGGGCTTGATCCTCGCGGCCGTTGCGAGGGCGTCGGCGCCCTTCTGGCAAAAATGGAAGGTGATGCCGGTGTCGGCCGCGACAATGCGCCGGACGGCCTCGCCGATGATCAGTTGATCGTCCACCAACAGCACGATGGGGTTCTCGGATAGGTTCAATCTCACACTCCTTGCTGTGGCCCCGAGGACTTCCGCCCGTGAGCCAATGCGGCAGAGATCGCAGCGCCGATTTTGTCGATCGGGAGGGTCTGCATGGCGGCGCCCATCTGTGTCGCCGCTCCTGGCATGCCCCACACCACGCTGGTCGCGCGATCCTGCGCGATAGTCGTCCATCCGGCGGTGCGCAGCGATGCCATTCCTGATGCGCCATCGCGACCCATGCCGGTCAGGATGACGGCGACGCCCTGTTGGACACCGGCCGTGAGAAGCGACTGAAAGAACACATCCACGGAGGGACGGTAAACGACCTCGCGAGGTACAGCGGTATAGCGCACGCGACCGGATTGGACGATCAGGTGATCGCTGCTGGACGCAAGATGGACGCAGCCCGGCTCGGGCACAGCGTCGCTTGCGGCGGCGACGACCCGGTGGCCCGTTTCGCGCGTGAGCCACTCGGAGAGCCCGGACGCGAACATCTCGTCGATGTGCTGCACGATGATGATCGGCCAAGGGGCGGGCTTTGGGAGCGACCGCAGCACTGTGGCAAGGGCCTCGGGGCCACCAGTGGATGCGCCGATGGCAACCAACGTGGGCATTCCCCGGGATGCCTGAGCATTCTGCGGCGCGGCGGCGGGCAGTAACTCCCGCGGGGTCACTCCGGCCAGCAGCGAGAGCGTGCGAACCTTGAGTGCCAGTGGCTCGGCGTTGACCACGCGTCCATCGGGGGCGAGACCAGGGGTCGCGACCGCGTCGAGAGCGCCGGCGCCGAGCGCCTCGAAGACTTTGCTGGCGTTTCCTGACACGGTCGCGGTGACGACGAGGATCGGGCAGGGCGTGGCACGCATGATGCGCCGCGTGGCCTCTACGCCGTCCATGACGGGCATGATCATGTCCATCAGGATGACATCGGGCACATCGGCGGCGCACTTGGCGACAGCCTCGGCGCCGTCTCTGGCGATCCATGCCACGGTTGCGTCGGGGATGGTCGCGACGGCACGACGCAGCGACTCGATCGCCAGTTGCAGGTCATTGACGATGGCGATCCGCATCAGCAAGGTGCTCCGATGAGATCCGAAACCATGCGGATGAGAGAATCGTCCTGGAAGCTGCTCTTCGTCAGATAAGCGCTGGCACCAGCTTCCATGCCGGCGAGCCTGTCGGACTCGCGGTCCTTGTAGGACACGATGATGATGGGCAACTCGGCGAGCTTGGGCTCGCGGCGCACCGCACGAACCAGCTCGATACCCGTCATGCGGGGCATATCGACGTCGGTCACGAGCAGGTCGAAACGCCCCGTGCGGAGCATGTTGAAGCCGTCCTTGCCGTCCACCGCAACGCTGACGTCGTATCCGTGTCGCATGAGCAACTGGCGTTCGACTTCGCGAACGGTGATGGAGTCATCGACGACCAGAATGCGGCGTTTGCCTGCCTCGTTGCGCGTTACACGCGATGGGGTGAGCCCGAGTGGCCGACCGCCCTGCAGGGCTTCTTTCACCGACCGCCAAAGGTCGTCGACATCGATCATGAGCACGGGCACGCCGTCGGCGCGGATCGCCGCGGCTGCGAGGTGGGGCACGATGCCCAGCCGCGAATCGAGCGGCCGCACGACCAAGTCTTCCTCGCTGCAGATCTCATCGACGACGATGCCGCACCGGTCGTCTGCGATGCCGAAGACGAGGATGGCGAGAGTCGAGGCGTTGGCAGTCGAGTCCACTCCGAGAAGTTCGGTTGCCCACACGAGGCCTACCGATGAGCCCTCCAAATCGATCTGCGCACGCCCCTGCACGGGCTTGGCTTCTGACGGGGGGCGCAGGACAATGCGATCGAGTCGCGACAGCGGGACGCCGAACAGTTCGCCGCCGATGCGGACGATCACCGCGCGAACGACGGATCGGGTCACAGGGAGGCGCAGGGTGAACTTCGTGCCGCGACCCAGCTCGGATTCGAGCACGACGGCGCCGGAGACCGCCTGTGCCATCGACTGAACAACGTCCAGGCCGACGCCGCGCCCGGAGATCTCGGTGACGGCCTGTTTGGTCGAGAAGCCGGGCAGGAAGAGCATCTCCATGAGCTCGGCGCGCGAGAGCTTTGCCGCGGTGGCGTCGTCGACCAAGCGTCGTTCGACGACCTTTTGGCGCACGGCTTCCGGATCGATGCCTCGGCCGTCGTCTCGTACTTCGATCACGAGCATCCCGCCCTGATGGCGGGCGGTCAGGGTGATCTTCCCGGTACGGGGCTTGCCGGCGGCTTCGCGGTCGGCGGGCGTTTCGAGGGCGTGGTCGAGGCTGTTGCGGATGAGGTGGGTGAGCGGGGATTCGAGTCGCTGAAGGATGTCGCGGTCAACATGGACGGACTCGCCTTCGACGACGAAAGCCACGTCCTTCCCGAGTTCGCGAGAGATATCGCGGACCATGCGGGCGAAGCCGCCGATGCCCTCGGCGAACGGGCGCATGCGGCTGCGCACGACCTCTGTGTAAAGGGCACCCGAGAGTTCCTCGACACGTCGGAGGGACTCATCAAGGCGTGCGGTCTGTTCCGCGAGGGCGGTGTGCACGGCGTCAGTGGCCGTGACCAGTGCGCTATAGGAGGCCTGGGCCGCACCATCGGCGTCGCTCGCGACCCTATCTCTCCTGGCGATGACCTTGCCAATCAACTGGACGGCGGTTTCGAGTGAACGTTCCCGCGCCTTGAGCCCCGTTAGAAGACTGCGCAGGGACTGAAGGCGTGATGCTTCGACCGTCGATTCGCCTGCGAGGAAGAGCATCCGGTTCATCACGCTGGCTGCGACGCGCACGTGGCTTGCGACCGTGGACGTTGCGGGCGCGGATGGGCTGGGAGGGTCGACCTGAGCGGGCGCAGGAGCGGCAGGTGAGGACGCGGCGGATGAGGCGATCGATACCGGAGGTGCGGTCGCCGCCACCGATGCCTGAGGCACGGGCGACTTCAATTGCGTGACGAGGCCGGCGATGTGATCCGACTTGGCGACGATCCAGGTGGGGAGGTCGTCGTCGGACAGCGACTTCAGTTCGCTGAAGACGTCGAGGCACTTGAGTAATTGGTCCACGCGGGCGGGGGTGAGCGGCTCTCTGGCGTCGCGGGCCGCCAGGAAGCACTCCTCCATCGAGTGGGCGAGCGGGACAATGAGGTCGAGCCCGACGATGCGAGCGGCGCCCTTGATCGAGTGGGCGGCGCGCATGAGCGGTTCGATGAGCGAGCGGTCCGCGGGGGTGCGCTCCCACGCCAAGAGCCCGGCGCTGAGCGCCGCGCCGTGGGACTCTGCTTCGAGCTTGAAGAGTTCGAGCAGCGAGACCCCGCCAAAGTCGGAGGAATTGCTCATGCGAGCCCCGCCTGGAAACCGGCGAGAATGCGCTCGCCGTCGAGCACGGTCACCGTCTGGCCATGAATCTCGGCGATCCCTGTCGAGTATGCGGCCAAGGCGTACTCGATGGTGACAGGGGGCTGCTTAATGCTGGAGACGGGCGTGCGCTCGATGCCGACGAGGCGATCGACCTCGAATGTCCAGGGTGCATCCTGCGGGCCGATGACGACCATGCGTCGCGTGTCGCTGGTTCCATCGGGGGGAGCGGAACGATTCGGCGGGGTCTGAAGGCCGAGGAGGCCGTGCAGGTCGGCGCTGAGGATGAGTTCGCCGCGGATGTTGCACATGCCGCGCATCACTGTGGTTGTCCGGTGGGGGATCGGGGCTGTGCGTGCCCAAGGCGTGACACGCCGCAAAAGCTTGGCCGGAAGCGCGGCGGTTTCCTCGCCGAGTCCAAAGAGCAGCAGCCCGACCATGGGGCCTTCGTTCGCAATGGCGGGTCGGGCCGCCCACTCGGCTCCTGCTGCGAGATCGGTCGTTGAGACAGGGCGATCGAGAAGGCGAAGGATGGCGGCGTCGTGCGCGCCAGAGGCGACTTCGGATGCGGAATTGGCGGGGCCGGGCGTCATCGCGTAGGCTCCTGCGCGACCTGAGCTGCGGCGCGTCGAGCGCGTTCCCAGTAGGTCGACGCCCGCTGCAGATCATTCGCGCGCTCGCTGAGCATCGCCAGTTGCAGCAGGGACGCCGAGCGGGCGGGCTCAAGGTACACGGCTTGTTCGAAGAGGCGTTTCGCCTCGGTCGCGTCATCGGCCGCGAGGCGGATGATGCCTAGCAGTTCCAGCGCGGGTGCGGATGGGCCGCGGCGTGTCATGATCGAGCGGATCATCGCTTCGCTCTCTCGCATGCGTCCTGCATCAGCCAGGTCGCGGGCTTCGTCAAGGGAATCGACTCGCTGGGGAGGTAGATTCCGAGGCGTTGGGATAGGTGCCCGCGGCGGTGGTGGCGGAGGAGCGGCGAATGGCCTTGGCATGGCGAGTGCCGGACGCGCGGGTGCTTCGGGCACAAGGGCAGCGGCGTCGATGCGCTGGAGTGCGAAGGCGTGAGAAGAGGCGATCGGTCTGAGCAGGGGCTCCGTGCGTAGGAACTGCTCGGCGTGTCCGACGAAGAGCACGCCGCCAGGGACGAGCGTCTCGCAAATCGCACGCACGAGGTGTGTGCGAGCGTCGGAGTTCAGGTAGATCATCACGTTGCGACAGAAGGTGACATCGAAGGGGCCCGCGATTGACGTGGATGTCACATCCGCCTTCGCAAAACGGACCATGCCGCGGATGTGGGCTCCGATTCGCACCTCACCTGAGTCGTGTTCAAGGTGTTCGGCCACCCAAGTTGGGATCTCACTGCGGATCGATCCTGTGCCATAGCGGCCGATGCCCGCGACCTTGAGGGCTTCGGGATTGCGGTCGAAGGCGTCGATGCGCACTCTGTCGGCACTCCACCCGGCGTGCAGGGCCGTGATGGCCATGCCGTATGGCTCTTGTCCCATGGCGCAGCCGATGCTGCACATGCGCAGGGATGCGGAACCGTTGGCGAGCCGACGGCGAAGCACATCGGCGAGCAGTTCGAAGGAGTTGGGATAGCGAAACAGCCAGGTCTCGGGCACCGAGATGTCGGCAATCAGGCGTTCGGCTTCATCGGGGCGCTGGTCGAGCACATTGACGTACACAGATTCAATGCCGTCGGCGACGGAGGCGACGCGTTCAGCAACGAGCGCGCGGAAGCCGGGTCCTTCGAGCAGCGAGGGTTCCAAGGGGGTGTGCGTCAGCAGCCATTGGCGAACGGAGGCGTCGCTCATGCCGCGGCCTCGCTGAGCCGGCTGGCGATGAGTTCGGCTTGTTCGGTGGTCAACAGGTCGGCGGGGGTGACGAGTTGCACGGTGCCCCAGCGGGTCGGCGCGATGGGGCCGAGGAAGCCCGCGGTGTCGGAGTGGAAGCCGGGGTGGGTGTGCCGTCCTGCGAAGTCGATGCGGTCGAGTTCGAGAATGCTGCTGACCCAGAGGCCGACGGCCTTCGGGGGTTCGGCGGCGCGGGGCGCGACGCGCACGACCAGAACGCGATTAAGCAGGAGATCGCGAACGGGCGGGGAGGCTTGAGCGTTGGGAAGGCCGTACAGCAGGCGCTCGGAATCGATGAGGGGGATGAGATCACCGCGGTACATGAAGACGCCGCGCACCCACGATGGGATACCCGGAACGGGACGCCAGGCAACTGGCGGAAGCACCTCGATGACGTGTTGGGTGTCTGTCGCCAGCAGCAGTCCCGCTCCGCGCCAGATTACCGCGAGCGTGGACATAGTCAGTCTCTCAGTTTGAACTGTGACACGGCTTCGCGCAGGGTCGCGATCGCGGACTGGAGGTCAGCGGCGGCACGGCCGAACTCCTGGGCGGACTGCGAGGTCTGTTTGGCGGTTCCGACGAGTGACGTCATGGCGTCGCTGATCTGGTGGGCCCCCTCGGACTGGGACTGCATCGACTCGTTGACCTGCTTGAAGCTATCGGTGCTGCTGTTGACGCGATTGATGATCTCCGTAAGCTGCGTGCCAGCGGTGGCGACATCGCGCACGCCGCGGCGGACCTGATCAGAGAAGCGATCCATCTCCATCACGCCGGAGGAGACGGCACTCTGCATCTGCTGGACCATCTGCTCGATGTCGAGGGTCGCGGAAGCGGTCTGGTCGGCGAGGCGACGGATCTCGCGGGCGATGACAAGGAAGCCCGCGCCGAACTCGCCGGCCTTCTCGGCCTCGATGGCGGCGTTGATCGAGAGGATGTTGGTCTGATCGGCGACCTTGGCGATCGTGGTGATGACGGCGGTGATCTTCTGGGAGCGGTCGTTGATCTCGCCGAGTTTGTCGGCGATGGACCTCGTGCCCGCGTCCAGATCAGCCATCACGGACTCCATGCCCTGGAGTCCGGCGCGTCCGGTGCCGGCGAGGTGGGCGGTCTCCTCGGCCATGCGGTTCACGGACTCCATAGTGCGCACAAGGTCCTGGCTTGTGGCCGAGATCTCTTTCACCGCCGCTGCGATCTGGTTGGACGCCGCGCCGAAAGTTCCGGTCGCCGACTCCTGCTGCTTGCTGGTGGCGGCGATCTCGGTGGCGGTGGAGTTGAGACGGATTCCGGCCTGCTTCACGTTCCCGACGAGAGAGTTGAGGTTGGCGTCCATGGTTCGCATGGAGCGCATGAGCGCGCCGGTCTCGTCGGTATTGGTCGAATCGGAAACTTGCTCGGTGAGGTCGCCGCGGGCGATACGGTCCGCCGCGGCGGCAGCGATGCGCACGCGTTTGGAGATCCCTCGGGTGACAAGAAACAGAAGGCCTCCGACGAGGACGATGGCGGCGGTGCCGATCGTGATCTTGCGCATGACGGCGGTGTTGGCGGCGCGCATGACGTCGTCCTTTGGACGGCGAGCCACGATCGTCCATCCGCCGACGGATACTCGGGCGTTGGCGTAGATGCATTCGGCTCCGAGGACTGGATCCTCGGCGTCAAAGACCCGCACAGCCGCGTCGCCGCCGACCATCTGCCACCGAGAAGCGATCTGGGCGAACGGTGTCTCGGCGATGGGGCGATCCTTCAGCGCGCCTTCGCCGCCTGCTGCATCGGTGGTTGCGGCGATGAAAACGCCCTGGGAACTGAGGATAAAGACGTCGGCGCGGGATCTTGCCTTGATTGCGAGGGCGATCTGCGTCAGTACATTGAGGCTTCGGTCCACGCCAGCCACACCCATGAACTTGCCTTGGATGATGATCGGGCTCACGTGCGAGACGATCATTTCTCCGTCCCGTGTATAGGGTTCGGTGACCGTCGGGGTCTGAGCGCCGGACTTCGCAAACTCGGCCTTTGGAGCGAGGTAGAACGGCAGGCTCTCCGTTCCGGTGATCGGCTTTAGCCGGCTTTCGCCCGCGCGTGCGGCGGCTTGCATCACATCGTACCAGACCGGCAGGAAGCGCCCGCTGGAATCCATCGCCTCGGCGGGCACCTTTCCCGATTTGAGGGATTCGGCGTCCTGGCCGTCGGCGTTGGGCTCGTAGGCCACAAATGTGGACAGATTGAGTTTGCTGACGGCATTGGCGGCCTTGAGAAAATCGACGGTGTCTTTGCGATGTCCAAACATGCCGTTGATCTGACTGGCGGCGATGGTCTGCGCAATGGCGTTCCAGCGGTCGCTGCGGACGGCGAGTTCCGCGGCAGCGCCCGTAACGTCGGCGACGAGGAGCCGCTCTTCGGCGGCGCGTGCGGTGCGGTAGCCCTCAATGCCGGCAAGCACCACGATCGCGGCGATCGTGAGAATGGCCGGGAAGACCCCGACAAGCATGAGGCGCCCTGAGAGGCTGTTGAGGGGCGAGATCTTGGCCATGTTTTTTGGTGGTTGAATGCAGGTGGCGACCAGAGGTGGCGGGGGGGTGAACACCGCCTGTGGAAGAACAGCAACGCATGATACGCGATTGGCTCGGGTAACACGCGGGATTTCGGCTTGAACTGGAGCGACCGCCGTGGCGTGACGGGAGCGCAGGTTTCGCTCCACGGACGGTGTGTCACTGCATCTCAGTTGAGGTCGCCGGACAAGTCGTCGCTTCCCCGGTCGCGGTGGCCGCAGAGCACGCCGAGGCGCCACTACTCGAATCGCTGTCGGCACCCGACCGGCACGTCGGCATGCCACGGGGGATCGTCGCGTACGGCTCAAGTCGTGGTTGCCGGCTGGTGAGCTGGCAGTGTCGAGACACCGAAGAAGACGCTCGACCAATGCACAGACTGCGGCAAGACCGTATTGAGACCTTGCGAGGGCTGGCGAGGGCTCGACTCGTGTGCCGGATCAGAAGCCATCACTCTGGAGCCGCACGAGGGGTGCTTGGAACGCTAGAAGCGCCTTCCGATCCGCCTTTGGCGGTTTCGATTCCCGTCCGCGTCCCTTCCCGAAGCCCCGCTTGCAGGGCTTTGTGCTCTGATGTCGCGTGCCCGGTAGACGCTTTGAAAGCGAGGGCATCGCGGCCTCTAGCAACACCGTTCGGGTGCGAACGGCCGCGGATCGAATGTCGGCTTCTCACCGGCCATCAGCTCCGCGAGCAGGCGTGCGGTGCCGGGTGCGCACTTGAGCCCCGTCATCTGGTGACCGACCGCCAGCCAGAGATTTCGGTGCTTGGGTGAGGGACCGATCGCGGGCATGCCATCGGCGAGACAGGGACGGAGCCCGGCCCAGGGTTTGGCTTCGGCCCGCTCGCTCGGGAGCGTCAGCAGGCCCCGCGCACCGCGTTCGATCGCGTTGACGCGACGTTCGTTGATCGAGGAGTCGTTGCCGACGATTTCGAGTGTGCCAGCAAGCCGCAGACGCTCGGCGTGTGGCGTCACGGTGACCTTGCGCTCGCCGAGCGAGATCGATCGCGTCGGATGCACGGCGCCGCGAGCGAACTGGAGCGAGTAGCCCTTGGCAGCACGCATCGGCAGGCGGAGGCCGAGTTCGCGACCCAGGTCCGCCGACCAATAGCCCGCGGCGAGGATGAACTCGTCGGCCTCGATCTCGCCTTGTGGTGT
Source organism: Phycisphaerales bacterium (assembly GCA_044375915.1). Taxonomy (GTDB): domain Bacteria; phylum Planctomycetota; class Phycisphaerae; order Phycisphaerales; family UBA1924; genus JAFEBO01. Next base: position 13,132 of record JBILLU010000004.1, read on the forward strand.
GCGCAACCCTGAGATGCGACCGCGCGCGATCGTGGCTCCGGTCACTTCTCTGTTCTCAAGCACCTGCACGCCGAGCTTCTCGGCTTCGTGCCGCAGGCGGGCGACGGCAAGATTCGGCACACAATGGGCGTCGCGGGTGTAGAGGATGCCGCCGATCTGATTGCCCGTGACGATCGGTTCCTCACTCCGAACCCGGTCGGAGTCCCACAGCTCGTGCGGGATGCCCAGCGTCTCGACGTATGCCGCCGCCTTGCGGGCGGTCTCAACGCCGTGGGGGGTCTCAAGGACAACCAGCAGGCCGCGGCGCGCGAAGCCGAAATCCGGCCCCGGTGCGGCGGCGATGGCCTCCCAGGCATCGGTGCTCCAACGACACAGGCCGACAAGGGCGGGCGCGTTCACTGCAAATTTCGAGCGGCGGCTGGAGAACGCGAAGATCGAGACCCATCTGAGCAACGCCGGGTCGAGCGACGGCCTGATGTAAAAGGGGCTCTCGGGATCCATCATCCACTTCAGAGCCTTGAACGCGTATCCGGGCTGGGCCAGCGGGAACGCGAGCGACGGCGTGAGCCAGCCAGCGTTGCCGAACGAGGCGCCGCAACCAGCTTCGCCACGGTCGACGACGAGAACGCGCTTGCCGCGCCGGGCCAGTTCGAGAGCACACGCCAAGCCGATGACGCCAGCGCCGACGATCGCGACGTCAGCGCGAGCGACTGAACGGTCGGGACCGAGAGATGGATTCTGCGAGGGCGTAGACATCGTGCTCAAAAAGGTAGAAGAGTCGGGGCATTATTCCATCGCCCGACTCGCTGCCGAAGAGTTCGGTAGCCGAGTCGCGGGCTCTTCCCCGAGAAGATCCTTGGCTCGCTGGGCTCGCGCGGTCTTACGAGAGCATGCGTTCTGCCACGCATCTGCCGAGGTCCTTGGCGAATGGTTTCGCCAACTGCTCGTAGTCGTAATCGTCGTTGTTCAGTACGCCGCGGGTGCACGCCCACATGGTGTACGACAACGCGACGGCGTGGCGATCGGTCGCGTCCGGAGCGGACATGGTGTGAAGAACCGAAGCATCGGTGACAAAGCCGTATGCCCAGCCGAGCTTGTTCATGATCTCGGCCCGTGGCGCGATCGACCGGACGCCCTCGAGCGTGGGCTTGACGTAGTCGTCCGGGTACCTGTCCTGGCTGTAGCAGGGATTGCCGCTCTCCCGCGGAACGACCGTCATGCAGTGTCGAAGGAAACGAAGTTCGTCCGCAGAAACTCCCAGAGACGCTGCGGCGGCGGCGTCCGGCGTGAGGTTCGGCGCGAGCCTGGTGACCAGAGTGTGCAAATCGATGAGACGTACGCGGTTCTTCTCGGCGCCGGGTGTCGCAAAGTTCATCGGCGCGTTGACCAGAGCGCCATCCTTGAAGTGCCCATCGCCCACGGCAGTGCGTGGGATGTTGGTTGGATACGTGAGCGGAGCCCCGACGCGTCCCGGCAGCTCGTGTTTCGCTCCCACGGACAGCCGCGCGACGATCCGCGGGGTTGTGCGCTGCTCCTCCGGCGTCCGCACGTCGTCGAGCCGGTGGTTGATCACGGCATCAACAAAGCCAAGGGCCCGCAAGTCCGCGTTCATCGCGGCGTGCCCAAGGAATTCATACAACCGGTTGTGCGGCGGATTCTCAGACACGATCAACGCCCTGCGAATGCAGTGCCGTAGAGTCAGAAAGCCACCATCAAGGTTCGTCTCGTCACGTACGATCGGCTCGGCGTTGTCTGGAAGGTACTCCAACGGCGTATCGAGGTTGATGGCTGTCGAGGGCGCTTCGTGCTGCATGCGACCGACCATTCGGATGGTGCAGACGGAGGCGAGCAGTTTGACCGTGCTTGCCGGATAGAAGTACTCGGCATCGGCCCGAAAAGTCTCTGTTGCGGCCGCCGTGGCGACGCCGCGCCGCACGAGCGGCGTCAGGCAGATTTGCAGCCGCAGCGCCGCCGGATCGTCGAGCAGTCGCGACCACTTGGGTTTCAGGGATGTCAAGACTTGGTCGAGCATGGTTTGCCGCCGTGGCAGTCATACGATTTGCGGCTTCCTGGGCCAACGGCCGAGCCACTTCATCGTGATCGCTTGAAGGATAAACGACGCCTTCTCGGTACCAGTCAATCGCGGGCGCTCCCAGAGCGATGTGCAGCCCGTGCGTTCGACCAATTTCAGGGTTTCCACGCCGCCCTTCCAGAAGAGCCACACGACCGGCCCGAGCCGATGGTTCAGTCGGGCATGGATCGCCGCGCCTTGGTCGAACATCTCCCGTGTCCGATCGACAAGCGATCGAAGGGAGCGGATGTACGGCAGGCGTGCCTCCGGGTCATCCGGTCGCGAAATCCAGTCGCGGAGCGTGACGTCCAGCGGCTCGTCGCATCCGGTGGGGAACTCGCGTGATGGGATGTAGATGCGATCGCGCTCGAGAAGATCTCGCCGCACGTCCTGCCAGAAGTTGATGAGCTGGAGCGCCGTGCAGATCAGGTCGGAGAGCCGCAGCGTCTCCGCGTCGATCGCGTCGGGCCGGGGGGCGTCGAGCATCAGCACGATGCGGCCGACGGGGTTCGCGCTCCGGGTGCAGTAATCGAGCACCTGCTCCCACGTCTCGAAGCGGGTCATGGTTTGGTCCTGCTCGAACGCCTTGATGAGGTCGTCAAAGGGCTCCAGGGGCAGGTGCTTCTCGCGGATCGTCTTGCCGACGGCAACGAAGACGGGGTTGGTGGATTGGCCGCTCGCGGCTGCGAGCAGTTCGGTCCGGGCGAGGCCAAGCAGATGAAGTCGTTCCATCGACCTTCGATTGGCAACGGCGGCGTCTCGCGGCCGAGCCATGGATTCATCAGCGCCACGATCTCCGGGACGGGCGATCTCAGGGTCGTCAGCCAAGTCGTCGATCAGCCGGCAGAAGTCGTACACGGCCTTAAAGTGCGGGATCAGGTCTCGTGGTACCAAAGGGCTGAGAACACTGAAATTCTCCTGCGAACTCGACGCCGCCGAGGTGGGTAGGCGGAGAGATTGGGCATCGGTGTCTGGCATGGGTGATCGGGTGGCGGTGTTGGTACGAGCCGGTTGCGACGGGGTTCTGGCGACGCCGCCATTCCTAGGATCGAGGGCTGTGATGAAACTGATTCTTGCCAATCCCCGAGGCTTCTGCGCCGGCGTCCAGATGGCGGTCGACGTCGTCGCCCAGACCATCTCGCTCCTTCCCGGCGAGAAGATCTATGTGTACCACGAGATCGTCCACAACAAGCACGTCGTCGGCCGCTTTCAGCAGCAGGGCGTCGAGTTTGTGGAGAGCCTCGACGAGGTGCCCGAGGGCGGCATCCTGGTCTTCAGCGCCCACGGCGTCTCTCCCCAGGTGCGGGAACACGCTCGCCAACGCCGCCTCCAGACCATCGACGCCACCTGCCCGCTGGTGACCAAGGTCCACTCCGAGTGCATCCGTTACGCCCGGCAGGGCTATCAGATTCTGCTCATCGGCCACGCGAATCACCAGGAAGTCGTCGGCACGCGGGGCGAGGCACCCGACGCTGTTACGGTGGTGGAGAGCGCCGAAGAAGTCGCGCACCTGAACGTGAGCGACGAGTCGAAACTGGTCTATCTGACGCAGACGACACTCTCGACCGACGACGCCGGCGTGATCATCGCCGCTCTGAAAGAACGGTTCCCGCAGATGAAGGAGCCGCCCAGCAGTGATATCTGCTACGCGACGACCAACCGCCAGCACGCCGTGCGGGAGATTGCTCCCGAGTGCGACCTGGTGCTCGTCATCGGCTCCAAGAACTCTTCGAATAGCGTGCGTCTCACAGAGATCTCGCAGAACGTCGGCACGCCGGCGCGGCTCATCGACGACGTGAGCGAACTCGATTGGTCGTGGTTTAAGGGCGACGAGACGGTCATGATCACCGCCGGCGCTTCAGCCCCGGAAGATCTGGTCGCTGATCTGTGCCGCACGCTGATCCAGCGTTTCGGCGGCGATCTCGAGCAGCGCGAGATCTTTAACGAGGACGTCGAGTTCGGTCTGCCGATCTCGCTCAAGCGCATGGGCAAAGCCCGCGGCGTCGACCTCGACGAATCCCGCATCCGGGTCGGTGCGCCCAAGGTGACCAAGGAGCTGTACGGCGCGGTGGCCCTGACGGTAAGCGCGAAGTCCTAGATTCCAGTGGGACCGGCCTCCGGCCGGTCTTCGTTGCCATGGATCGACAACACGAACCGGCCAGCGGCCGGTTCTACTGAGTACCCCGTGCGTCACCCTGCCACCCACATCTTCGAGTTCAACCCCGAGACCCTTGCCGCCTGGTGTGAGCAGCGGGGCATGCCGCCGTTTCGGGCCAAGCAGATTCTCGAGTGGGTCTACGAGAAAGGCATCTGCGACCCCGAGCAGATGACGAGCCTTTCGAAACGTGACCGCGAAGTCCTCGCGGCAGAGATGACATTTCTCTCCGGCGATACACTCCGACATCAACTCGCCACCGACGGCACGCAGAAGCTCCTGGTCCAGTGGCGTGACTTCGCCGCGGGCCAGGCGCAGGCCGTCGAAGCACAGCCCGCGCCCACCGCCGCACTCCCGATCCTCGGCCAGCCCCGCATCGACGAGGATTCGAAGCGCCAGACCGAGTGCGTGATGATCCCCACCGAGACCCGCAAGACCGCGTGCATCTCCAGTCAGGTCGGTTGCCCCGTTGGCTGTCGCTTCTGTGCATCCGGCCTCGGCGGCCTCGACGGCAACCTCACCTCCGGCCGAATCGTCGAGCAGGTCTGGCGCCTGTCTCGCCTCAAAGACGTCGGCCGCGTCAGCAACGTCGTCTTCATGGGCATGGGCGAGCCCTTGAGCAACTTCAAGAACGTCACCGGCGCGATCCGCACGATCTCGGCCTTGTGGGCCCTGGGAATCAGCGCCCGCAAGGTCACGATCTCGACGGTCGGCTTGCCGCAGGCGATCACCAAGCTCGCCGAAGAGTTCGATCTTCCGGTGACGCTCGCGCTCTCGCTGCACGCCCCGACCGACGAGATCCGCCGCAAGCTGATTCCCTGGGCCGAGTACACGACCATCGACGACCTGCTCGCCGCGTGCCAGCGCTGGTTCGAGAAGACCGGGCGCGAGATCACGCTCGAGTACACCCTGCTCCGCGACGTGAACGACCGCCCCAAGCACGCCGAGCGGCTGGCGGAGATCGCCAAGACCATCCGCGCCAACGTCAACCTCATCCGCTACAACGAGGTCAACGGCATCGAGTTCGAGCGCCCCCGCAACACCGACGTGCTCGAGTTCCAGAAGATCCTGCGCGAGAGCAGCATCAACGTCCACATCCGCGCCAGCCGCGGCCGCGACATCGCCGCCGCGTGCGGGCAACTGCGTCACGAATCGGCGGGTGCGGCGTGACATCGCCGGTGCCGGAATCCGCCGCGGTCGCAACGACCGCCGGCTTGTGGGCCGACTCGTTCACGCAGTTCTCGATGTTCCACGCAGTGTGTGTCGCGATCTGCGCGACCTCTGTGGTTCTCGTCTGCCTGTTTGCAAAGCGCCTGCAACGCGGTCCAGTCGCCAACCGCGAGCCTCGGTTCGCGTCCGCGCTCGGCGGCTCGATGGGAGTCGTTGCGATCGCGTACACAGCGTACTTCCTGGCGCCCGAGCGGTTCTCCTGGCAAACCAGCCTGCCCCTGCAGTTCTGTGATCTGCTCGTGATCGCCGCGCCGCTCGCGCTGCTGACCTCGGTGCGTTGGCTTCGAACTCTCGTGGTATTCTGGGGTATCGGCCTTTCGACGCAGGCGTTCGTCTCGCCGATCGTTCACGTGGGGTATTCGCACACGTACTTTTGGCTCTTCTGGGGCTCGCACCTCGCGATCGTGATGGCGGCGTCATACCACCTCGTCGTCTACCGGTATCGCGCTCGAGCTGCGGACCTCCTGACCGTGACGCTCTCCATGTGTTTCTATGCCGCCGTGATGATCCCATTGAACATCGTGCTCGACGCCAATTACGGTTTCGCGGGCCGGTCCAAGCCGGGCGCCGCATCGATCATCGATGCTCTCGGGCCGTGGCCTCTCAGGCTCGTCTGGATGTTCCTGATTCAGCAGGTGCTCATGGTCGTTCTGTGGTTCCTGCTCCGCGAGCGCCGCCACGCCGCAGCCGCTTCTGCTTAGACTGTGCCCATGGTCGGCCTCTGCCTCCTGCTCATCCCTGTGGCATTCGCGATCGCGGCACCGCTGTGCGCCGTGCTCATCGCGATGGGGCATCGGCTCCGGACGTTCGACGGCGGAGGGGTGGCCGGGCAGATCAAGGAAGCCCCACGCCGCGTTCCCAACACCGGCGGCATCGCGATCTTCTCTGCGATCGCCGGTCCGCTCCTCGGTGTCATCCTGCTTGCGGCGCTCGTGCCACAGGTGTTTCCCGCCGGCGCCCTTGGCACGCTTTCGTACGTGACCCAGAAGGCCGACCTTGCCTTCGTGCTGCTCGGCAGTCTCCTGCTCTTGCACGTCATGGGCGTCATCGACGATCGCAAGCCTCTGCCGGCGTTGCCAAAGCTTCTTCTTCAGGTGCTGCCCGCAGTCGCTGTACCGCTGCTGACCGATACGCGGCTGTTGACCGTGCTCGATGGCCACGTTGGCGGGCCGTGGCTGTCGATCGTCATCACCGCGATGTGGTTCGTGGTCGTGACCAATGCGATCAACTTTCTCGACAATATGGACGGGCTCTCGGCCGGCCTCGGAGCGATCGCCGCGGCGAGCATGCTGATCATCACGCTCGAAAAGAGCCAGTGGCTTGTCGCTGGGTGCCTCGCGCTCTTGATCGGTGCCTGTCTCGGTTTCCTGCTCTTCAATGCTCCGCGACGCGGGGGTGCTCGGATGTTCATGGGCGACAGCGGCAGCCTCGTGCTCGGGTTTCTGCTCGCCTTCGCCGCGGTGCGCATCACGTACTTCGATCCCGCTTCCCCGCAGGGCTCGCACGCGCACGCGGTGCTGATGCCGATCGTCGTGCTGGCGGTGCCGCTGTACGACTGCACCGTGATCACGCTGGTGCGGCTGTGGAGCGGTAAGTCGCCGCTGGTGGGGGACCTGAACCACGCGTCGCACCGTCTTGTCCGCCGCGGGCTGTCACGGGCGCACGCGGTGTACGTTCTCTGGGGCTGCGGCATCCTGACCGGAGCGGCCGGTTACGCCCTCACTCGTTGCGATGCAATCGTGGCCGGGGCGATCGGTGTTGGTGTTGTTGCCCTTCTTGGACTGCTGGCGGCGGCCGAGTATGCCAGTCGGGACGCGATGGCCGCGACCATGCCGCGATCGACCGGAGGGCGAACGTGAGCGAAGGAACACTCAGCGAGCTTGCTGCGGCGCGGCAACGCATCATCGAGCGTCTGTTGCTTGTGTTGGTGGCCGGCGTCAGCGGCTTGGCGCTCTTGAAGGCTACCGCACCATCGGTTGCGTTTCCGGGATGGGATCTCGATCCGAGCATGCTCGCCGGTCCCGTGGTCGGGCTTGGGCCGACCGCGAACCTGGGCATCGATCTTTTTCTAGTCACGCTTTCGGGATGCATCCTCGCTTTGGCGGGTGCTGGTGGAGCCGTCGTGCGGTGGTGGCAATGGGTGCTGCTGCTGGCGGGGCTTGCGACCGTCGCCTGGCACGCGAGGTTCGCTCCCGACGCGGCTCAGGATCATCTCACGCTCGGATCGGCGTGGGCCGGGGCGATGTGCGCCGGCCTTTCGATCTCGGCGGCGGCACGGTTCGAGAACGTTGCACGCCTCACGGCCGGCGTGCTCTTCGGATCGATCGCTTTCTTCGCGCTCAAGGCCGGCGTGCAGGTCTTCGTCGAGAATCCGCAGACCATCGAGATGTTCAAGGCGAACCGAGAGGCGATGCTCGCGGCCCAGGGTTGGACGCCGGATTCCTTTGCGGCCAAGGCGTTCGAGCGTCGCCTGTACGACGCCCCGGGTACCGGATGGCTCGGCTTGTCCAACGTGCTTTCCACGGCCGGAGCGTGCGTCACGGTCGCTGGCATTGTGCTGATCGCACGCGGCGAGGCGAGACGCATCGGTGTTGTTGCGGGCGTCGTTGGCGGATTGGTCGTTCTGTACCTCTCCGGCAGCAAGGGCGGCTGGGGTGCCGCTGCCCTCGGTGTCGCGGCGATCGCGGCGTGGCCGTTCTTCGCGCGGCGCCCGTGGGGGCTCCCTGTCCTGCTGCTCGCGATGCCGCTGGCCGCGCTGGTTGCAGTTGCGATGCGTGGCATCGTTGGCGAGCGGGTCGGTGAGTTGTCGCTGTTGTTTCGTGCCCAGTATCTCGACGCGGCGGGCGCGATCTTTGCTCAGAGTCCGATTCACGGGGTTGGACCCGCCGGCTTCAAGGACGCGTATCTGCTCGCCAAGAGCCCACTTAATCCCGAAGAGATTGCCAGCCCCCACAGCGTCTTCTTCGACTTCGCCGCCACGCTGGGTGTCGGCGGCGTTGCATGGTCGGTGCTGCTCGGCAGCATGCTCGCATCGGTCGGAGGACATCCGCCGCAATCGGGTGCGACCGCTCGTGGTGTTGACCATCTTGTACCGAGGCTTGTGTTGCTGACCCTGGCGTTCACGACAATCGGCGGAGCGTGGATCGAGCTCGAAATCTCCTCGACGTCGAATGTTCTTGTGCGCGTGGGCGGGCTCGCGGCGGCGGCCCTCATCGCTCTCACTGTCATTGTGATAACGAGATCCGATGTGATTCGCATGGCCGCGGCTCTAGCCGCTGCGGTCGGTCTGACGCACGCGATGATCGAAATGACGGCGGTGCTGTCGGGTTCGGCCGCGCTCTTCGCGTGTCTGCTGGGGCTCGCGGCCGCAGCGAGACCGGTATCTGTGCTTCCCTCGGTGCAACGCTCGTTCGCTCGGGCGGCGCCGGGGCTGTTGCTCGCGGTGCTCGGGCTGCTCGCGGCGTCGCAGGTGTCGGTGGTGTCGCGGTGGGAAGCGATGCTACGGTCCGCGTCCGAATCGATGGGTCGCAGTGCCGCGCTCTCGCGAGGCTTCAGCGACGCGATCGATACAGACACCAAGCTGCAAGCCATGCAGCGACTCAGCGAGGCCGTGGGTGAGTGGGTCACTCCAAACGACGCGGCGGTCTCCGCGGCTTTGCAGCGGGTTCGCATACAGGGCGCCGCCGCGGCACTGCAGGAGTTGATCGCCGCGATCGCCGTTGCTCCAAGTCATAGCGAGACCCGCGAGGCAGCGTCGCGGGTCGCCCTGCAGCTTGCGGCGCTGCGGCCGCCCAACTCCGACGAGCGGCGCGATCTTCGTCGGTCCGCGATCCAGATAGCCGCCGACGCGACCAGTCTGCCTCTTCGCAAGGCGGCGAGCCAGGCGTGGCTCGCGAACGTGCTCCGTGGCGCGGCCGATCTCGGGAGCGATCCGACACTCCGTCGCGACGCACTCGTTGCGATCGAGAAGGCTGCTGCTTTTGATCCGTTCAACCCGTTGCACGCCGCAAACGCCGCCAGACTGGCCGACGAGCTTCGCGATACCCCCGCCGCGCGTCGCTGGGCTTCGAAGGCTCTCGAGCTCGATGCCAACATGCGGCTCGACCCGCTTCGCCGCTTCGAGCCCGGGGAGCGGGCTCGGCTCGAGGCGATCGCGAAGCCGGAATGACCGCTGTTTCATGTCACACGGAACAAACGACCCGGGCATCCCTTGCACGTCGCCACATCCGATCGTCGCCGAAGCGACATTCCCTCCGGAGACGCGTAGAATTCCCGTCCGGTGTGCGAAGGCGTCCGTTTGGGTGTCGCCGCCGCCGGGTCATGTGCCCTTGGAATCGATCGACGACCTCACGCCGCCGCGGGCTTGCCCCGGCGAGCGGCCGCCGGAGATGGCCTCATGCCTGCTGAGTTGATGTTGCCGGAGATGGGACTGGAGCCGATGGGCGGCGGGACGCTGCGCGAGATTCAGTTCCGCGAGGCCCTTCGCGAGGCCATGTCCGAAGAGATGCGGCGCGACGACCGCATCTTCCTCATGGGCGAAGAAGTCGCTCAGTACAACGGCGCGTACAAGGTCAGCCAGGGCATGCTCGACGAGTTCGGGCCCCAGCGCATCATCGACTCCCCGATCTCCGAGAACGGCTTCGCCGGTCTCGCGGTCGGCGCCGCGATGTACGGCCTGCGGCCGATCATCGAGTTCATGTCCTGGTCCTTCAGCCTCGTCGCCGCCGACCAGATTCTGAACAACGTCCCCAAGATGCTCTACATGTCCGGCGGGCAGTGGGGCTGTCCGGTCGTCTTCCGCGGCAACGACGGCGCCGGCGGCCAGCTCGGCTCGACCCACTCCTGGTGCGTCGAAGGCCTCTACGCCAACGTCCCCGGCGTCAAGATCGTCATCCCCAGCAACGCCTACGACGCCAAGGGCCTGCTCAAGACCGCCATCCGCGACGATGATCCGACCTTCTTCCTCGAGTCCGAGCGCATGCTCGGCGACAAGGGCCACGTCGCCGCGGGCGATTACACGATCCCCTTCGGCAAGGCCGCCCTCCGTCGTCAGGGCAGCGACTGCACCGTCGTCTCCTTCGGCCGTCCGGTGAATTTCTGCATGGATGCCGCGGACGAATTGAAGAAGGAAGGCATTCATATCGACGTGCTCGACATGCGGACGATTCGCCCGCTGGACATCGACTCGATCCTCGACAGCATCAAGAAAACCGGCCGCATCGTGGTCGTGGACCAGTGCTGGCCCTTCGCCTCGGTTGCATCGGAAGTCGTGACCCAGGTCTGCGAGCGTGGGTTCGATTACCTGGATCACCAGCCGCTGCGGGTGAACACCGAGGACGTGCCGACGCCGTACGCGAAGAACCTGGAGGCGCTGTATCTCCCGCACAAGGGGAAGATCATGGCGGCGGTGAAGGCCAGCCTTGGGAGGCTGTAAAGCTCAAAGCAGCAAAGCGATAAAGCTCAAATTGGAGAGGAGCGATCGTGGCACGGCTGCAGGAGAGTTTCCTCGAGAGAATCGATTCTTTCTGTGATCGAGCAGTGGATGTGTCTGACGCTCTCGCGGAACGCAGGATTTCGGTGCGTGTTGTCGATCAGGTCCTCGCCTCGGGAACTTCGGTTGGGGCGAACGTCTACGAAGCCGACGAGGCCATGAGCACCGCGGACTTCATCAAGTGTTTGTGCATCGCGACCAAGGAGTTGAATGAGTTTCGGTTCTGGGTTCGGCTTGCTGGTCGTCGCGGCTGGGTTGCGGCGACTCGCCTGGGACCGTTGGAGCAGGAAGCCGGCGAGATCAAGAAGATCCTCGGGACAATGATCTCGCGTTCCAAGCGTCGGTAATGGCTGTTCGAATTTGAGATTTGCTGCTTTGAGCTTTGAGGTTTCCTATGCCTATTCGCATTGAAATGCCCCGTCTCTCCGACACCATGCAGGCCGGGACGGTCGTGAAGTGGAACATCAAGGAAGGTCAGAAGGTCAAGAGCGGCGACGCCCTCGCCGACATCGAGACCGACAAGGCCACGATGGAGCTCCAGTCCTTCGAGGACGGCACCGTCGCCGTGATCCCGGTTCCCGAAGGCCAGAACGTCCCGATCGGCACCGTCATTCTCGTCCTCGCGGGCGCGGGTGAGGATGTGGCCTCGGTGAAGTCGCAGTTCGCCGCGGGTGGTTCGACCGCAGTGGCCCCAGCGGCCAAGGCGGCGGCGGCTTCCAGCGGCTCCGCATCAACGGCTTCGTCCTCCGGCGGCTCGGTCGCCGTGCTCGATGCTCCGGCTTCCAACGGCACCAGCCACTCCAACCACGGCGGCCGCATCTTCGCCAGCCCGCTGGCCAAGAAGATCGCCGCGGAATCCAACGTCGATCTCGGCTCGCTGCAGGGCTCGGGCCCCGCGGGCCGCATCATCCGTAAGGACGTCGAAGCCGCGATCAGCTCCGGCGCGATCAGCGCCGCCGGCCGCGTCGCGTCGAGTGCCGGCTCGGCCCGCGATCTCGCGACCCGCGTCGAGCAGCCGGCCAAGCCCGCGCGCAATCTGCCCGCGGTGCTGCCCTCGGTCGGCGCGACCCTCACGCCGCGCACGATCCAGCTCTCCAACATGCGCAAGACCATCGCCAAGCGATTGGTCGAGAGCAAGACCACCATCCCGCACTACCAGGTCAGCGTCGAGGTCGACATGGACGCCCTCGTCGCTCTTCGCACCCAGCTCAACGAGCAGCTCGGCACGCAGGGCGTCAAGCTCAGCGTCAACGACTTCCTCGTCCGCGCCTGCGCCCTGGCGATGCATCAGCACCCGTACGTGAACGCCAAGTGGGTCGGCACCCCCGGCAACGAGACCATCGAGTTCCTGGGCGAGGTGAATGTCGGCGTCGCGATCGCGCTGCCCGTGGCCGAGGACGGCAGCGGTGGCGGCCTCGTCGTCGCCACGCTCCGCAACGCCGATGTGCTGGGCCTCCGCCAGATCAGCGGCGAGACCAAGCGCCTGGCCGACAAGGCCCGCAACAAGGGCCTGTCCATCGAGGACATGTCCGACTCGACGTTCACGATCAGCAACTTGGGCATGTTCGGCGTGGACAACTTCACGGCGATCATCAACCCGCCCAACGTCGCGATCCTCGCCGCCGGCGGCGCGATCCAGAAGCCGGTGGTCAAGAACAACCAGATCGTCCCCGGCCATGTGATGAACATGACCATGAGCAGCGACCACCGCGTCATCGACGGTGCGATGGCGGCTCAGTACCTCGCGACGGTCAAGGGCTTGCTGGAGAAGCCGGCGACGCTGCTGGTGTAAGCGATCGTTCGGTGCCATCGGGTGCCACTGCTTGACCGGCTCGGCGGTCAAGCAGTGTGAGGACCCACGATCTCATTTCAGCCGCACGGCTTGGCCCAGAGGGGCCAAACCGTGGTGCCCCAACGCGTGCATCACGCGACAACGATCGGCTCAGAACCCACCCGCCACCATCCACTCGCTCGGCTTGCACTCCATCGCCCCCGCGATCGCCAGCAGCGACTCCAAACTCGGCAGGTGCGTTCCCCGCTCGATCGAGCTGAGCTGGCTCACGCTCACGCCGCTCGCGTCGGAAAGCTCTTTCAGGGTCCACGCCTTCTCGGTGCGGGCCAGACGGATGTGCTTGCCCAATTCTGCACGCAGCCGATCCTGCGGCCGCTGGCCCAGCCCCAGCGTCACCGTCGCCTGCGACAGCACCCTTCGCAGCTCCGCCAGCGAGAACGGCTTGGCGAGATAGTCAAAGACATCGCGCTTGAACGTCTCCCGCATCGAGTCCATCGACGGGTAGCCGGTCACGACGACCACCGCCAGCTTGCTCCAGCGCTTGCGGATTTCTTCCAGCACCGTCTCGCCAGACTCGCGCCCCATCTTGATGTCCAGCAGCACGACGTCCGGTAGCCGCTGCTCGCAGGCGCTGAAGAACTCCGCGGAGTTCACGCACGCTCGCACCTCGTGTCCGTCGGCCTCAAGCACCGAACGGATGTACTGACGGAAGTCCTCATCGTCGTCGAGGCAGACGATCGAGAGCCGAGTCTGGGTGGCGGCGGTGTTGGGGTCGGCGGGTGTCATCGGGCGATTGGGGAGCTGGAGCTGGACTCTGGCCCAGCATACTCGACGGCGTGAACACCTGCGGGAGCCTGCGGCAGCAGAATCTCGAACTCGGCGCCAATCGGCGTCTGATCACTCCCGACAATGTTCCGTGCCAGGAGCACGCCGCCGTGTTCACGCACAATGCCCTCGGCGACCGCAAGCCCAAGCCCGGTGCCGCGACTGTCGAGTCTGGTGCTCGCGAACGGCTCGAACAATCGTGAGAGAATTGCAGCGCTGATGCCCGGCCCGTTGTCGGTGATGCGGAGGCTGACCCAGCGCTGACCGTTCTTGTCGGCTTCGTCGGCGGTGATCGTGACCAGCGGCGTGCGAGTCGCGGCGGTCGTGCCGCTCGTCATCGCGTCTGCCGCATTGCGGATCAGGTTCACCAGCACCTGCGTCATGCGGTCGGGATCGCAAATCGTGCGAAGTGTCGGTGGCACTCGATTCTCAAGCGGCGGCATGCGGATCGAGCGGTCGAGCCGCACCAGCGTGGCGGCTTCTTCGACGAGCGTGGCGATGTCCACTTCACGCGACTGCGGCGGTCGCACCCGCGCGAAGTCGAGCAGGCTCTCGCTCAATCGCTCCAGGCGTTCGACGACCCGCAACATGAGCGCGGCTCGTGCCGGTTCGACCGGTCGCGATGGGTCCTGGGCGATCTGCTCCACGGACCCCTTGATGACCGCCAGCGGCGTATTGAGTTCGTGCGCGATGCCGGCCGACATCATGCCCAGGCTCGCCAGTCGATCCGCGTCGGCAAGGTTTCGCTGGGCGGCCTCGAGCAGGTAGTTCTTCTTCTTGAGGTCGCCCGCCGTGCTCTCCAGCTGTGCAAGGGCTTCATTGAGAGCCGCTTGGTTCTTGCGCAGCGCCCGCACCGAGTCGTTGCGAGATCGCATGATCTCGCCGAGTTCGTCCTGGGGGATGTAGATCTCGGGCACCAGCTCCTCGTCGTTGGCCTTGTTCTGCTGCACAGCCCGGTCGGCGGCGAGCACGCGCCGGATCGGGTCGTACACCGCCTGCGGCAGCACGAAGACCTCCAACGCCGCCACCACCAGTGCATAGACCACGAGCAACGCGATCAAGGTGTAGATGTACAGCCCGGTGACCGCCTCGCGTGCGGCCGGGCTGGAAGTCGACAGCGCGACGTATCGGCCTTCGGATGCGCCGGGGGGCGTGACGAACACCACCGCCGCCGCTTCCCACGGCGGTGCCGACAGCTCGAAAACGCGCCCGGCGTTGGTGCTCGCAGTCACCGCGACCTCGCGCGGGATCTCGAGATCGCTCGCCGATCCCTCGCGCAGCACGATGTGTGGGTGAGCTCGGATGAAGTCGACAATCTGCGGCGCCCGTGTGACGCGGGCGGTCGACAGATCCGGAGCCAGCATGGTCAAGAGGTCTGAGGCGGCCTGGCTGTCGGCGCGGTCGATGATGCGGGCGATCGCGGGACGCAGGGCGACCAAAAGAATCAGGGCCAGCGCCAGCGAAAAGAACGTATGCAGAACAACGAGTTTCTTGCGAATCCGCATCCCGGCAAGCAGGCCGTGCCCAGCCTCGCGGCTGGGCACGATGTTCGCGATGATTCGGGCCGGAGGTCGCAGCCGGGCCGTCGAAAGAGGCGGCGGATTGTCGCGGGGCGTGGTCAACGCCAAAGTTTATCACGGAGGCACCGGGTGCCGGGTGCATCGGCGCGGAGCGAATACCCTCGACGGCATGCGTGAGGGTCGACCTGCATCCCGACGTCCATTGCCCGGGCCTCGCCCGGGGCCTCCCCGGGGTCGCGTCGATCCGGTCCGCGATCGCGTCGCCGGGCACGTCGCGTCGCTGGTCGCAACGTTCCCCGATCTGGCGTTGGGCGTCAGCTTCGACGAGTTCGAGCCGCGCGACGCCGCGTTCGCGCATGCCATCTACGACGCGGTCGTGCGGCGTTGGCTGACACTTGAGTTCCTGATCGGCTTGGGTCTTTCCCGCCCGTTTCGCTCGCTCGAGCCGGGTGTGCAAGCTGTGCTGCTCTGCGGAGCCGCTCAGATCGCGCTGCTCGACAAGGTCCCGGTTCACGCCGCGATCGATGAGAGTGTCAACATCGCCAAGGCCCGCATCCGCGTCGGCGCGGGTGGGCTCGTCAACGCGGGTTTGCGTCGAGTCGCCGAGCTCTGCGGAGATCGCATTGAGCGTCCCGCGGATTGGATGACGCGTCGCGACTGCGTGCCGTTTGGCGATGGCCGAGCGCTGATGCTGACCCGGCCCTGTCTGCCCGAGGAATCCGCAAAGCGTATCAGCATCTTGTGCAGCATCCCCAAACCGCTGCTGGAGCGGTGGGCGGATTCGTTCGGGAACGCCGAGACCAGTGAGATCGCGATCAAGACGATCGGCCCGGCACCGACCGTCGTCCAAGCAAGCGGACACAGTCCCGAGGAGTTCGCGCAACACGCGGCGAGCGTCATGCCTCACGAGCGGTCGGGTTCATTCGTGTGGATCGGCGAACGCCGGGGCCTTGGCGGCTTTCTCGAGCGCACCGGCACCTGGGTGCAGGACCCGGCGTCGGCGGAAGTCGTTCCGACCGTGGCGGCGGCCGCCGGTCCAGATGCTGCTTCGATGCGTCTCGTGGTGGACCTGTGCGCCGGACAGGGGACGAAGACGCGACAGTTGCTCCAGGCGTTTCCCAGCGCCACGATCATCGCCTGCGAAGTGGACGACGACCGTCTCGCGACCCTGAGGCGGGTTTTCTCCGAGATCCCACGCGTCAAGGTCTTGCACGCGAACCACGCTCCACGGGCTTGCCAGGACGGAGGCGCCGGCGTGGCCGACGTCGTGCTGCTCGACGTCCCCTGCAGCAATACCGGGGTGCTTAGCCGCCGCGTCGAGGCACGCTACCGCCTCGACGCCCGTTCGCTCGATGAGCTCGTGAAACTGCAACGCGAAATCATCGCCGTCGGCCGCTCGCTCCTTCGGACCGGCGGGCTGCTCGCCTACTCCACCTGCAGCCTCGAACGCGAGGAGAACGAGTCGCAGCGCGACCACATCGTCTCGGTCTGCGGCGGAACGCTCATGGTCGATCGCCGCACCATGCCCCGGGGCCTGCCCGGCGAACCGTTCGCACGCTTCAACGACGGCTCGTACGTGGCCGTGGCCCGGGTCTAGTGCCGCCGAGCCCGACATTGCAACGCCCGCGCCCGCTTTGCCGATATCGCGTACCCTGACGCTGTTCGCAAGGAGTCCCTCATGTCCACCCGTTCGCTCGCCATCGCGTCCTTGATCGGTCTCTCGCTTCTCGCCGGCTGCCAGGCCCAGCGGAACCTCAACCTTGTCCGCGATATGGGCGACCGCAGCTACGCTCGAGGCGAATACGACGCCGCCCTGACCGACTACCAGGAATATGTCGCCCGCAAACCGGACGGCGTCGAGGTGCGGTACTCGATGGCGAACACGTATCTCAAGCTCAATCAGCCTCAGCTTGCCCGCGAGCAGTTCTATCAGTGCCTCGCGGTGAAGCCGGAGAACGAGGACTATGCCGGCGGACTCGCCGAAGCTCTGCTCGCCTGCAACGAGCGTGAGGAGCTGATCACGTTTCTGACCCGCGAGGCCCGCGATCGCGGTCGCAGCGGCGATTACCTGCGTCTTGGCCGCTACCAGTTCCAGCTCGGCAACGTCGACGAGGCCAAGCTCGCGATGATCACCGCCGCCAAACTGGACGGCGGGAAGTCGATCAAGCCGCACCTGGAACTCGCCAATCTCTATCGCACCCTCGGTGACAAGCCCAGCGAGCTGAGGCGTCTGCGGATGGCACTGTTCATCGAGCCCAAGAACACGGACATCCAGAAGCGCATCCGCGAACTGGGCGAGGTCCCGGGCCCGGGCTTCGTGCTCCAGCCTGAGTGATGTCGATCCCGTGCCCGGTCCGTCGGGTCTGTGTTTGCCCTCCCGCAATGGCCGCGTTTGACCCGCGATGGCGGCCTTTCTACCATTCATCCGGATAAACGGATGAAAGAGCGGCTCGCTGACATTTCCATCGCCGATCGCCTCGGTGTGCTATCGGACCGAACCCGGCTCCGCGTGATGCGTGTGCTGGAGTCGCACGAAATGTCCGTCGGCGAGCTCGCCAAGGTCTTCCAAAGCCCGCAATCGACCGTCAGCCGCCATCTGAAGGTTCTCGCGGATGCCGGTTGGCTTCAGCGTCGCAGCGAGGGCACGGCGACGTTCTACCGGATGGTCCTCGATGACCTTTCGGTCGTGGAGCGGGCGCTTTGGCTGACGATCCGCGAGCAGCCTTCGGGCCCCGATCGCGCCGATGCGACCGAGGACGCCCGGCGCGTGGAAGCGGTGTTGGCCGAGCGCCGCACCGACAGCCAGTCATACTTTGGGCGGGTTGCGGGCGAGTGGGACGCAGTGCGGCAGGACCTTTTCGGCACCCGCTTCACGGCGCACGCATTGCTCGAGTTGCTCGCCGGTCCATGGGTTGTCGCCGACCTCGGCTGCGGTACCGGAAATGTCGCCGAGCTTTTGGCGCCGATTGTGCAGCGGGTCATCGCTGTGGATCAGTCTGGCCCGATGATCGACGCCGCCAGGCAGCGGCTCAAGGGCGTACGCAACGTCGACTTCGTCACCAGCGACCTCACGGCGCTGTCGCTCAAATCGGCAAGCGTGGACATCGCGGTCTTCGGCTTGGTGCTGCACCACGTGGAGAAACCGGAGGCCCCGCTCCGTGAAGCGGCGCGGATTCTTCGACGGGAGCCGATTCCCGGACGTGTGCTGGTGATCGACATGCTCCGCCACGAGCGGGCGGACTATCGGCACCTGATGGGCCACAAGCATCTGGGTTTCTCGCGGGAAGAGATCAACCGCCATTTCGCCGACGCGGGACTGGAGCCGATGAGTTTCCGGGAGCTGCCGGTCGAGCCCGATTCCCGCGGCCCGGGGTTGTTTGTGGCGGTGGGGGCAGTGGGGGCGATGGACAGGCAGAACAAACGCAAGTGACTTACGCTCGCCGCGGAGGAGCCGCGTCGGGTTGCAGACTGTGTCTCAAGTTTCTCACCTCAGGAGCGGATCGAAATGACGACGATGACGACCAAGCCCAAGACTCTCACCAAAGCGGGCGGCAAGCCCGCGAAAGTCGGCACGATGGACTACAAGGTCAAGGACATCAACCTGCACGAGTTCGGCCGCAACGAGATACGTCTCGCCGAGGCCGAGATGCCGGGCCTGATGGCGATCCGCGCCGAGTACAAGGGCAAGAAGCCGCTCAAGGGCGCGAAGATCATGGGCTCCTTGCACATGACCATCCAGACCGCGGTGCTCATCGAGACGCTGGTCGAGCTCGGCGCCGACGTGCGCTGGGTCTCGTGCAACATCTTCAGCACCCAGGACCACGCCGCCGCCGCGGTGGTCGTCGGCAAGGACGGCACGCCGGACAACCCCAAGGGCGTCCCGGTCTTCGCGTGGAAGGGTGAGACCCTCGAAGAGTATTGGTGGTGCACCGATCAGGCCCTCATGTGGCCCGACGGCAGCGGCCCGAACCTGATCCTCGACGACGGCGGCGACGCCACCCTCCTCGTCCACAAGGGCGCGGAGTGGGAGAAGGCCGGCAAGGTGCCGAAGTTCAACGAGGCCAAGGACCCCGAGGAGTGGGGCTACATCCTCGCCCTCTGCGAGCAGCAGCAGAAGAAAAACCCCGGCCGCTTCACCAAGGTGCTCAAGGCCATTCGCGGCGTCTCGGAAGAGACGACCACCGGCGTGCACCGCCTCTACCAGATGATGGAAGCCGGCAAGCTCGCGTTCCCCGCGATCAACGTCAACGACAGCGTCACCAAGAGCAAGTTCGACAACCTCTACGGCTGCCGCCACTCGCTCACCGACGGCATCCTCCGCGCGTCGGACGTCATGCTCTCGGGCAAGATCTGCGTCGTCCTCGGCTACGGCGACGTGGGCAAGGGCTGTGCGCAGTCGCTGCGTGGCCAGGGCGCTCGCGTGATCATCACCGAGATCGACCCGATCTGCGCCCTGCAGGCGGCGATGGAGGGCTACGAAGTCACCACCATCGACGATGTCGTCGAGAAGGCCGACGTGTTCATCACGGCGACCGGCAACAAGGACGTCATCACCGTCGATCACATGTCCCGCATGAAGGACAAGGCGATCGTCGGCAACATCGGCCACTTCGACAACGAGATCGACATGGCCGGCCTGAAGAAGGTCAAGGGCATCAAGACCATCAACATCAAGCCCCAGTACGACGAGTGGGTCTTCCCCGCTGGCAAGGGCCGCTCGGCCCGCAGCGTGATGATCCTCGCCGAGGGTCGCCTCTTGAACCTCGGCTGCGCCACCGGCCACCCGAGCTTCGTGATGAGCTGCTCGTTCAGCAACCAGGTGATGGCCCAGATCGAGCTGCACAACAACGCCGAGAAGTACGAGAAGAAGGTCTACACCCTTCCCAAGCACCTCGACGAGCGCGTGGCCCGTTTCCACATCGACAAGCTCGGCATCAAGCTCACCAAGCTGAGCAAGGACCAGTCGGACTACCTCGGCATCCCGACCGACGGCCCCTACAAGCCCAACCACTACCGCTATTGAATCAGGAGGACCGACTTCCAGCCGGTCAACAAGTCTTCAACGCCGGTGGGTGAGAACCCGCCGGCGTCTTTCCAGAAACCTCCACGGACGGAGCATCTCCCGGAGCACCCGGACTTCTCGCATGACGCCCGCACCATCCACGACCACCGACATCCGCGACCTCTTCGCCAAGGGCAAGAGCACGTTCTCGTTCGAGTTCTTCCCGCCCAAGACCCCCGAGGGCGCCGAAGAGCTCTTCAAGCACATCGCCGATCTCGAGAAGCTGCACCCGACGTTCGTGAGCGTCACCTACGGCGCTGGCGGCTCGACGCGTGACCTGACCCACCAACTGGTCGTGCGGCTGAACTCCCAGACCGCGCTCAACCCGATGCCGCACCTGACCTGCGTCGGCCACGACGAGGCGCAGATCGACGCGATCCTGCAGAAGTACGCCGAGGCGGGGATCACCAAAATCCTCGCGCTCCGCGGCGACGCCCCCAAGAACTGGACTGGCGAGGATCCATACAAGCACTTCAAGTACGCGGCCGATCTGGTGCGTGCGATCAAGAATTTCAACGCCTCCGGCCGCCACCCCAACCCCCGCGGCTTCGCGGTCGCGGTCGCTGGCTTCCCCGAGGGACACCCCGACACACCCAACCGCGTGGCCGAGATCGAGCGGATGAAGGCCAAGGTGGACGAGGGCGCGGACTTCATCGTCACCCAGCTCTTCTTCGACAACCACGATTTCTACGACTATCGCGACCGCTGCGCCCTGGCGGGCATCACGATCCCGATCGTCGCTGGCATCATGCCGATCACATCACTCTCGGGCATGAAGCGAATGGCCGAACTGGCCTTGGGCGCCCGCTACCCGGCACCCTTGCTGCGGGCGATGAACCGCACCAACGGCGATGAGGCCGCGGCCCGTCGCGTCGGCGTGCACTGGGCCACAGAGCAATGCCGCGACCTGCTTGACCACCGCGTTGCGGGACTGCACCTGTACACCCTGAACCGCTCGACCGCGACCAAAGAGATCTACGCGAGCTTGGGCGTGGAGAGCAGCTTGGCTTTGGGCTAGCCGGGCCTTGGGCAAGCCTGGCTTTGGGGGGCAAGCCTGGCTTTCGGCAAGCCCTCGTGCCGGGCTGCATTCAGCTTCGCAGAACGTTGAAGCGCTGTGACCGCATGTCGCTCGCCCGAGATTTCGCATTCGGCGAATGCCGGAGACGGCGTGGCCGAACCTCCATGCTAGCGCCGATCGCACGTTCCGGCATTTCGGACCGGTGTGGTAGCATGGGGCATGAACACCGACGTCTTCAGCGGAGCACTTGCCCGCATGCGTGCCGCGGCCGAGATCGTCACGGTTCACCCCGAGACGCTCGCCCGGCTTTCCCAACCCAAGCAGTTCCTTGAAGTCAGCCTGCCCGTCCGCATGGATGACGGCTCGCTGCGGGTCTTTACCGGATACCGCTGCGCGTACGACGACAGCCGCGGGCCCGCGAAAGGCGGCATCCGCTTCCACCAGGATGTTTCAATCCCCGAGGTGAAGGCCCTCGCGTTCTGGATGGCTTGCAAGTGCGCCGTCGTCGGCATCCCCTTTGGCGGCGGCAAGGGCGGCGTGATCGTCGATCCCAAGAAGCTCAGCCAGAGTGAACTCGAACGCCTCAGCCGCGCCTACATGCACGCGATCGCCAAGAACGTCGGCCCGGCGACCGACGTGCCCGCACCGGACGTCAATACCAACGCCCTGATCATGGCGTGGATGATGGACGAGTACAACAAGTTCACCGGCTCGATCGAGCCCGGCGTCATCACCGGCAAGCCCGTCGCCGTCGGCGGTTCCCTCGGTCGCGACGACGCGACCGCCCGCGGCGGGTTCTACATCCTGCGCGATCTCGAGAAGACACTGGGCTGGGATCCCAAGGCCAAGGCGATCAAGGTCGCGATTCACGGCTTTGGCAATGCGGGTCAGCACTTCGCCAAGTTCGTGCACGATGTGGGTTACAAGGTCGTCGCGATCGGCGACTCGCGCGGGGCGATCGCGAACGATGCCGGGATCGATGTGCCTGCCGCGATCGAACACAAGAACAAGACCGGTGCGCTCCCGAGCGGCAAGGCGATCAGCAACGCGGAGCTTCTCGAGCTTGATGTGGACCTGCTCGTTCCCGCGGCGATCGAGGACGTGATCACTACCAACAACGCGGCCAATGTGCGCGCGAAGGTGATCCTGGAGCTCGCCAACGGTCCGGTCGCATCGGACGCCGATGCGATCCTGCAGCGGAAGAACATCTTGGTTATCCCGGACATCCTCGCCAACGCCGGCGGCGTCACCGTGTCGTACTTTGAGTGGACCCAGAACCGTGCCGGCTTTGCTTGGACGCTCGAAGACGTCCACGCGCGGCTTCAGGAGATCATGGTCCGTGAGTTCCGAGGAGTGCACGCCCTCTCCAAGGCGAAGAACTGCCCGATGCGGATCGCGGCCTATGCCCACGCCCTGGGTCGGCTGGACGCTGCGATTCGGGCCTTTGGGGTGGCTCCCCCCAAGCGGTAGATTCCTTCCAGAATACGAACAAGTCGCGTCATCGGCATGTTCGTGATAAACTCGGGAGACAGTCGAACCGATCGACCCGCGTCGGCGCTCCATGGCCGACGCGTCCGTTGGCAGAAACATCCGACACTCAACGAGGAACCTCGGCTATGGCTCAGCTTCGCAATCCCGCTCTGATCGTCTTTGTGGCTGGTGCGGCATTGGCAGCGGCCGCCTCCGCGCAGACCGCCCCACAGAATGCGCCGAGCGGTGATCCGCTGCCGCCTCGCCCGAACCAGGTCGCGCCCGAGGCTCCGAAACCCGTCGGACCCGCTGGCCGCTTCACGCCGACCGCGAAGACCTTCGACTTCGGCAAGATCCTCTGTGACAAGCCCGTCGAGCACGTCTTCAAGTTCAAGAACTCGGGCGATGCGAATCTGGTCATCACCAGCGCAACCGGGTCGTGCCATTGCACTGTGCCTGCCCTGCAGAAGTCGGAGTACGCCCCGGGCGAAGAGGGCGAGATCAAGGTGGTCTTTGATCCCAAGGGCAAGGCCGCGGGCAAGGTGCAGCAGCGCATTACGGTCGTGAGCAACGACCCGACCTCGCCGACAACCTCCCTGACGATCGAGGCCGACCTGATGGCGATTGTCAACGTGGAGCCGGCGCGTTTGGTCGCCTTCGGGCAGATTGCCAAAGGCGAGACCAAGACCATGGAGCTCAACTTCACCGGCCGTCTCGAGAACTTTGAGGTGACCAGCGTCACATTCGACGGCACAGGCGAGGAGATCAAGCCCGTCATCGGAACGCCCGAGCCGGTCGAGATCAACGGCGAGAAGATGAGGCGTGTGAACGTGAAGCTCGTCTATCCGCCCGCCAAGAAGATTGAACGCTTCCAGCGCAACGTCATCATCACCACCAACGATGCCCGCGAGAAGGAAATCAAGCTTCCGGTCATGGGTGAGGTGCTCGGCGACGTCGACGTGCGTCCGCTGCGGGTCAGCATGGGCTTGGTCGCCCGAGAGGCCCAGTTCAGCAACACCGCGACGATCTCCAGCCGCAGCGGCAAGCCGTTCAAGATCAAGGGCATCAAGCAGGTCGCTTCGCCGGGCCGCGCCGACCCGGAGCTGAAGTTCGACATCAAGCCGGTCACCAAGGGTTCCGGCAACCCCTCCGAGTACACCATTGCCATCGAGGGCAAGGCGCCAAATGACGGCTTCCGCAGTGTGATTGACTGCGAGGTGCTCACGGACATGCCTGGCGAAGAGACGATCAAGATGGGCGTCTACCTCGTCGTCCGCTGATCGCGTCCGTGTTGTTCGTCGCGGGAAGAAGCGGAGGGCGGCATGCCACTGGTCTTGGTCCAGAGATCGCTGGCGATCATCGGGCTTGGCTGCATCATCGGCGCGGCCGATTCTTGGCTGCGCCCGACGGTGATCACGCTAAAGGAGAACGCAACGACGACGGCGGCGCCGGTCCGTGACGCCGCGCCGGCCGAGGCGGCGGCTTCGCGCAGCAAGCCGGCGCTTCCCGCCCCGGCGCAGCAGGCGTCGGTCGAAGCGAAGTCATCCGAACAGCCCAAGGACGAACCAACGCAGCCGACCGCTTCGCCCGCGGCGCCCTTGGGCCTCATGATCGATTCCAAGGCGGCCAAGACGCTTTTTGACGAGGGTGTGATCTTTCTGGACGCACGCATTCAGCCGGAGTACGACGCCGGGCACATCCCGCAGGCGTATCTGCTGAACTCGACGATGTTCGGGACGCCCGCCGCGGACGAGGCGATGAAGGCGCTCGACGCGAGCCAGCCGGTGGTGATCTACTGCGGCGGGGGCGACTGCGACGCTTCCAAGAACGTCGCGATCCTTCTGCAGCAAGCGGGCTTCAAGCAGGTGCACATCATCGAGAAGGGGTTCCCGGAGTGGAAGGAACTCGGGTACCCGATCGAGACTGCTGCGGGCAAGGCCGGCGCTGGAGGGGCCAAGTGAACCGCCTGCGCCACAGCGCCTTGTTCGTGTGCCGCGTGGCGATCGCGGTGCTGTTTCTCTTTGCCGCGTGGCAGAAGCTCTTCGCGCCCGGCGCGGGCCCTCAGAAGTTCGCGCTGGCAATCAACTCGTTTAAGATCCTTCCCGAGCATCTTGTGCATCTGGCGACGGGTGTGATCCCGTGGCTTGAGGTGCTGTGCGCGGTGCTGGTGCTCGTTGGAGTCTGGACCCGCGCCGCGGCGTTGGTGCTGACGCTGCTTTTGGCCGGCTTCACGGCGGCGGTGATCTCGGTGCTGATGCGGAACATGAGCCTGACCTGCGGCTGCTTCGGGAACCTCACGCTCATCTGCCCCAAAGGCGTGATGGGCTGGTGCAAGGTTTTCGAGAATTCCGTGATCCTGTTGCCGTGCGTGCTGGTTGCCGTCTTCGGCGGCGGATGGCTCGATCTCGATCGGCTCCGCATGTCGAACGCGACGCGGGCTGCGTAGAAACTCGATAGGAATGTCTCAAGCCTGGTTGGAGCGGACGATTTGCTCCAAGGTGTCGCGGCTGTTGGCGCAGCGGGGGCACTTGTGCTGCCCGCCGAGCTTGCCCCGGGAATCCAGCCAGCGGTGGAACGCACCCGGGCGCAGCGGCGTGACGGTGGGGGGCGCCATGCCCACGCCGTCGGTCCGCTTTGTCGTGTAGTCGACGTTCTGTTCCTTGAGGGCGGCGTCGAAGGCGTCGCGGAAGCGGCTGAGCACCGTCTCGTCGCCGGGCTTGTTCTCGATCTCGATCGCCAGTTCCAGCCCAGCCCGGCGGGGCGAGCCCGCGGAGTCGGTGCCCGGATAAACCGGCGCAGCGGTGAACTCGCCGACGAGCAGTCCCGCGGTAGCGGCGGCCTTGGCAACGGCGTTCTCGATGTGCTCGACGATCAGGTTCTCGCCGAAGGCATTCACGAAGTGGCGGTGGCGGCCGACGATCCGCAGGCGGGCGGGGCCGGCGGCAACGTCGCTGCCGCGGGAGCCGTCGAGCGTGTCACACGCCGAGTCAAACTCGACGACGTCGCCGATGTTGTACCGCCAAAGGCCGGCGCAGGTGGTGAGGATGACGCAGTAACGCACGCCCTTCTCCACGCGGTCGGCGGTGAACGCTTCGGGGTTCGGGTCGTTGATGCGTTCGAGCGGGACGAATTCGAAGAAGTTGTCGAGATCGACGTTTAGGCGGAGCGAGGGGTGGGTCGTGCCGGCCTTGGCGTTCTTGGGGTTCGCCGCGTCCTGCATGGCGATGAAGGCCTCGCTGGCGGGGTAGAGCTCGAAACGCGTCGGGATGTCGGCGCCGTCGGGCGAGCCGGAGTAGATCTGGCGAACGCGCGGGTCGAAGGGCTGGTAGCGGACGCCGCCGTGGACGAACACCGAGAGATTCGGCCAGACCTGGCGGAGCGTCGTGATCTTGACGCCGTCTTCGCCGGGGATGCGGCTGGTGATGCCGCGTTCGTTGGCGAGTGCGATGAGTCGCTCGGCGAGAACCATGCCCCATGAGGGCATGCCGCTGATCATGCGCACGTCTTCATTGATGCAGCGCCGTGCCATCGCCTCGATCTTGCTGGGCCAGTGGCTCATCAGCGCGACCTCGGGGCCTGGGAGATAGATCGTCGAGATCGGCCACTTGATCAGCGGCGTGACAATGCCCGAGAGGTCGCCGGTGCGGATGCCCTTTTCGCTGGTGTCGAGGTTCGAGGACCCGCCGAGGAAGAGGCAGCGGCCCGAGAGCAACTGCGTGAGGCTGACGCCCTGATTGACGAGATTGGCGAAGATGTCGAGCGAGGCGCGGAAGTTGGACTTCATCATCGCCTGGCTGACGGGGATGAACTTGTCGCCGGCAGTGGTGCCGCTGGTCTGTGCGAAGTCCTGCACGAGCCCCGGCCAGAGGATGTCGGGTTCGGCGCCCTCGCGCATCCGGACGATGTCGTCCTTGAAGGCATACCAATCGCGAACGGGTAAAGCCTTGCGATAGGCGTCGATGATCTCACCGTCGGCGCAGCGGGCGATGGCGACAAAATCGTGTTCGCGCCCGAACTTCGTGGCCGAAGCCCTGCTCAGCAGCGAGCGCAGCGTGTCGATCTGGATCTTCGCCGAGTTGCGTTTCCAGGAGCTGGTATCGGCCAATCGTTTGGCCCGGCCAGCGACGTACTTCTGCAGGCCGTAGCCAACAAGCGAGGTCCACGAGCCCGATCCGGAGAAACGCGAAGGCCCCGCGGGCAGGTTCGGCGGCAACTGAATCGGGTTTTGTGTGCTTCCCGTGCCCATGCTGTCTCGCCGATGTTCAGGGCTTGGTGACGCCCGCCGCGAAATGCGTCATCGCGTCGGCAAACTGCTCGGGGCATTCGATCATGGGGGCGTGGCCGCAGCGGTCGAACCACACGAGCGTGGAATTCGGGATCGATTTCTTGAAGCCCTGCGCGGCTTCCGGCGGCGTCACGATGTCCTCACGCCCCCAGATGAGCAGCGTCGGTGCTTTGATCTGAGACAGCTTGCTGCCCAGGTGGTTGCGTCGGGCCGAACGGCTGAGCTTCACCATCGCCCGAGCGCCGCTCCGCGAGGTCAACGCCGCGTGGGCCCGCTCGAGGTCGCTGTCGCGCATGAACTTCTTGTCGAAGAACAACTCGCCGATCTTGCGGCTCAGCCATTCGCGGCTGGGGCGGATCTGCACATCCGCGACCATGGATTTCTCAATGAGTCCCGAGGCGCCCGCCAGCACCAGGGTGCGAACGAGATCGGGCCGCTCGATCGCGAGGCGAAGTGCGACGTGACCTCCGAAGGAGTTGCCGACGACTCCGACCGGCAAGACGCCCGTGCCCGCGAAATAGGAATCGAGGAAGCGAGCAGTCAGCGCGGTGACACCTTGAATCGAACAGTCGTCGCCCTTGAGGTCGAGCAGCGGGATCTCGAGCATGACGCAGCGGGCGCCGGCCGAGAATCGCTTGACGACATCCTCCCAGTGGTCGTTGAGTCCCACGAGGCCGTGCAGGAAGACGAAGGTCGGTCCGGAGCCAACGTCGATCACCGTGGCGGGAACAGGGCCCGACGCGCCGGGGATCGTGACGTTGCGCTTCTCATATCCGTGCAGCGGCACCGACGCATCTGCCGGTGAACGCGTCGCGTCGCCGGGGCGGGCTTGGGGAGAAGAGATGGGGTCGGCTGTCTTGGGCATGCGGCCGGGGCAGTCTCGAAGGGCCTACGTCGGAATCAGTGTAGCGGTTTGCAACCGCTAGCATCAGCAGCAAGGGTAGCCCGCCACTCCGAGGCTGACAGATGCTGAACGACGTCTTTGAGCGTCCCTTGGCTGAGATGCCGCCCCGCGGCATGGGTCGCCTTAGCTCGGCTGGACAGAACCGTCCACGAGGCGGACGACGCGGTCGGCACGGGCCGCGGTGGCCTCGTCATGGGTGACCACGACCATGGTCTGGCCGCCCTTGTGCAGGTCGGTGAAGAGGTCGAGGATCGAGGCTCCGGTCACGCGGTCGAGGTTGCCGGTGGGCTCGTCGGCGAGAAGCAGGTCGGGCTTGTTGACCAGGGCGCGGGCGATGGCGACGCGTTGGCGTTCGCCGCCGGAGAGTTCGGCGGGGCGGTGCAGCAGGCGGTGCCCGAGTCCGACGCGTTCGAGCAGGGCCGAGGCGTGGGCCCGGACTTCGCCACGCTTGGACCAGTATTCGAGTTTGCCCATCGCGGTCATGGCGGCGATGGTGACGTTCTGGAGGACGGTGAGTTCCGGCAGCAGGTGGTAGAACTGGAAGACGAATCCAACGCGGCGGCGGCGGTACTCGTCGAGGCGGCCAGTGGAGAGCCTGATGAGGTCGTTGCCGTCGAACTCGATAGAGGCGGGGCCGGTGTCGGTGGTCGCCTTATCCGCGGCGTCGAGCCCGCCGAGCAGGTGCAGCAGCGTCGACTTGCCCGAGCCAGATGCACCGAGGATGGCCACAAACTCGCCGCGGCGGACGTCGATGTTCACGCCCCGCAGCACCGGCACGCGCAGGCGGCCCAACTGATACGTCTTGCGGACGTTGGTCGCGCGGAGGACGGCGGAGTTGGTCGCGGCGGAAGTCATGTCTACTCGAACCGAAGAGCGCGGACCGGGCTCATGCGGGCGGCGCGGAGTGCGGGCCAGAGCGCACCGATGCAGCTCGCCAGCACGCCGCCGGCGAGCACGATGGTGACGTGGGTGGCGTTGAGACTGCTGGGGATGCGAGAGAAGTAGTAGACCTTGGGGTCCCAGATGTAGAGGCCGAGTTTCTCGCCGAGCCACTCGTGGATGGCGTTGATGTTGGTCACCACGCCGTAGGCGATGGCGAAGCCGACGACCGCGCCGAGCAGGCCGATCGCAGCGCCGTAGAGCAGCCATGTTCCCGCGACGCCGATGCGGCTGGCGCCGATGGCACGGAGGACTCCGATGTCCCTGGTCTTCTCGCTCACCATCGCCCAGAAGATCGCCAGCACGAGGAAAACCGCGGTCATGGAGACGAACGAGAAGATGAACAGCACGAGCGCCGTTTCCTTGCGCACCGCGTTGATCATGGTGCGGTTCTGATCTTCCCACGTCAGGATGCGGATGGACGTCGACGGCGGAACCTGGCCCTCGAAGTCCTTGGCAAACTCGCGGTAGATCAAGCCGACTTTGTCCGCGAGGTTGTTGGCGGCGGCGGATTCGAACGATTGCGTCTTGCCGCGGACGAGCACGTTGGTGACGCGGGCCGGGTCCTCACCGATGACGGTGGGGGCTGTGAAGATTTCTTCGCCCTTCTCGTTGATGGCCACTCCGGTGCCGGTCGCCACTTTGGTGGCGCGGTTCATCTTGAGCATGTCCTGCAGCGATGCGAGCGGCACGAAGACGGTCTTGTGGTCGATCTCATACAGCCCGCTGTGAAACTCGTTGGCGACCGGGAACGAGCGAGCGACCATGTCAACGGCGCGGCCCTTGCTGTCCATGGGCAGGACGTTGATGGTGACGTTGCCGTCGACGGGGAGGATGGTCTGAACAGGCTTGAGCGTGCCGTCGGGCTGGCGGGCGCGGGCTTGTCCGGGGTAGAAGCCCCATTGCTCGCGGATGTTGAAGCCGCTGACGGAGATGCCGAGGACGGCGGCGGGCTTCTCGGCGGCGACGTTGCCCCGCTCGGGCTTTTCGAAACGGACGAGACGCTTGCCGCCTTCGAAGACGAAGTTCCAGAGGGTGTGGTTCGCGAGACGCGGGTCTTCGGAGAAGGTGTCTTTGGCGTGAGGAGAGTTGATGGGCTTCCAGTGCAGCGTTTCGGCGAAGTCGGTGACCTTGGTGTACGACGGGCCGTCAACGCCCTTGATCATCACCGTCTCGGTGCGGCCGTCGGGCAGGCCGATCAGTCCGTAGGTCTCGATCGTCGGGGTTGCGGCGGCGACATCGGGGTCGGCCTCGAGCCGCTTGATGAGTTCCTCGTAGTGGGCGAAGCCGGTAATCGGCCACGAGACGGTGACATCGCCGACCAGCGTGCGCCCCGAGTTGATGAGCATGACCAGGAACCCGCCCATGACCGACCAGACGATGATGACCATCGCGGTGCAGAGCGCGACGGCCAATGCCGCGAGGAGCGGCATGACCTTGCTGGTGAGGTAGCGATGGGTGAGGAGGAACTGGTACACGTGCGGAGCGGGTGCCGGAGGAAGTGGGGGAGGGTAGTCGCGGGAAGATGCGGCGGGTTGGGTTGGAGCGATCAGGCGAGCCAGCGTCCGCCATCGACGCGGATGATCTCGCCTGTGGTGTATGCCGCGTCAAGCGCGAGCCAGCGGACGACCTCGGCGGCATCGTCGGCGGTGCCGGCGCGGCCAAGTGGAACGCGCTTCAGGTACGCCTCCTGGAACGCCGGGTTCGCATCGGGGCCGCTGGTGGGCCATTCGATCACGCCGGGGGCGACGGCGTTGACCCGCACGCTCGGCGCGAGTTCGCGGGCGAGTACCCGCACGGCTTCGACGAGCGCAGCCTTGGACATGGAGTACGCCAGCAGGTTCTTGCGCGGGCGGCCCAGCACGTGCATGTCGGCCATGGCAACGATGCCGCCGCCTTGGGGGAGCGATGAGTTGGCGAGCAGGCTGGCGACGCCGCGGGCGAGGAGGACGGGTCCGAAGGCGTTGACCCGCATGTGGCGGTCGAGGTCGGCGGCACGGAGCCCGTCGAGCGGCGTTTCGTCGTAACTGGAGGCGTTGAGCACAACCGCATCGAGCGCGTCGCGCGAGCGGACGAGGCCCTGTGCGAAAGCCTCGACCGCGGTGAGGTCGCCGGTGTCGAGCCGCTCGATGCGGACGCTGGCGCCGAGGGCTTCGAGTTCGCTCTTGGCGCCGGCGGCGTCGGGTCCGGCTTCACGGGTGGTGAGGATCAGGTGTGAACCGCGGCGGTGGGCGGCGAAGGCCCGGGCGATGGCCAACCCGACGCGGCGGGTGCCGCCGGTGATGAGGACCGAGATGGGTTGGGAAGACGACGTCACGGTGCATTGTTCGCGGTCTGCACTGGTGCGGCGTCGCCCATGTCTCGACGAGCCCCGAGCGTGAGCGAGCGGGTCCGTGGCGTCGACCAATCTTCCCCCTCGCTTACGCTCGGGGCTCGTCGGGGTTGCGGTCTGGATCTCGGGGCGAGTCTTCGATGCGGGTGTCGTCTTTGTCGAAGCCGCTGGCGCGATACAGCTCGTCGGCGCTCGGCGCCTCGGTGCGTTCGGCGCTGACTTTCCACGGGTCCTCGCTGCGGCGGCGTTTGGTGTCGGCCGCCAGACTTCGGAGGTGGGCACGGCGGCGCGACTGGAGGACAAGCGCGGTGATCGTGATCACCGCCACGGTGCCCAGCAGGATGAGCATGAGCAGGAAGAAGCCGCGCGAGATGGACGAGCGATCGGTCGCGAAGAGCGAGGCCGTTCCGACTTCGAAGACCACTCGGCTGAGCATCGCCCCTCTCCCTGTGCGTGTGCGTTTCGGCGCGGGCCTACTGCATCGGCTTGAGCTGGCCGTCGGCTTCGATCTGCGCCAGCAGCGGCAGGATGTAGTTCTGATTGCGGTACGCGAAGACGCGCCCTGTCACAACGACCACAACGCCGTCGGTCGTGGGACCAAGGCTGGCTTCCAGGCGCTCCAGCGACCTTGAAGGGATCACGATCATCGAAGGATCGGACTTGGTGTTGGCGTCGCCGTCGAATGCGACCGCGAGCTTGTCCTTCACGCGCGTCAGCCGGCCGCGGCGGTCGGTGATCAGGGTTCCTTCGGGCACCAGTGACTTCGCGGATTTCTCGTCGTGTTCCTGGCCGCTGCCTGTTCGTGGCAGCACGGCCATTTCCCCGCGGCGATTCTCGAGCGACGTGATCATGTCCGAAACTTCGGGGTCATCGGTCGGCTGTACGGCGGTCGCAGCGTCCTCATCGGAGGGCTTGGGCTTGGCGGCTGGCTTGGCGTCGGGTGCCGTCGGCAGCGACGAGAACACCGTCGGCAGCAGCTGCTGGCGATCGCGGTAGACAAACAGCTGCCCCGAAACCTCGACACGGGCCTGCAGCGGATCGATCGCGCCGTTGACGCTCGACTGCATCGCTGCAAGCGTCTGGCACGGCAGCAGCACCATCGGCCGTTCGCCCCTTCGGCGCGAATCGCGGTGCGTCGGCTTGTCCGGAATGAAGAGCACCTCGCCGGTCTTGAGACTCCGCAACGTTCCGGTACGACGGACGAGGAACGTGCCCTCGGGGTAGTAGCGCCCCGGCGGTACCGTGAAGGTCTCGCTGGTCAACCCCGGGATCGACGTTGCGGCGTCTTTGCTGTCGCTCGTCGGGCTCTTACTGGTGCCGTCGACCGTTGGAGCGGTCGGATACGCCGCGTCGGAGTCTCGCTTCGGGGGCGCTTCCTGCGCTGCGGTGTACGCGGCGGCGACGAAGGCGAGAGCAAGCCCGAGGCGCTGCAAAGGGTTCATGGGTATGAACATCGGCGAAAGGCTAGCCCGGGGGAGAGCGGGGCAGAAGAGCCAGAAGACGACCCGATCGCGCCGGTGAGCCCGAATTCGGTTTCTTGTGAGCGGATGTCCGATCGCCCAAGGGCGTCCCCGTTTCGGGCAGCGTGCTATGCTCCTCTTCCGCTCAACGGCCGGGTGCCAGAGTGGACAAATGGAGCGGATTGCAAATCCGTTGCGCAAGCTTCGTGGGTTCGAATCCCACCCCGGCCTTTTCGATCTGGGTCTGTGCCGAGTGCCGACCCGACGGTTTCC
>JBILLU010000054.1:0-17986 GCA_044375915.1 Phycisphaerales bacterium
CCTTCTTCCGCCCGTCCGACTCGATCGCCTTCGCGACGAGGTCCGACATCGTCATCCACGGGATCGGTGAGTTGGCCTGAGCCAGGTGCAGGCCGTGCTGCACGATGTTGTCCGGCGTCATGCACACGCGTGCCCCGCAGCGGGCGAGCATCTCGGCCGATCGCCGCAAGAGGTTCCCGACCGTGTGCCAGTCGTCCTTGCGGATCGCATCGATGTACTGGTTCATCGGCTCGTTGTGCACCGAGATCGCCGGCTGCTCATTGGGTGGCAACAGGTGCGAGCACGCCCGCGAGATCTGGCGATAGAAGATCGCCGCTCCCTCGGGGCTCACACCAACAATGCCAAGGTGCTTCAGCATGAGGCTGCACTGTAGAGTCCCGCCCGCCCACCACGCGTATGTTCGATCCCTTCGCCATCCTCGGCCTGCCCCGCCGGTTCGACCTGACCGACGCCGCCGTCCGCCGCGCCTTCCTCGCCAAGGTCCAGTCCGCCCATCCCGACGCCGGGGGCGATCAGGACATCGGCGCCGACCTCACCAAGGCCCGCGACACCCTGCTCAACCCCGAGTCCCGGGCCGACGCGCTCCTGCTCCTCCTCGGCGGCCCCGCCAAAGACGCCGACAAGTCCCTGCCCCCCGGGTTCCTTATGGACATCATGGAAACCCGCGAAGCCCTCGACGCGGCACTGGCATCCAACACCACGCCGGAGCTCGAACGTCTCAAAGCCTGGGCCCACGCCGAGCGTCAGAACTACACCCAAGCCGTCGCCGCCGGCTTCGCCGAAGCCAATCTCAAAAACGTGCGAACCACCCTCAACGCCTGGCGCTACATCGAACGCATGATCGAACAAATGGACCCCAACACCAACGCGCTCGACCTGTAATCAATTCGCAATCCTCAACTCATGCCTTGATGTCTTCTTCTCCGTCAGACCTCAGTGCCCAGTGCCCAGTGCCCAGTGCCCAGTCCCTAGTGCCAAGTGCCTCCCCATGAACCGCCTCGTCAACATCCTCGGCGTCGCTTCCGCGATCATCGTCTCCATTCTGATCATCCAGCGCCTCGCCGGCGGCGGCGTCGCTCCGACGCCCGAGGTCTTCCAGGGCCGCAGTTCGCTCGAAGCCGCGATCACCGAAGCCGCGAAGTCCGACAAAGTCGTCTTCGCGTTCGCCACGGCCGATTGGTGCCCGCCGTGCCAGCAGATGAAACGCACGCTGCTCGTCGAACCGTCGATCGTCGCTCAGATCAACCGCGACTTCCTGCCCGTCTACGTCGACATCGAAAAGGACAACGCCGCGGCCGTACGGCTCGCCGCCTTCAGCGTCCCGACAACGGTCATCCTCAAAGACGGCAAACAGGTCGCCCGCATGGAAGGCCTCGTCCCGCACGACGCCTACGCCCAGTGGCTCACCGCGGCGTACGAACAGGCCCGCAGCGCGACCCCGTTCGTCGAACGCGCCAGCGATGAGTTCCTCAAGAACATCCAGAAGAACGTGCAAGCCGCGGAGCAACCAAGCAACGCTCCCGCCGCGCCACCGAAGTAACCAACCGCCACTCCCCCTCCCAGAGGGAGGGGGCAGGGGGGGTGGGTTCGTTATTTCGAGTCGGGTGCCACTGCTCGGGTGCCACTGCCCGACCTGCTCTGAGGTCGGGCAGTGTGGACGCGACCGGTCCTGCAGCCGCGGACACCCGCCCACGACACCGACGCGATACGCTGCCGCCGTGCCGCGATTGGACGATCTCATCGCCGAAGCCCGCGCCGCCCTCGCCGCGATCCAAGCCGCGGCCGACCCGCGCCGATCCACGCTCGCCGCGCTCGCGTCCCACCGCGACACGCTCGCCCCAACCGATCGCATCCATCTCTTCGCCATCGGCAAAGCATCGCTCGAGATGACCCGTGCCGCCGTCGAAGCAGTGGGGGATCGCCTCGACCGCGGCATCGTCGCCGCAGTGCCCGAACGCCTCGCGGCACTCGACCCCGACGCCCGCGACTCGCTCGCACGCCACGCCATCACCGCGATGCCCTGCGATCACCCGCTCGCGACGCAGCGCAACCTCGACTTCGCCGCCGCGGCACGGAACTTCATCGCAGCCGTTCCCCCAAACGCACGCCTTCTCGCCCTCCTCTCCGGCGGCGGCTCCGCCCATCTCGCCTCGCCGCCGCCGGGTATCTCGCTCGACGATCTCCGCCGCGTCACCAGCACCATGCTCCGGGCCGGCGCCACCATCGGCGAACTCAACGCCGTGCGCAAACACGTCGAAACCCTCAAGGGCGGCCAACTCGCCGCGTTGTGCCCCGCGCCCGTGGACTGCTTTGTCATCTCCGACGTCATCGGCGATCGCCTCGACGTCATCGCCTCCGGCCCCTTCGCCCCCGACCCCAGCACCTTCGCCGACGCGCTCGCAGCATTGCAGCGCCGAAGCGCAACCACCATCGCCCCCGCGATCACCGTCCACCTCACCCGCGGCACGCTCGGCGCACTCCCCGAAACCCCCAAACCCGGATCGTCCATCTTTGATCGCGTCAAAACGTCGATCATCGCGCACAACGACGTCGTTGTGCGTGCCGCCGCAGAATCGCTCGCGCACAAACGTGACGTTGGGTTCCGCGAGGAACACCGGATCGAGCGCCCGGTCGAAGAAGTCGCAGAACTGTTGATCCAAGGCCTCGCGCCCGGCCAAGCCGTCGTGCTCGGCGGCGAGTGGTCCGTCAACGTCGGGCACGCACCCGGCACCGGAGGCCCCAGCCAAGAACTCGCGCTCCGCGTGGCGATGCTCCTTGAAGAACGCGACTGCCCGTTCGTGTGCCTGTGCTATTCCACCGACGGCGTCGACGGCCCGACCGACGCCGCGGGCGCGATCGTCACCAGCGACACGCTGCGACTCGCGCGATCGCACGGAATCGATCCGTCACGGGCGCTGCGGGATCACGACAGTTTCGGATTCTTCGCGGAGTTGAACGCGGTGGCGAGCGGCGCCGCCGTGCACCTGCGCACCGGGCCGACGGGGACGAATGTGAACCACGTCGCGGTGCTGCTGACGTAATCATCATTCAAGGCGCGCCGGATGCGCGGCGGGAGCGGGATCGATTTCGGCCCCAGCCGCGGCCCGTGACTGTTGTGATACGCTGCTGCAACTTCGGGAGGTTCGCATGATCACCGGAAGTCTCACCATCCAGCGGCTGCTCGGCGGCATGAAGAAGCTCGACGCCTCGGACCTGCACATCAAGGTCGGCGTGCCGCCGACGTACCGCATCGGCGGGCTGCTGCGCTCGGTGGATTCACCGCCGATTACGGAAGAAGAGGCCGACCACCTGCTCGATCCGGTGCTGACGCCGGTGCAGAAGGAGCGCTACGAGAACGGCGGCAACCTCGACTTCTCGACGCACCTGCCCGACGGCGATCGTTTCCGCGTCAACATGTTCCGTAGCGGCGGGCACACCCACGCCGCGATCCGGCGGGTGAAGGCCGAGATTCCCAGTTACGAGCAGTTGCACCTGCCGCCGATCTACTCCAAGCTGGTGACGGAGAACACCGAAGGTTTGATTCTTGTGGTCGGCGTCACCGGCTCGGGCAAGTCGAGCACTCTGGCGGCGATGGTCGAGCAGATCAACGCCACACGCAGCGACAACATCATCACGGTCGAGGACCCGGTCGAGTACCGCTTCGTGCCCAAGAAGTCGATCGTGAGCCAGCGCGAGATCGGGATCGATGTGGTCGACTATCCGACCGCGCTGCGGTACGTGGTGCGTGAGGACCCGGACGTGGTGATGATCGGCGAGATCCGCGATCAGGCGACGGTGCTGGCGGCGATCCAGGCCGCGGAGACTGGACACCTGGTCTTCGGTTCAATGCACACGGCGGACACAATGCAGGCGTTCAGCCGCATGCTGGAGTTCTTCCCGCGGACCGACCACGGCTTCATCCGTAGCGCAATCGCAAACACGTTGCGGGCGATCTGTGCTCAGAAGTTGCTTCCCGCGCTGGAAGGATTCGGCGCCAAGGTGGTGCCGGCGACGGAAGTCTTGATCGGCACGCCATTGGTGAAGGAGAAGATCCGCGAGGGCGCGGACGATGATCTGCCGGCGCTCATCAACGGCAACACCGGCTCGGACCCGGGCGAGGGGATGCACTCGTTTCTGTTGTCGCTGGCGAGCCTGGTGAAGAAGGAAGCGATCAGCCGCGCGATGGGGATGGACCATGCGCCGAGCCGCGAGGCGCTGGATTCGATCCTGAAGGGCGTGGAGGTGAAGGCCTCGACGCTGGTGTCGAGGCTGAAGAAGCCGGGTGGGTGATCGCAGTGGGACCGGCTTCCGGCCGGTCTTTTTCTACACCGCGCTGCGTGAACGAGAGGCGCCGCCGACCGTCCGGAGGCCGGTTCCACTGGTGCTCACGGCGACATCGCTCAGCACGGCTTCCGAGAGGCGGAATGCTTCCTGGGCGCCAGCGATCGCGGCGTCGCGCTCGGCGTCGGTCAGCGTCAGGGCGTCGACGCTTGCCTTCCACTTCATCCAGATCGGGCGGACCTGATTGCCGTGGGGGTTGATGAAGCGTGTGCCCTGGTCGCCTTCGAGTCCGAGCAGTTCGCGGACGCGCATGGCGATGATGGTGCCGCCGTTGGTGGAGCCTTCGAAGACGTAGAAGACGCCGAGGAGCGCGAGCGGGTTGTGGCTGGCGGCGTGCTCGATGTACGCGACGAAGCGCTGGGTGCCGGGCGTTGCGTCGACATCGGCGGCGCCGAACGCGTGCAAGTCCTCGCGCAGCGCGGCGAGGTGGTAGTGCTCGTCATGCACAACAGTCGCGAACA
The DNA here is from genome assembly GCA_044375915.1 of Phycisphaerales bacterium. Classification (GTDB taxonomy): domain Bacteria; phylum Planctomycetota; class Phycisphaerae; order Phycisphaerales; family UBA1924; genus JAFEBO01. The sequence goes on from JBILLU010000054.1 coordinate 4,803, forward strand.
GCGGCGAGTTCTTCGCGAGAGCGCGGAGTTCGCGCTCGAACGCGATCTGGATGTGCAGGTGCTGCTGGAGTGTGCCGACGTACGCGGCGCGGGCGGCGTCGACGCCTTGGGAACCGAACATCACGGCGTGCAGGCCGTGGTGCTCGGCGTCATCGTGCTGCTGGCGGGTCTTCTCTTTGAGTTCCAGCGTCAGCGGCGGGCGCGGGGGGTAGTTGATCTGCGGGTGCAAAGACGGCGGACGCATCGTGGCCGGTAACAGGGCAGCGAAGGGGCATTTGCTGGACATCGATGGACTCCGACGAGGCGGGGGCGAGCGCGAACGCCGCGACGGCGGCGGGCGCGACGACGTAGAGCAGGACACACTTGAGACCGGCGAGGGTGAAAAGGGTGGCGAAGCCGACCCCGCCGCGTTTGAGGAGAACGGAGGGGCGCACGCCCGCGAGCCGCGATGGAATCCACGCGTGCACCGGGCACTTGGGGGCCGCGGCGGGCTGGTTGGACGCTGGCTGAGGCGGGTCGTCGAAGGGGGCGAAGGCCATGGGCACCTCGGAAAGTTTATTGAGAATGAGTCTCAACAACATGATTGGAGGCGGAAGGCCGATCGTCAAGCCTGCGCGAGCTCTGGAACAGGGATTTCGTCGGATCAGGGATTTCGCCGTGCGGGAGGGTGCAGGCCGCTGGGCGGGGCTCGCGATTGCTACGCTCGGCCATGATCCATGCGTGGCACGATGTGACGCCGGGTATCGAGAACAAGCCGCTGCCGGGCGATTTCCGGGCGGTCATCGAGATCCCGCGGGGCTCGAACCTGAAGTTCGAGATCGATAAGGGGTCGGGGCTTCTGAAGGTCGACCGGGTGCTGTCGAGCGCGGTGTACTACCCCGCGAACTACGGATTTATCCCTCAAACACTGGCCGAGGACGACGATCCGCTTGACGTCCTGGTGTACTGCACCGAGGACATTCCGGCGATGACGATCTGCGAGGCCCGGGCGGTCGGGCTGATGTCGATGATCGACCAGGGTGACCCGGATCACAAGATCATCGCGGTGATGGCGCAGGACCCGATCTACTCGGAGTTCCAGAAGGCCAGCGACTTCCCCAAGCACATCTTCAAGATGCTCAAGCGATTCTTCGAGGATTACAAGATGCTCGAGGGCAAGGACGTCGCGGTCGATGAGGTCATGCCCGCCGAGGCGGCCCACGCGATCATCGAGGACTCGCTGACGCGGTATTACAACGCGCGGCGCACGGGGAGCATGAAGGGGTTGTCGAAGTAAAGCTCAAAGCGATAAAGCTCAAAGCGCCAATCGAGCATTGCGGGATTGTGTAGCCCTGCCTTGATTCGAGCTCTGCTGCTTTGAGATTTGAGTTTTCTCCGCCCGGCACGCCCCTTGCGTCCGGACCCTCGTGAACTACGGCGTCCAGATCTCGTCCTCCGGCCTGCTTGGTGCCATGTACCGGCAGGACGTGTTCTCCAACAACCTGGCGAACATGGATACGGCGGGCTTTAAGGCGGATATCCCGGCGATGAAGCAGCGACTGGTCGCGCGGCAGGAGGACAAGATCCTCGGTGCGCCATCGGACGCGATGCTGGAGCGGCTGGGGGCGGGCGTGCTGGCGATGCCGACGCGGGTCAATCTTGCGCAGGGATCGGCAAAGATCACCGGCAACCCGTTGGACCTGGCGATTGAGGGCGAGGGGTTCTTTCAGGTGCAGGGCGGGCCGCGGGATTCCGGGCGGACGGCGCTCCTGACGCGCGACGGGCGGTTCACGCGGGATTCCCAGGGAAAACTGGTACAGGCGACGAGCGGGGCGGCGGTGCTGGACCATTCGGGGCGATCGATCACGCTGCCGCCGGGCGAGATTTCGATCTCGTCGAACGGACGGGTGTACGTGGACAGCCGCGAGGTGGGGCGGATCGGCGTCTTCTCGGTCAAGAACGAGCAGGCGATCACCAAGCGGGGCGGGACGATTCTCGAAGCACCGGCGTCGCTGGTGGCGAACGCGGCGGAATCGGCGGGGCTGGTGAAGCAGGGGCAGATCGAGGAATCGGGCGTGGAAGAGATCCGGGCGTTGATGCAGGTTCAGAGCGCCTCGCGCGAGGTGGACGCGAACATCGCGGTGATCCAAGCCGCGGACCGCATGATGGAGCGGGCGATCAACACGTTCGGGCGGTTGGCGTAAGCGGCTGCGAAGTGACAAATTGACAAAGTGGCAAAGTGGCACAGGGTGCCGCGTTGTTTTGTTGCTGTGGCACTCTGCCACTTCGCCACTGTGCCACTCCAACTGACTCTTGCGGCACACCCGTTGCGTAGAGCGATCCCATGGCCATCAATGCGCTCCAATCGGCTTCCTCGGGTCTGTCGGCACTCAACACCGCGCTCGACGTGACGGCCAACAACTTGGCGAACATCAACACCACGGGGTTCAAGTCGAGCCGCGTGAACTATCAGGACTTGCTGTACCTGCAGAAGCAGCAGCCGGGCGTGGAGAACGCGATCGGCGACAAGACGCCGGCGGGCGTGCAGGTCGGCCTGGGTGTCAAGGTGGCGAGTACGCAGTTGGATTTCTCCGAGGGTGCGCCGCTGCAGACGGGGCGGCCGCTGGACATCCAGATCGAAGGGCAGGGGTTCCTGCAGGTCGGGGTGGAGCAGAACATCGGGACGACGGGGTACACCCGGGCGGGCAACTTGGCGCTCAACGCGGACCGCGAATTGGTGCTGGCGAATGACCAGGGGCGTCGGGTGCAGCCGGTGATCACGATCGATCCGTCGGCGACGGCGGTGTCGATTGACTCGGCGGGTCGGGTCTACGCGACGGTGAGCGGGTCGACCGTGCCGCAGCTGCAGGGGCAGATTCAGCTGGCGACCTTCCCGAATCCGGGCGGTCTCTTGCAGATGGGCGAGAACTTGTACACGGAATCGGCGGGCTCCGGACCTCCGACGACCGGCGAGCCCGGGACCGACAACCGCGGCACGATCCGGCAAGGGTTCCTGGAGAACTCGAACGTCGATCCGACGAAAGAGATGATCGAACTGATCCGCACACAGCGGGCGTTTGAGTTCAACAGCCAGAGCATCCGAGCGGCGGACGACTCGCTGCGTTCGGTGGCGCAGATCCGTCGGTGATGCGGTTGCCGGGCGGAGCCCGGTGAGGAGGCGCAGGCGTGGCGTTGGTTGCAACGCAATTTCGTGCGATGGTCGCTGCGGCTCTGGGCGCGCTGGCTCTGTGCGCTTCGGGCGTGCGTGGCGACACGATCACGCTGCACTCGTCGGCTCGCGTCGAGAGTGGGAGGGCGATCGCGCTCCGCGAGATCGCGACGCTCGAGGGCACGCATGCGGTCGAGCTCGGCGATGTCGAGGTGCTGGCGGGAATCGCGGCCGATGGCTCGGCGGAGATCGGGATCGATCAGTTGCGGGACACGATCAAGGCGGCGCGGCCGAGCGCGAGGCTTGGAGTGCTCGCGTTCAGCGGGGATCGCTGCATGGTGCGGCCGAGCAGGCCGCTCGTCGCTGCGGAGAGCAAGCCGATCGGGACGGCTCCGGCCGTGATGCGGTCCGCCCCGGTGGTGGAGTGGCGGAACGCGGCGGAGATTCACGAGTCAACGGTCCGGGGCGCGGTGGCGGCTCGGCTGGTGTCGTTTCTGCGTGCGGAGGCCGGAGATGTTCGGCTGAGCTTTGGCGCGGGCGACGAGAAGCTGCTGGCGATGACGGCGGACGGGCACACGCTCGACATCCAGCCGACCGGGCTTGGCGGGCAGGTTCCGGTCATGGTGCGGGTCTTTGAGGGCGACAAGATCGCGGCGGCGGGGACGGTGCGGGTGCGGATCGAGCAGCGGCGTGCGATCGCGGCGTCGCGGGCGGCGCTCAAGCGCGGCGACGTCGTGAGCGATGAGCATCTGCTCCGCGAGGACCGGTGGGTCACGCCCGGAGAGCGGTATGCGGAGGCGGACGAACTCCTTGGCATGGTTGTGAAGAACCGCATCGAAGCCGGGCAGGTCTTTGTGCAGGATGATGTTGAGCTCGCGGTGCTGATCCGGCGTGGCGACATCGTGACGGTGGCGTGCCTGTCGGGGTCGATCGTGGTGAACATCAAGGCACGGGCGCTGGCCCCCGGGCGAGAGGGCGAGATGATCGAGTTGGCGCCGACGACCAATCCAAAGGCTCGTGTGCGGGCGAAAGTGATCGGGCCGGGGCAGGCGGTCGTGAGTGCGGAGCCGCCGCAGGACACCGTTTTCGGCGGCGACGAGCCGGCGCCGGAACCCAAGCCTGAGCCGATCGCGCGTGCGGCACCGACGAAGAGTGCGACGGTGGGGTCGATCCAAGTGCAGCGAGTGACCGAGCGTCCGGACGGGTCGATCATCGTCGAGGCCAAGACGCCGGGCGGGAAGCGGCCGACGAAGAAGATGAAGTTCCTGCCGCTGGATGATTGACGTCGCAACCGGATGATTCGAATCGCGGGCGATGCCCGTGTGGAGCGTGTGTATGAAGAAGTGCGTGGCGTTGCTGATGGGGATCGCGTGTGTGACGCTTGCGGCGAGCGGGCAGAGCCTGCTGCGCGATGAGAAGGACGCCCCGCCGCCGGATGCGCAGCCGGAAGCCGCGCAGAAGCCGCTGCAGGATGCGAGTCTGATCTTCGTGCCGGCGCCCAAGCCCAAGGCGTTCAACAAGAACGACCTGATCACGATCCTGATCGACGAGCAGAGCAAGGCGAGCAGTGACGCCGACGCGAAGAGCGAAAAGACGATGTCGTTCCAGGCGGCGCTGAAGAAGTTTCCGGATCTTGTTTCGCTGCTGGAGACGCGGGCGCAGCCGTCGGATCGCAATCCGCTCATGGAACTGGATGTCTCCGGCAAGCCCAAGTGGGAGGGCAAGGGCAACTACGACCGCACCGACAAGTTCAGCGCGAAGATCACCGCGACAATCATCGACGTGAAGCCCAATGGCGTGCTCGTGCTGGAGGCGAAGAAGACCATCACGAAGGACGAGGAGATCACGACGATCCTGCTGGCCGGCAACTGCCGCACCGAAGACGTGACCACGAGCAACACAGTGCTCTCGAGCCAGTTGGCGGAGTTGATGGTTTCTTCGAAGAACGAGGGCCAGGTGCGGGACGCGTCGAAGAAGGGGTGGGTGCCACGGTTGTTTGACACGGTGTTCGGGTTCTAGGGGATGCGGTGGTGGGGAGGTGAACGGGATCAGAGGGTGATGGTGTGACAAGCGGCCGTTTCCCTACGATTTGTCGTGATCGACGCTGGTACGAACAACTCGGCTTCGCGCAAGGGCAAGGTGCTGGTCGCCATGTCCGGCGGTGTGGACTCGTCCGTCGCCGCGGCTCTTTTGCAGCGTGAGGGGTACGAGGTCGTGGGCTGCTTCATGCGGCTGGGGTCTCCGGGTGAGACGATCGACGAGATGGTGCCGTATGAGCAGGCGGCGGCGTGCCCGGCTCCGGCGAAGGGCGGGCGGACGATCCGCATCGGGCACCAGGGGTGTTGCTCGATCAACGACGCGGCGGATGCGCGGGCGGTGGCGGCGTTGCTCGACGTGCCGTTCTATGTGTGCAACTTCAAGAAGGACTTCGGGCGGATTGTGGATTACTTCGCGGGCGAGTACGCCGCGGGACGGACGCCTAATCCGTGTGTGCGCTGCAACGACTGGCTGAAGTTCGGCAAGCTGCACGAGTATGCGCAGCAGATCGGCGCGGACTTTGTTGCCAGCGGGCATTACGCACGGATCGGGCGTGGCTCCGACGGGAGCGCGACACTCTTGCGGGGCGTCGACGCGGACAAGGACCAGTCGTATGTGCTGTTCGGAGCGCCGCGGGCGCGGCTGAACGCGATGATGTTGCCGATCGGCGGGATGGAGAAGCCGCGGGTGCGGGACGTGGCCCGAGAGCTGGGCCTGCCGGTGTTCGACAAGCCGGACAGCCAGGAGATCTGCTTTGTTCCCGACAACGACTACGCGGGGATGCTGGAGCGGCGTGATCCGACGCTGGCGCGTGAGGGAGCGTTCGTGGACCCGGCGGGCAAGGTCGTCGGCACGCACGCGGGGCAGCACCGGTTCACGATCGGGCAACGCCGCGGGCTGAACATTGCGCTCGGGTATCCGGTGTATGTCGTGTCGAAGAATGTGGAAGCGAACACGGTGACGGTCGGGCCGAAGGACTTGCTGGACTGCGTGTCGTGCGTGGCGAACGAGGCGAACTGGTTGATCGAGCCCAGGGCGCACGGCATCAGCGAGGGCGCGTGGACGCCGGTCTTCGCGAAGTATCGCTACAACACGGACGCGGTGCACGCGAGCGTGCGGATCGTGGAGGACACGACGCCGGGGCCGGTGCCGTCGGGGAGGCGCGGGGCGTTCGAGGTGCGATTCGATGAGCCGCAGCAGGCGGTGACACCGGGACAGGCGATCGTGCTCTACGACACGTCGCGGCCCGAGCTGGTGCTTGGCGGCGGGTGGATCGCGACCGTTGCAAAGAACTGAGTTGAGAGGCGATCAGGCCTGCTTGGATTCGGACTCGCGCTTGGCGAGGAAGGGCTGATTGATCGAGCCGCAGCCGGGGCAGATGCTGCCGCGTTCGCCGACGGGCTGGCCGTCGAGCGACTGGCCGCAGCTGTAGCAGACGGCGCGTTCGAGTCGTGATCCGATGGCGTTGAGCGCGACCGCGACCACCGCGACGCCGACGCCGATCACCGGCCAGGCGGGGATCGTGCTCCAGGCGATCACGCCGACCGCGGCGACGATGACGGCCAGCACGACAGCCATCGCCTTGAGGCGGATCCGCTCCATGAAGTTGCGGGTGGCGGGGGTCACGGTGCAGGGTATGTCGGCTGAAGACAGCAAATGGCCAAATAGCCAAAGGGCCAAATGGCCAAATGGCCAAATTTAGGAAAGGGAGACCGGCCTGCGAGCGGTTTCAGACACGGTTTAGTCGATTTGGCTCTTTGGAGCTTTGGCTCTTTGGCCCTTTGGCCCTTTTCCTCACCCATTCCACTTCCGCACCGGTGCACCCGTGTAGAGGCTCAGCGGGCGGATGATGCGGTTGTTGGCGTGCTGTTCCATCACGTGGGCGCACCAGCCGCTCATGCGGGCGGCGACGAAGATGGGGGTGTACTGCGGCACGGGGATGCCCATGACGAAGTACGTCATGCCGCACGGGAAGTCCACGTTGGGGTGGATGTTCTTGTCACGGAGCATGATGCGCTGGACCTCGTCGCCGATCTCGAACCACTTGAGCTGGCTGGGGCCTTGTTTGGCGGCGATGGCGCGGCCGAGCTTGCCGAGGATGGGGGCGCGGTGGTCGCCGTTCTTGTAGACGCGGTGGCCGAAGCCCATGAGCTTGCGTTTCTCGGCGTAGGCCTTCTTCATGAAGTCTTCGATCGATCCCTTGCCGCCCTCGATGAAAGTGCGGATTTCCTTGAGCATCTCCATGGCGGCCTCGTTCGCGCCGCCGTGGAGCGGGCCCTTCAGGGCCGCAATGCCGCCGGTGACCGCGCCGTGCATGTCGCTCAGCGTGCCGGCGATGCAGCGGCTGGTAAAGGTGCTGGCGTTGAAGTCGTGCTCGGCGTAGAGGATGAGCGAGACGTCGATACAGCGGGCGTACTCGGCCGGCGGCTTGGTGCCGGTCATCATGTAAAGCAGGTTGGCGGCGTGGTCGAGGCTGGGGTCGCCGCCTTTCTCCTGGCCGACGATGGGCTTGCCATCGATGATGTTCTGCATGTGCCCGATGATGGTCGGGGTCTTGGCGAGCAGACGCTTGGACTTGCGGAGGTTGGCGGCTGCCGAGCTGTCCTGGCAGTCCTTGTCGAGGTGGCCCAGGATCGAGACGGCGGTGCGCAGCACGTCCATCGGCACGGCGAAGCCGGTCTTCAGCCACGGGCCCGCGGTTTTCAGGAAGTCGATGACCGGCGACGGCAGCGGCCGCTCGGCGACGAGCTCGGCCTTGAACGCGGCGAGTTCGCTGGCGCTGGGTTTGTGACCGACGAGCAGCACGTGAGCGACTTCTTCGAAGGTGGCGTGCTCGGAGAGATCGTGGATCTCGTACCCGCGGTAGAACAGGCCGCCCTGATCGAGGGAGCAGATGCTGGTTTCACCGGCGACAACGCCTTCGAGGCCCTTGGCGAATGCTTCGGAAGTTGTGGACATGCGTGCCCTTTCGTGTGGAAAGGGAGCATAGGAGAAGCTCTGGGAACCCGGCGGGCTTAGCGATACCGGTTGATCAGGTCGATGACCTGGTTCTGCCGAGGGTCGAGCTGCACGCTGAGGCGCAGATGCTTGAGGCCCTCGGAGCGGAACTCGTCGTTGGCCCGCTTGGCGAACTCGTACTCGTTGAGCAGGCAGACGCCGATGCCGGTGTGGCCGGGGGCGTAGTTGGGGTCAATCTCGACGGAGGTGCGGAAGGCCTTGAGGGCCTCGTCGAAGCGGCCGAGGCGGAAGTGGGCGAAGCCGGTGCGCTCGTACGCCGCGGCGGAAGGCTGGATGCGGATCACCTGGTTCAAGGTGTTCAGCATCTCGTCGAAGCGCCCAATCTTGCCGAGGCTGTTGGCGAGGTTCAAGAGCAGCGGGGGGGAGAGCTCAACGAGTTCCAGCGCCTGGCGGTACTCGTTCACTGCGTCCTGGTGGCGGTTGAGGGTGCTGTAGATGGAACCGAGGTTGGCGTGGGCCGGGCCGCTCTTGGGGTTGATCTGGACCGAGCGCTGCGCGAAGGGCAGCGCGCTGCTGGCCTCGCCGAGCTGCAGGTACGCCGTCGCGACGTTGAGGTTGGCCTCGAAGTCGTTGGGGTTGATCTCGAGCGCCTTGATGTACGCCTTCACCGCCTCGTGCAGGCGGTTGAGCAGTTGCAGCATCAGGCCCTGCTTGTAGCGGGGCTCGAAGTTCTGCGGCATGAGGTCGGCAGCTTGGCCGAAGCGCACGGCGGCGGACTCGTAATCACCTTGCTCGCGGTAGATTTCCGCAGCGCCCATGTACGCGCTGGGGAGGCTGGGGTTGTTCTCGATGGCCCGCTCGAACTCGACGAGCGCGGGACGCTTCATGCCCTGCGCGAGGAGCTTCTGAGCGCGGTCGAGCGCCTGATCCGCGACCGTCTGCTTGGTGCGTGGTGCGTCGGGCACATCGTTCACAGCGCGGCTGGTCTCGGCGTTGCCGGACGGACGCGCGTTTCCGCCGCCACCCGCGCAGCCCACCAACAAGGAACAGGCCAGAACGGAGCCCGCGGCGACGGTGCCGAGTGCCAGGGTGTGTTGAAGAGAGGTGCGGGTCTTGGTAGTCATGACTTCCTTGGATCGGCTGTTTACCGGGGCCTTCTGGACCTCGACTTTTCGGACTTTGTTTGATTTTTCGCGGTCGAGGGCGTTCGGGCGACGGATCGTGTGGAACTGGCCGCGGGTTTCTTCTTGGTGGATGTCTTGGGTAAGGCCGGTTTCTTGCCGGACTTGGGAACCGAGACCGCTTTCTTTGCTCGTTTGGGCTCGTTGCGAGGCCGGGTACGGGCGGGGCTTTCGGTCGGTTGGGGCAGGGGGAACTTGGATGAGCCGTCGATCAGGGAGCGGAGCATGTAGAGGTTGATAGCGTCCCACGGGCGGCCACTGGGGTCGTCGCCCTTGGGGGTCTCGAGAAGTTTGGGTACGTCACGAAGGCGGGGATGGTTCACGACGGCCGCGAAACCGCAATCGCGCAGAGCGTCGGGCGTGGGGTCGGGGAGCGAGCCGCCGATGGTGCCCTTGCCGATGTGGTCGTGGCGGTCGAGGTGCGAGCCGCAGGGGCCTTTGGAATCGTTGATGTGGAAGGCCTTGAGGTTCGAGAGGCCGCAGATGGCGTCGAAGCGTTCGAGGGCGGCAAGGGCGCTCGCGCGGGTGCGCATGTCGTAGCCGGCGGCGTGCATGTGGCAGGTGTCGAGGCAGTAGCCGATGCGGGCCGGTGTGCCGGAGAGCTCGATGGAGCGGGCGCGGATGGCGGCGAGTTCTTCGAACGTGCCGCCGAGCTGCGAGCCGGCGCCGACGGTGCCTTCGAGGCAGAGCGTCGTGCGCATGCCCTTGGTGCGGGCGAAGAGGTCCTTGTACGCCAGCGCGATGCGTTCGATGCCCTGCTCGCGCGAAGAAGTGGTGAACGCGCCGGGGTGGTGGACGAGGAACGGGATCGACAGCGCCTCGCAGCGTTCGATCTCGATGGTCATGAGGTCGATGCTTTTCTGCCAGAGCGCATCGTCGGGTGTCGCGAGGTTGGAGAGGTATCCGGCGTGGCTGACGACGCGATCGGTCCAGCCGAGGCGAGTGAGTTCGCTGAGCCACTCGTGGGTCATGCCGTCATCGAGCGGCTTGGTGTGCCACTGCTGCTGGTTCTTGGTGAAGACCTGGACAGTGTCCATTCCGAGACCGACGGCCTCGGTGAGCGCATGGACCATCGAGCCCGAAATGGAAAGGTGCGAGCCGAACAATCGTTCGAACAGTAGGAACAGGGCGTGACAACCAACCGCGTTGGCGCTTCTTGCTACGATCGATCATGGCCAGCACATTGCTCAAAAACCGCGTCGCTGTCGTCACCGGAGCCTCCGCCGGCATCGGCGAGGCGATCGCCCGCGAACTGGTCGCGCACGGCTGTCCGGTCGTCCTCAACGCCCGTCGCAAAGAGCGGCTCGAGGCTCTTCGAAAGGAACTCGGCGACGAGGACGTTGCGATTGCCCCCGGCGACTGCGCCGACAGCGCGGTCATCGAGACCATGCTCAACACCGCCCGCGACACTTTCGGCGCGACCGGAAGGCCCACTGCGGTCCGGGCCCGCGACGCCGACCTCGTCGTCATCAACGCTGGCCGCGGCCTGGGCGGGACGGCCATCACCTCCGACGAATCGCAGTGGGACGACATGATTCGCACCAACGTCATCGCCGCGTCGCGGATGATCCGAGCCGCGGGCAAACGGATGCTCGCGATGCAGCCCGACCACGCGATCGGCCCCGACCCGGAGAAGCACGCGTGGCTCAAGGCGCCGCGCGACATCGTGATCCTCGGCTCGGTGGTGGGGCGGCACGTTTCGCCGTTCTCGAGTTTCTACTCCGCGACCAAGGCCGCGATTCAGACCCTGGCCGAGGGTACCCGCCGCGAGCTTGGGCCCAAGGGCATCCGCGTCACCCTCATCGAGCCCGCGTTCGTGACGAGCGAGTTTCAGATCGTGGCGGGCTACACGACGGCGTGGTACCAGTCGATGGTCGAGAAGTTCGGGCCCATGCTGATGCCGCAGGATATTGCGAGGCTGGTGGCGTTTGTGGTGAGCCAGCCGTCGCATGTGCATTTGAGCGATGCGCTGATCCGGCCGACGCGGCAGGAGTATCCGTAGAATGCGGTATGGCGTTCGATCTCTCCCGGATACCTATGGATGAATTGCAAGCGATCTGCCGTCGCCGCGGCATTGTCCGTCTGGCCGTCTTTGGGTCGGCTCTGCGGAACGATTTTACCGATGCGAGCGATGTTGATCTGCTCGTCGAGTTTGGGAGTGGCGTGCAACACGGCCTGTCGTTCTTCGCGATCCAGGACGAGCTCGGGCGATTGCTGGGCCGACGCGTCGATCTCAACACCACGCAGTGTCTGAGCCGCTATTTCCGCGAGCAGGTGCTCGCCGAGGCGAGGACGATCTATGTCGCGGCATGACGACAGCGTGCGAATCCAGCACATGATCGATCACGCGCGCGAAGCGATCGATCTCGCGTCCCAGCGTACCCGCGCCGACTTGGACCGCGACCGCATCTTCAACCTTGCGATGGTGCGCCTTCTGGAGATCATCGGCGAGGCCGCGGCCCGGGTGACCGAAGTCGGGCGGGAGCGCTACCCCCGCGTGCAATGGCCCGAGATCGTCGGAATGCGCAATCGCATCGTGCACGGTTACGACCAGATCAACTTTGACATCGTCTGGACCGTGATCACACAGGACCTTCCCGCGCTTCTTGAAGCCTTGAAGTAGATCATGGGCGGTTTGCGAGGCTCGTCACAACGCGCTCCAATCCATCCACCACCCGCGCCATCCGCTCGAAATCCAGCGTCTCCGGCGTGTCCGTTGCCTTGTGATAGTGCGGATTCCGAAAGTTCGCCGTGTCGGCGACCATGAGCGCCGGGTAGCCCACCCGCCAAAACGATGCGTGGTCCGAGCGGCCGATGTCGCGGATCACCGACGGCAGGGCCGCACCCTCGCTCGGGAACGCCGCGGCTTCGCGGAACGCGCCGACGCAGCGCTTCACGAGCGCGCGATCATCGAACCGCGAGACGAACGCGATGAAGTTGCCCGTCGACGGGTACAACGCCGACAGCGGCGGGGGGTACTTCTGCGAGTTTTGCTCGTCGCTGTAGTAGCCGAGCATTTCGAGCGCGAGCATCGCCACGATCCGATCGCCCGCGGCCTTGCATTTCTCGGCGTAGATCCAGCTTCCCATTTCCGGCGTGCCTCCGGTGGGGAGTTCCTCGTTGGGGAACAGCACGAACCGGATGGTGCGCGCCTGTGGCTTGCCAGCGAACCGCTTGGCGAGCGCCAGCACGCCCGCGCAGCCGCTGGCGTTGTCGTCGGCGCCGGGCGAGCGCTGCGTGGTGTCGTAATGGGCGCCGATCACGACGATCTCGGACGCGAGCGTGGCGTCGGTTCCGGCCAGTGTTGCTTCGAGGTTGGGCGTGCCCGCGCCTTTCGTCGGGAACGAATGGTCCTTGACCGAGTAGTCGTACGACTCGAGCTCGGTCTTGAGATACAGCGCCGCCTCGGCGAGTTCCTTGGGGTGGTAGATGCTGCGCTTGCCGACGTCGGACGCGAGCCGCGTGACGTGCGTCTTGAGTTCGGCCGCCAGCGTGCGCTGCGATTCCGTCAACGCCGGCAGCGGCCCGCGGTGGCTCACGCCGGGCATGTTGATCATCAGTTGCCACGCCACGCCGAACGCGGCGAGCGATACGAACGCCATTGCGACGACAACTACGCCGAGCAGTCGGAGCCATCGACGGGGCTTGCGAGGGGTGGACATGCACCTAGCGTAGCGAAACCGCGAAGCCTACCCCCCCGAGCCGCGGGCTTCAGCCCGCGCGGGAAGCGTGCGAGATCGCAGAAGGGACGCTCGCAGGAACCGGCGCCGGCGAGTTCTGGCGAGACATAGTGGCGCCCGACGCCCGGCCGCGGGGGGGGGAACCCCCCGCGCCGGAGGGGGCGGGGGGGGTGCCGAGCA
>JBILLU010000024.1:0-27834 GCA_044375915.1 Phycisphaerales bacterium
GGGGCCCCCCCCGCGGCCCCCCCCCCCCCCGCCGGCGCGCCCCCCCCCCCGCGGCTCGGAAGGGGGCGTGAGCGTTGCCGATCACGGGCACAGCAGCGCGTCGTACGCCACCGCGAAGACCGTGAAGTCGCCGTCGTCGACGGAGCCGTCGCGGTTCAGGTCGGCCAGACAATCCGGCGGCATCGCCACGTCGGCGCAGTCCAGCACGTTGTACGCCGATGCGAATGGCGAGAAGTCGGCGTCGTCCACGAAGCCGTCGGCGTTGAGATCGGCCGGGCAGTTGCTTGCGAGGTACTCAAACGCCCCGCGGTCGATCACGCCGTTGCGGCGTGGCATCCCCGCAAGGTCGAGCGGGTAGTCGAGCAGCACTGAGTTGTCGCCGGTGTTGATGCAGAGTGAACCGGCACCGAGTCGGTAGTTGCCGCCGAAGGGGTTCACGAACAGCGGGCTGGTCCCGTTGTTGTTGATCCCGCCCAGCAGTCCGTTCCAGCCTTGCACGCTCGAGTGTTGCGGCGACCCGGAGGTTGTTCCGTAGTAGACGAGATTCGTGTCCTGCGTGTTGGTCAGCCCGCCGCTGTTGCCCCAGAGCACGGCGTTGGTGAATGTCGCGTTCGCAAAGTAGACGGTCGCGCCGCCCGTGTACAGCCCCGCGGTGTTGCCGGCGATGGTGGTGTTGCGGATGCCCGCGCTCGAATCGTTGGCGATCCACAGGCCCGCGCCGTCGGCCGCGGCGGTGTTGTCGGAGATGAGCGTGTTGTAGATGTTCAGGGTGGAGTTGTTCACGTCGATCCCGCCGCCGTTGTAGGTGGTGGCGGCGTTGCGGCTGATGCGGCTGGTCTTGACAACGATCGCGCTGGCGTCGCTTGCGAGCGCCCCGCCCCAGGCGCCGGAGTTGTGCGTGAGGCGGGAGTCCTCGACGGTGAGCGCCGTTTCTGAGTACGCGGAGATCGCGCCGCCGCCGCCGGTGGCGGTGTTGTGGTGGAAGAGGCAGTTCTTGATCATCACGTTCGACGCTGTGTCGGCGAGCAGCCCGCCGCCGTAGCCGGCGCGGTTGCCGGTGAATGTGCAGTTCGCGATGGTCGGGGCGGCGTTTCTGAGGAACACGCCAGCGCCCGAGAAATCGGAGTACCCACCGGTGATGGTGAACCCATCGAGCCGCGCGTTGGACGCGATGTCGTAGCCGGTCACGACCGAGTACGTGTTGTCGGTCTCGTCGGCGGCGTTGCCGATGTTGCCGTCGAGCGTGGAGGGAGAGACGCCGAGGACGCGCTGCGCGAGCGACGTCTCGCCGCCGCCGGGGCGGGACTTGCCGCGGAACCCGCCGTAGATCGAGAGACCCGAGCGCAGCGGGAAGCTCGACCAGCGTGATGCCGAGCCGGACCCCGGCGTGTAGCTGCCGCCCGCGACCCACACCTGGGCGATGTTCGAGCACCGCAGCGTCGACATCGCGAGAATCTCGCTCAGGTCCGCGCCCGCGTGTGCCCATGTGCGGCCCTCCCCCGGTCCGGGCGTCGTCGCGTCGGCGAACCGCTTCTCCTCGCACTCATCGGGGCGGCAGTCGCCGTTCGCGTCGACGCTCAGCAGGGTCGCGATGTCGGTCGCGTCGTCGATGCCGTTGGCGTTGCAGTCGATGATGCCCGCGGCGTCGCGGTAGTTCGCGAGCGTCCAACGGGTCTGCTGGATCATCAGCGCGTTGTACGCCGCACGCGTCTGCCCGACCGGCACGCCCGCGGGCTTGTTGGTGCCCGGCGCGATGAGGTTCGGGTTGGAGTACATCGGCAGGCGGATCGCGCCCGGATACGACATGATCGTGCCGTAGGTCTGGCCGTTGTGGGTGAAGTAGTGGCCGCGGGCGTATGAGGTCGGGGCGTTCGCGTCGTTCTCGTAATCGTGGGCGCAGCCGAAGTTGTGTCCGATCTCGTGGGCGAAGAGCAGGTCGCCGCCGCCGAGCGTGCGCCAGTTCACGCACGCGAACGCGTCTTTCTGGTCCCAGATCGCCCACCACGCGGCCCCGCCGATGAAGCGGGTGTCATCGATCGCGAGCGCGACGGTGTCGGCCTTGGCCGCATCGCGGAGCGCGTGCACGTTGTCCATGAACCCGTCGGCGGTCTCGGTGACGCGCTGCAGGTGGTTGATCCAATCGGGCGCCACCTCGTTGTAGTTCACCTCGGCGTACCCGGCGACCCGCAGCTGCAGCCGGTTCGCGCCGCCGGTGTTGATGCCCGAGTTCGTGAACGCTCCGTTCGCCGCGTCGATCGCGTTCTGGAAGCGGGCCTGCAGGTTCGCCGCCCCGCCCGCGGCGTTCTTCGCCAGGGTCGTGTACACGCACAGCACATCCACGATCGACTGATCGTCGGAGCAGTTGCAGGGCTGGGCCGCGGCGGCCGTGATTGCCGGAGATGGGTTCGGAACCGCCGTCTGCTCTTCAGAAGGTCTTGTCGCGCCGCTGCGTTCCTCGCGCGCGAGGCCCCGTGCATCTTCACCCGAACGGTCCGCGATCCCCGGTACGCCCGCGACCCGCGTTGACACTGGCTGCGGCACCGACAGGCACCGCACGGTCTCTTCGGGCCGCAGTTGCTCCACCCGCGCCAGCGCCACCCCGGACCCATCATCGCGCGCCGCAACGCTGGTCTCCGGCGTGATCGAGAACATCCCACGCTGCGTCCAGAACCCGGCCGCGACCACGCCGTTCTCGATCGTGATCGTGCCCGAACCCAACGCATCGCCGTCCAGCGTGACATGCAGCGTCACGCCCGAAGGCCGCCGCACGACGCGGCTCACGGTCAGGTCGAGCGCGGTATCCGCAAACAGCGGCAGACGGAATGCCGCCCCGATCTCTGTTGGGAATGCGTGCACGGACACTGCCGCGAGTTCGGAGCGCAACGGCCCGGAGCGATCGGCGGCGTGCGCAGTGGCCGCACACATTGCCGCACACATTGCCGAACCAAGCACGATGGCGGAGAACGATGCACGCATGCAGACACGATACCAACCCCTGCAATGTGTCCGTGTTATCGGGGCGTCGGCGACGCCAGCGACTGCAGCACTGCCGCCAGCCCATCGACAACGCGTGCCATCCGCTCGTAGTCCAGCGTGTCCGGCGTGTCGGTGGCTTGGTGGTAGTGCGGATTCCGAAACGGCGCGGTGTCTGTCACCATAATCGCCGGGTATCTCGCTTGCCAGAACGCCCAGTGGTCGGACCAGCCGACGCCGGGCACGCCATTGGGAAGTGCGGCGCCTTCGCTGGGGAACGCCGCGTGGGTGCGGAACGCCGCGATGGCACGCTTCAGCAAGCCGCGGCTCGACACATCGCTCACGAACGCGATGAAGTTGCCTTCGCTGGGAAACAGGCCGCCGATCAGCGGCGGGTACTTCTGGGTCCCGGGCTCGTCGCGGTAGTAGCCAATGGTCTCGAGACTGAGCATCGCCACGATGTTGTCGTTCGCAGCGCGGCACGCCTTGGCGTAGATCAGGCTGCCCATCTCCGGCGTCTGGAACAGCGGCGGTTCTTCGTTGGGAAAGAGCACAAAGCGGATCGTGCGCGGCTGCGGCGAGCCCGCGAATCGTTTGGCAAGCGCGAGTACCGCCGCGCAGCCGCTGGCGTTGTCGTCCGCGCCGGGCGTTCCCTGGTATGAGTCGTAGTGCGCGCCGACGACGATGATCTCATCGGGGTTGCTGGTGCCCTTCAAGGTCGCTTCGAGATTCGGCGCCGGGCTGCCGCGGCCGGCGAACGAGTGATCGCGCACTTCGTAGCCGTACGACGCGAGTTCGTTCTTCAGATACAGCGCCGATTCGGCGAGTTGCTTAGGGTGAAACGTGCTGCGGCGACCGATCGATGACGCGAGGTACTCCACGTGTGTGCGGAGTTCGCTCGCCAGCGCGGACTGCTCGGGCGTCAGCGGCGGCAGCGGGCCGCGATGCGACGACCCGGGCATCCGGACCAGCGCGTTCCATGCGAGCAGAAGGCCAACACCGATCAACGCGAACAGCAATCCGAGCCTTCGCAGCGTGCGCCGATCCCAGAGCCGAAGTCGCAGGGTTTTCATGCTAGTACATACTAACGCTTGAGCTATTGCGGTTCCATCGAAGCTCAAAGCCGGTACAACGCCAAAAGGAAAAGGCGGGGCCTGGAAGGCCCCGCCCCTGAGTCATTGCTTGAAGTTCTTCTTACGGGAAGATGCCGCGGCTCGCGTACGCCTGGTTCAGCCGCTCCAGCGCCGCGATGTACGCCGCGGTGCGGAGGTCACAGCTGTACTTGCGACGCGCCTCGCGGGTCTTGCTCGCGGCCTTCACCATGTGCTTGTTCAGTTCGCGGTCGACCTGATCGAGCTCCCAGGAGTGGAACGTCTTGTTCTGCACCCACTCGAAGTACGACACGGTCACGCCGCCGGCGTTGCAGAGGATCGCGGGCAGGATCTCGATGCCGCGTTCCAGAAGGATGCGCTCGCCCGCGGGGGTGGTGGGGGCGTTGGCGCCCTCGGCGATGATGGTCGCGTTGATCATCTTGGCCTCGGGCTCCTGGATCATCTGTTCCAGAGCGGCGGGGATGAAGACATCGACCTTGGTCTTGTAGAACTCTTCCTTGCTGACGCTGGTGGCCTTGGGATAGCCGCCGACGCCGCCCTTCTGGGCCACGTACGCCGCGAGGTCGGCGGCGTCGATGCCCTTGTCGTTCTTGAGGAAGCCGGTGTGATCGGCGACGGCGATCATCTTGGCGCCCTTGCCCTGGAAGATCCTGCCCGACCACGAGCCGACGTTGCCGAAGCCCAGCACGCTGAACGTGCACTGCTCGGGCTTGAGGCCCAGTTCGGGGAGCATCTCGACGAGGGTGTCGACGACGCCCTGGCCGGTGGCCTTTTCGCGGCCGAGCGATCCGCCGTACTCAACGGGCTTGCCAGTGATGACGGCGGACGGGTCCTTGCCGCCGACGTCGGCGAGGAAGGAGTAGGTGTCGGCGATCCAGGCCATGTGCTGGGCGTTGGAGCCGACGTCGGGCGCGGGGATGTCGTAATCCGGTCCGATGCTGTGCGCGATCGCGACGGTGAAGCGGCGGACGATGCGCTCCATCTCGGCGTTGCTGTGCTTGCGCGGGTCGACCTTCACGCCGCCCTTGCCGCCGCCGAAGGGCACGCCGACCAGCGAGCACTTCATGGTCATGAGGAACGAGAGCGACTTCACGTCGTCGAGGTGCACGTCGTGGTGGAAGCGCAGGCCGCCCTTGTACGGGCCGAGCGCGTTGTTGTGCTGCACGCGGTAGCCCTTGAAGAGGCGGTAGTGCCCGTCATCCATCTTCACGGGGAAGTGGACCATGATCTCGGTCTTGGGCTGCGAGAGGATGAGCTGCACCTTGTGGGGCAGGCCCATCAGTTCCGCGGCGTACAGCATCGAGCCGACGGTCTGGCGGTACAGGTTGTTGGGGTCGTGCGAGAAACCAAGCTCGTCGAAGATCGGGGAGTTGTAGTTCGCGGGCGGCGTGTTCTTCGGTTTGGCGTGTTGGGCCGGGTGGCTGTCGAGCGTGGTCATAGGTGTGTCCGTGAGCGTCGAACGACGCGGGCGGCGGGAAGATACTCCGCGGCCTCGGGTGCACATCGCCCAAGCCGCCCCGCGTCCGCCGCGACGGGCCGTAATGGTAGTGGGGGAGAATGCCGACTGGCAAAGCCCGATCAACGACCGGATGTTTGCGGAAAAGGTGGGATCGTCGCGTGAGTCACTCAGTGATTTGCCGGAGTCGGTGCGCACGTCGAGAGCTTGAAGGGACAGTAGAGGGGGCAGAAACCGATCAACGCGGTCGTGATGAACACCGCGCCGAAGACGATCGCCAGCACGCCGAGCCAGGCGCCCGTGGCGGCATCGAGCATCAGCAACGCGGCCGCGACCAACGCAGCCCCGAGGACAAGGCGCGCGACTCGATCGATGCCACCGACGTTCTTGCAAAACATGTCTGAACTCCAAGTGCCGCCACCGAGGCGTTGGTTCGAAAGGCTCGGCACCAAGCCCCAGGCCCGGGAGCACTGCCCGGGGAAGCCCTTCATGTGTATCGGATGATATTGTCCGCAATTGGTTTCGGGCAACCATTCGAAGCCGGGCTTTGATTCGTCATGATTCTCTATCTCGCCGCCGACCTTCTCTGGGCCAGCAAGATCAAGGCAACGGCCGACGCCCTCGGTCTGCCCTGCCGCCCGGTGCGAAACTTGGACATGCTTGAAGCCCGCCTTGCGGACAGCCCGGTGCGAGCGCTGATCGTGGATCTCGATGTGGCGGAGATGGCGTTGGCGATGATCGCGAGGGTGAAAGGCAGAGGCATCGGGCATCAGGCATCGGGCATCAGCATCAAGCAGGATCCGGCCGCGGCCTCTCTCCCCATCCGCGTCCTGGCCTTCGGGCCGCATATCGAGAAGAACACGCTGCAGGCGGCCCGCGACGCGGGTGCGGACGATGTGCTGACGCGTGGGGCGTTTGATCATCACATGGATGAGGTCTTGACCAAGTTGGCGGCGGGAGGCGTGGGGTGAGATCGGCACGAACGGCCACGATGCTCATCAGCGCGGTACCGACCGCCGGCATGCGCGAGACCAAGATCGAAATTCAAGCTCTTCAGGAGCGATCCGGACTGCAGATGCGTGAGCACGCGAGCCAAGACCTGCCGGAGAGCGCAACGCCATGACACGCCAACGCGTGCCCCGTCATCGCTGGCACCGTCCGCTCCGTATCGCGGCCATCGGATTCTTTTGTTCGATTCCCTGGTTGTTCCGGTCGCCTTTGGGTGGCAGCCTCGACAAGTTCATTGCTGTCGGCGCCTTTGCCGTTGCGTTGTTTCTGGAACTGATCGTCAAACCGCGGCTGGAGTTGCCCGGGTCGCGGGTCTGTACGCGCTGCGACGCCAGCAGCCCGCCGCAGGCAAGGGCGTGCGTGTTCTGCGGCCGTGAGCGGCTGACCGATGGCGGTGTGCTGTATCCACCGTACCTGGCGGAGATCCCCGCCGCCCGGGTCGCCCACCGTCGCGCGATCGTCGCGCTCATCGTGCTCGGCGCAGCGACATTCATCCCGATGATCCTCTATCCGTCGCACGTCGCGATGGCGGGGTATTTCGTTGTCATCTACTACACCTACGACATCATCACCGGCGCCATGCTCAAACGCACCCACCGCGCCCTCGTTGAACACGCTGGCGGGCTTTGCACCCACTGCACGTACCCGTTGGTCGATTCGTCGCCCCAGTGCCCGGAGTGCGGCATCGTCGGTTCGGTGAGCGATGCCCGCCGAGCGTGGGCCGCATCGGGACTGTGGCACCCGGACAATGCGATGGCGCAGCGCCTGCACGCCAAACCCGACGAGCCCCGAGCGTCAGCGAGTGGGTCGCACTGACTTCATTCGCGGCCGACGATTCCAACCGTACCGACCGCTCGCTCACGCTCGGGGCTCGTTGGAGCGACGCTCGGAGCCTCCGCTCTGCCTACCATTTACCGTTCGGCCGGTCGACCGAACCGAGGCGGCACGCGTGTGCGTGCTCCCGTACTTGCTTTGCAGGATGCAACAGCGCCCCCGTTCCTCTCCACGAGAGGGGGCAGACCGAAAGCCGCGTGCCTGCACGTGGGCCTTCGGTGTGGTTGCCGAGACGTCGCCCCTTCGACCGGGGGATGGACGCCGCGACCGTCGAGGAACGCAATACCACATGATCGATGAAAACCTGATCGCTTCGCTCAAAGTCATGGACTCGGAAGCCGAGGCCCTGTTCAAGGAAGCCTACGGCACCCGCGCCACGGTCGGCGCCTCCGGATACATGGACTCGTTCCTGGGCGAGCAGATCGCCGACCTTGCGCCCGGCAAGCTCATCAAGGGCAAGGTCATTGGCTTCGCCGGCGATGACGTCGTGATCGAAGTCGGCCTCAAGAGCGAAGGCCTGATCCCCAAGGCCGAGTTTGACCACATCGAGGCGATCAAGATCGGCGATGAGTTCAACGTGCTGCTCGAGAACCTTGAGGGCGAGGGTGGGCTCATCGAGCTCTCCAAGCGCAAGGCCGACCGCATGCTGGCCTGGCAGAAGCTCCTCGACACCACCAAGGAAGGCGATGTCGTCGAGGGCGTCGTTACCCGCAAGATCAAGGGCGGCCTGCTCGTCGATATCGGCGGCGTGAACGTGTTCCTGCCCGCGTCGCAGGTCGATGTGCGTCGCCCGGGCGATGTCGGCGACTACATGGGCCGCAAGGTCCGCGCCAGCATCCTGAAGATCGACACCGAGCGTCGCAACATCGTCATCAGCCGCCGCAAGCTGATCGAAGAGGAGCGCGAGAGCGCCAAGAAGCGCCTCATGGACACCCTCAAGGAGGGCGACATCGTCCACGGCGAGGTCAAGAACATCGCCGACTTCGGCGCGTTCGTGGACCTGGGCGGCATCGACGGCCTGCTGCACATCACCGACATGTCCTGGGGCCGCATCAACCATCCGAGCGAGATGGTGAAGGTCGGCCAGAAGGTGGAAGTCAAGATTCTCAATATCGACCGCGAGAAGGAGAAGATCGCGCTGGGCATGAAGCAGCGCGAGGCCTCCCCGTGGGAAGAGATCGAGAAGAAGTACCCCGTCAACAGCCGCATCAAGGGCGCGGTGGTCAACCTCATGTCCTACGGCGCCTTCGTGCGTCTCGAGGACGGCATCGAGGGTCTCGTCCACATCTCCGAGATGTCCTGGACGCGGCGCATCAACCATCCGTCCGAGATCGTGCAGCCCAACCAGGAAGTCGAGGTTGTTGTCCTTGAGATCAACAAGGACAAGCAGGAGATCAGCCTCGGCATGAAGCAGACCGAGGTCAACCCCTGGGAGCTCGTGGGCGAGAAGTACCCCACCGGCACCGTCATCGAGGGCAAAGTCCGCAACCTCGCCAACTACGGCGCGTTTGTCGAGATCGAGCCGGGCATCGACGGCCTGCTCCACGTCAGCGACATGTCCTGGACCAAGAAGGTCACGCACCCCAACGAGGTCCTCAAGAAGGGCGACACCGTCAAGTGCGTCGTCCTCGAAGTCGACCGCGAGAAGCAGCGCGTCGGCCTGGGCATGAAGCAGCTCACCGAGGATCCGTGGCTCACCGCGATCCCCGAGCACTACAAGCCCGGCATGGTCGTCCGCGGCAAGGTCACCAAGATCACCAACTTCGGTGTCTTCGTGGAGCTTGAGTCCGACCTCGAAGGCCTCCTCCACATCAGCGAGCTCGCCGACCACAAGGTCGAGAACCCGCAGGATGTCGTCAAGGCCGGCGATGAGGTGGACGTCAAGATCCTCCGCGTCGATCGCTCCGATCGCAAGATCGGCCTGTCGCTGAAGCGCGCCCAGTGGGGCGACACCAGCGCCAGCGAAGGCGGCGGCGGCGGTGGTGGTGGCGGCGACGAGCCCAAGCGCTCCAAGCCCTCGCCCACCCGCGGCGGCATGGACAGCCACGACGCCATGGGCACCGACAAGATCAAGTTCAAGTAAAGGTTCAGTAGCAGGGCCTTCCAGGCCCTGCCCCTTCAAGCCTTCCCCCCAAGCCCCGGCCCCGGCCGGGGCTTTTCTTTTCCCCGCTCAATGCCGCGATGCCCGGATCCCTGGATGCCTTCCCCCTTCATGCCTTCCCCAAAAGACCTCAAGCCCCGGTCAGTGACCGGGGCTTTTCGTATGTGCGACTGAGATGGGTTCGGGCGGAACCCGCAGGCGGCACGTGAGGTAGAGTGTTCGTGTACCGAGTGAGCGAGGGACATCCTCCCTCGCCCGACTCGGGTGAATGCGGGCGTGCGTCGTCAAACGGGCGCCGGTCGATCCCCAAGGATCAGCACATCGCCAGGAAGCTCAGCAGAAACAGAATCGAAACCTTGCGGCGATGGTCGGTCATGAGTAGAACAGTCTTCATCTCTCGTTTCTCCCTCTCGATTCTTCAGATTGTCGTGCGGACGAAGATACTGATGCAACCCCCGTGCCGATCCCGGGTCTCGCAGTTCGTGCTCAGCCGCACCCGCGCCGCGGCCGTCATTCTCGGAACCGCACTGTTCTCGGTCCTTCGCGTGGTCGTCCTGTCGCCGCGGAGCAACACGCCGCGTCGTGCCGGAGCAACGTCTGGAAACACCACACCTACCGCGCACGCGTGCGCTTTGTTCGCGATCTTCGCGCTCATGACCTGCTCGCTCGCCCCCGCCACGGAGCCCGCGAAGCCGGCGGCAGACGCCGCACCCGGCGCTCCATCCGCGGTGCTGGATCTCGCCCCGCCCGACGCCCGTCTTGCCCTCGAGGCATTTAACGAGGTGCAGTCCCTGGTCCGCGCCTGGAAGCCGGGCGACACGAGCCCGGTGGTCGCTGGCTCCGCGTTCGATCGCGCCTCGCGTGCGTGCGGCGCGGCCCAAATCACCCTCCGTTTCGGCGGCCGCGTCGTTGGACGCGCCTGGCGCGTCGGCGGCACGCCCGCCGCACTCCTCGCCGCCGCCCGCGACGCCATGCACGCCGCCGAGCCTTTCTTGCACGAGAGCGACGTCAAGGAAAGCGTCTTCGCCTCCCGACTCCTCATCAGCCTCGAACTCGCCGGCGCGCTCGTCCCTTACGCCCCCGCGTCCTACGACGACGCGGACCTCGAGATCCCTCCCGGCATCGACGGCGTCGGTGCCCGCGTCGACGACACGACGCGGCTGATCTTCCCGTCGTCGATGCTTACCCACAACACCGCCGCCGGGCTGCCGCAGTCCCCCGGCGACGCCCTTGTCGCCGCGGCCGCCGGCGCACTCGACGACCCCATTGCCGGCCTCCGCGCCGATCCCAACAACGTGCCGCAGAAACTCGCGAAGGACCGCAACGTCCAGTTCTACCGCTTCAGTGTCACCCACGTGTCGCAACAATCACCCGACGCGCCCGCGACGTTCCTCTACCGCCACGGCCGCGTCGTCGCCGAGCGCGAGGTCACGCTCGACGCGATGAAGCAGTGGGGCGACGGCGTCGCCGACTATCTGGCCGCGCGCGTGGTATCGACTCCGAGCCGGCCCGATCAGGTTGCACTCGAGTCGATCTTCAACCCACTCGGTGCCTCAGCGACACGATCCAACGATCCCGCCGTCATGAGCCTCGCGGCGTTGGCGCTCGCGGAGCGCAAGCCCGAAAGCGCACGCTTGCTGCTGCTCGCGGTCGCGATCGGATCGGAGAAGGCTCGGCTTCGCCCCGCCGCGGCCGGTGCATACTTGATCGCGTTCGAGCGACTTCTCACCCAGAGTCCAAGCCCGGCAGCGGGGCTCGATCGGGCGATCGTGCAGGCGACCGAAGTGTGCGAGCAATCGCTCACGCAGGAGAACCTGTCCCTTGCCGAGCGTTCGCTCGCTCTCGCGGGTCTGGCCCGGCGTGCCCGCTCCGATGCAGGGCTCCGGCCTCGTCTGGATGGCAAGCTTGGCGCACTGCTCGCCACCACGCAGGTCGATCAACTGGCCTCCGCCATGCCGTGGATCGTGATGGCCGCTCGGGATCTTGCACCCACTGACGCTCCGCTCGCCGTCGCGCCGCTCCTGGGCGAATGGCGCGATCTGGCGTACAAGTTCGTCCTCACCGCCGACGACGCTGGCCCCGACGGCGAAGACCTCGTCGGCGGCATGGTCTTCACCAAGGCCCGCGTGCCGCTGCCCTCGGCCCAGACCGTCCGCGTCGCTGCGGGCCTCGCTGCCATGCTCGCCGACCCGCGGCTCACCCCCGCGGCCGACCGCGGCAAAGAGATCGTCCGCCTCGTCCCCGTACTCCGCTTCACCCGCCAACTCATGGGCGACGACATCCACGCGACCCTGTTCGCCGATCCGCTCCGCGCCAAATGGGGCGTCCGCAACGCCCTCTGGGACCAGCGAATGAACAGCGATGCCGCGGCGCTCGCGCTGATCACGCTCGACGAAGCGATCGCGGGCCTCGAAGCGAAGCCCCGTTAGCCCGACAGCGCCCCGCATGGTGAGCCTCGCGTGTATCGCGCTCCATCCGCAGAAGCGAGCCGGGGCGTCCTCGCCCCGGTGCGGAGAGCGTCGGACTCGCCGCGTTCGGGTGCTGGCCGAGCGGAAGGCATTTCACCGCGGAGGACGCCGAGAACGCGGAGGAAGGCAGGGTGAATTCTCGTTTGAAGACAAGAAGACATTCACCACGGAGATCACGGAGAACACGGAGAGAGACGCGGCAAAGAGAGTCTTAAGAATCGATCGTCGTTGTGCCCCGTGCCCGACAACGCCTTGTCCCACCCCATTCCCTCTCTGTGTTCTCCGTGATCTCCGTGGTGAACTGCCTTTGGTTTCCCTCCGCGCTCTCGGCGTCCTTCGCGGTGAACTGTCTTTTCTTCAAGCGCAGGCGCCACCGCACGGGACGAGGACGCCCCGGCACGCTGTGAATCCGACCGGAGCGACCGCAGTATCACCACCACTTTCGCCTCATGACCACACCCCGCAACACGCCCCGAAACGCGCTCGAAACCCCCGCCCCCGCCAAGCCCAGATTCCATCCCCAAAAATTCAAGAAAACATCTGCAAATCAGGCCTCTCTCGCGCCCTGAATCGCAAGAAAACCGTGGCGGTTTCGACTATCATTCCCATCGCGCCGGGCGGCTCGTTTTCGACCCTCGGACGGGTCCACAATGCACCCTTCCCGGCGCGCCGAGCGACGGCGATCCACGCCTCAAAAAGCCCCGCTCGGACCCGCTCGAACGCGATCGCGCGACACGGAGTCATGGATGTCTGACGACCTGAACCTCAACCCCCAGCACAGCCCCGACGCCAATCTCTCCAGCGGCTTCGACGCGGGTAGTGGTGGGGGCGGTGGGGTCGACATCCCGGGCGCCGGCACCCCCGGCGGGCGAGTGCTCGATCTCGACATCCAGCGCGAACTGCAGGACTCTTACCTCACGTACGCGATGAGCACCATCATGGACCGGGCCCTGCCCGATGTCCGTGACGGCCTCAAGCCCTCGCAGCGACGCATCTTGGTCGCGATGAACGATCTCAAGCTCCGCCCCGGCAAGAAGCACCTCAAGTGCGCCAAGATCGCCGGTAACACCTCGGGCGACTATCACCCGCACGGCGAAGCCGTCGTCTATCCCACCCTCGTCGGCATGGCTCAGCGCTGGCGCATGCGTGTGCCGCTCATCGACCCCCAGGGCAACTTCGGCTCCATCAACGGCGACCCGCCGGCGGCGATGCGATACACCGAAGCCCGCATGACCCACGCCGCCGTGGATATGCTCGCCGATCTCGAGTTCGAGACCGTCGACTTCCAGCCCAACTACGACGATCGCCTGATGGAGCCGATGATCCTGCCCGGCAAGTTCCCCAACTTGCTGATCAACGGCGGCATCGGCATCGCCGTCGGCATGGCCACCAGCCTCCCGCCGCAGAACCCCACCGAGGTCTTCGACTCCATCATCCGCACCATCGAGAACCCCTCGATCGGCCTGATGGAACTCATGCAGGACGTCGTCGACGCCAACGGCAACGTCGTCCGCCGCGGCATCAAGGGGCCTGATTTCCCGACTGGCGGCACGATCCTCGGCCGCCGCGGCATCCTCGAGGCCTACGCCAGCGGTCGCGGCCGCATCTCCGTCCGCGGCAGCGTCAAGATCGAACCCCTCGGCGGCATCAAGAAGGGCAAGGCCGCCGAAGCCGCCGCCGACGGCGCTCCCGCCGAAGGCTCCAAGTCCGACCGCTATCAGCTCGTCATCAGCGAGATCCCGTACAACTCGTCGCAGGAGCTCCTGCTCAAGAAGATCGTCGAGGCCGTCGAGGAGGACAAGATCCCCGATGTCTCCGACGTCCGCGATGAGTCGGGCCGCGAAGCCGCCACCCGCATCGTGATCGAGCTCAAGCGCGGCGCCGACCCCCGCGTGGTCGAGAAGCAGCTCTACGAGTTCACGAGTCTGCAGGACACTTTCAGCATCATGAACATCGCGCTGGTGAACCGCCAGCCGCGGACGCTGTCGCTGAAGGAACTGATCGACCTCTACATCGCCCACCGCAAAGACGTGATCCGTCGCCGCACCATGTACCTGCTGCGGCACGCCAAGCAGAACGCCCACCGCTTGGAGGGCTTGGTCTACGCCGTCTGCGACATCGACGAAGTCATCCGGATCATCCGCGGCAGCCGCACCCGCGAAGAAGCGATCGAGAAGTTGATGGAGCGTCGCTTCCAGATTCCCGCGACCCACCCCTACGCCCCCAAGCTGCCGGCCCGCCTCATGGCGATGATCAAGGCCGCGGAACCCGCGGGCGGCATCGCCCTCAGCCGCGTGCAGGCCGAGGCCATCGGCGGCCTGCGCCTCATCCAGCTCGTCGGCCTCGAGATCGAGAAACTCGTCAGCGAGTACAACGAGCTCGTGAAGCAGATCGAGGAGTATGAGTCCATCCTCGCCAGCGACGCCAAGGTGCTTGGCATCGTGAAGGACGACACGCTCGAAATGCGGGCCCGCTGGGCGTCGGCCAAGAACAACGAGCGCCAGACCCAGATCGACGACACCGAAGTCGACATCACCATCGCGGAACTGATCGCCAAGGAAGACGTCGCCGTCACCATCAGCCACCAGGGCTACGTGAAGCGCGTCCCGCTCGACACCTACCGCACCCAAGGCCGCGGCGGCAAGGGCATCCGCGCCGGCGACGCCAAGGACGAGGACTTCATCGAGCACGTCTTCGTCGCGGGCACGCACGACGACCTGCTCTGCTTCACCAACACCGGGCGCATCTTCAAGATCAAGGTCTACGAGGTGCCGGAGATGAGCCGCACCAGCAAGGGCCGCGCGATCATCAACCTGCTCGAGCTCAAGCCGGGCGAGAAGACCTGCGCCTACCTCGCGATCAAGAACTTCGAGGAGGGCAGCAACTTCCTGACGTTCGCCAGCCGCGGCGGCATCGTGAAGCGCACCGCGCTCAAGGACTACCGCAACGTCAACAAGGGCGGCATCATCGCCGTGGGCCTCAAGGACGGCGACAGCCTGCTGGATGTTGTGATGACCGGCGGCCGCGACGACATCATGCTCATCACCGCCTTGGGCAACGCCATCCGCTTCCCCGAGGAAGACGCCCGTCTGATGGGTCGCTCCGCCGCGGGCGTGAAGGGCATCGAGCTCGAAGAGGGCGACGAGGTCATCGGTGCCGTGCGAGTGGAGATGAAACCTGACGCCGACGGCGACGCGATCACCGTCGAGCCCGCCATGAGCCTCCTCACCATCACCCAGAACGGCTACGGCAAGCGCACGCTGGTGGACGAGTACCGGGTCCAGCCCGAGACCGGCAAGGCCCGCTCCCAGTCCCGTGGCGGCAAGGGCCGCGCCGACATCAAGACCAGCGACCGCAACGGCCGCTCGGTCGCCGCTCTCGGCGTCCGCGACTCCGACGACGTCGTCGTCGTCAGCAAGGGCGGCCAGTTGGTCCGCGTGAAGGCCGGCGAGATCAGCCAGATCGGACGCGGCACGCAGGGTGTGCGAGTGGTCAGCTTGCACGACGGCGATCAGGTCATCGCCGCCGCCCGGATCGACGAAGCGGCCGGCGGCGAGGATGCTCCGGCGGTGTAGTCGATCGAGAGAGAACGCGGAGTTGCGGAGGTGGCGGAGTCTCGCGGAGATGAAGCAGGGTGAAGGCCTCGCATCGCTCGCCCCGTGCGGAGCGTTCGGCCGTTCTGCTTTCTCGCAACGCCGCCCCTCGAAGCAACGAGTGCGGCCATTCCCATCCGCCATTTGCTATCTGCTATTTGCCATTTGTCTCCTCACACCCTCCCCCCTCCGCCCACTCCGCTTCTCCGCGTTCTCTCCCTTCCCCCGCAGCGACTTGAGAGCGACGCACAAATCTGGTACTCTCCCCTCATGTCCACGGAATGGTCTGATTCCATCGTCATCGCCGACCTGACCGACGAGCCCGCGCTCTCGGAGGAACTCTCCGCCATCGCCGACCGCCTCAGCGCCAAGGGCAACGCCACGCCCAGCGTGGTTCTCAATTTCGCCAACGTCACCTACGTCAACAGCAGCAACCTCGCCGGCCTGCTCAAGATCCGCAAGATCCTCACCGAGAAAGGCCGCGGCCTGCGGCTCTGCTCCCTCTCCGAGGACGTCCAGTCCGTCATGAGCGTCACCGGCCTCGACAAGGTCTTCCGCTTCGCCCCCGACCCCATGATGGCCCTGGCCGGCCTGCAGATCGAAGAAGAGAATCGCACCAACGGCTGATCGCGTCGCCGCAATTCGACAGCCTTTGGGCTCCCGCTCCCCAAGGGAGGGGCCTGGGGGTGGGTTGGAATTGGTGCGTGATCGAACAAGCTCTCAGTCACCCCGCCCACCCCGCCTGTCACCAAAAGCGAGCCGGGGCGTCCTCGCCCCGTGCGCCTTGGTTGCCAATTCGGGTGCATCATCGAGAACGACGGTTTCCCCGCACGGGGCGAGCACGCCCCGGCTCGCTGCTGCCTTGTGCTCGACACCTTGCCAGTTCCCCGCACCCACGCTGCAACCGCCACGTATCACGCGTGTACCCTCTCAGCACGCGATGACCACCCACGCAGCCATCCCCGCCCCGTCCTCATCGCCCCCCGCGACCAGCACCACCGACGCCGTCGCCGAGCTCCGCGACCTCAAGAAAACCTACTACAAGCCCGACGGCTCCATCATGGTCGAGGCCCTCCGCGGCATCAACCTCACCATCAAGCGCGGCGAGTACATCGCCATCATGGGCGCCTCGGGCTCCGGCAAGTCCACCCTCATGAACATCCTCGGCTGCCTCGACCGTCCCACCGAGGGCGTCTACATGCTCGCCGGGCGCGACGTCGTCGGCATGGACGACGAGGAACTTTCCCTGTTCCGCGGCCGCACCATCGGATTCATCTTCCAGGCCTTCAATCTCATCCCCCAGCTCACCGTCGAGGCCAACGTCGAGGTCCCGCTCTTCTACCAAGGCATGAAACCCTCCGAGCGCGCCAAAGCCTCCGAGTACGCCCTCGGCCTCGTCGGACTCAGCGACCGCCTCGGCCACCGCCCCCGCGAACTCTCCGGCGGCCAGCAGCAACGCGTCGCCATCGCTCGCGCCCTCGTCACCCGCCCGTCGATCCTCATGGCCGACGAACCCACCGGCAACCTCGACAGCAAAACCGGCCAGGCGATCCTCGCGACGTTCGAAGACCTGCACCGCCAGGGCATGACGATCATCATGGTCACCCACGACGACAACATCGCCAAACGCTGCCGCCGTGTGGTGCGACTCGCTGACGGCTTGGTCTGCGAGGACCGTCTCGTGGAACAACCGGTCGTGGCTTGATCGGTCACGACCGGATCTCTGGTGCCGTCACTCGCAAAGCAGGATGTCGTACGCCGCGGCGAAGATGACGAAGTCCCCATCATCAACCATTCCATCCCGGTTCAGATCCGCCGGGCACTCCGGCGGCATCTCAGGGTCTTCGCAGAGCAGAATGTTGTAAGCTCCCGCGAAGATGCTGAAGTCCTGATCCTCGACCAGATCATCGCAGTTCAGGTCGGCGGCACAGAACCCCAGAACCGCCTCGGAGCTCTCGGTCGACCCGAGCGCGTTGGTCGCGACGCAGACGAACCTCACCGCGTCCTCCGGGCGGAAATTGGTGATCGTCAGCGTCGGAGTGAACGCTCCGGAGATCTCCGAGCCGTTGCCGGTCGGTCCATTGCCGATCCAGTCCGGTCCGACCCGCCACCGGTACGTCACTCCCTGACCGACTACTCCCGCGGCGAGCACAACCGCCTCGCCCAGGCACGGGGTCTGACTCAGAGGCATCGTAGTGAACACCGGATGTTCGTCGACGCTGTGCAGCCCGAAGCCGAAGTCGACCAGGGGCCACTGCGCATCCCAATCACCGATGAATGCCCACCAGTTCGTGATCGCTCCGGTGCCGATGTCGTGCGCAATGCCGCTGTCGAGACCCGGGATCGATTGCATCCAGAAGACGTACCAATTGTGCTCGGTCAGCCCCGCGGGCGGAACTCCCGAAGGCCATGCGTACGTCCGCGAGCCCCAGCTGTCGGCGTTTACGTCGAACAGCCCGCCACCGGAAGGCTTCCAATCAAAGATATCACTCGACGCATACGCCGGGTTCTCATAGTCGTAGTCGCTCGTCGTGTTCGGCGGCATATGGGTCCAGCCGCAGCGTCCGGTCACGAAAGTGCCGCTGCCGTCCTGACCGACGAACCGCGTCCAGAAGAGGTCGGTGTTCATGTCCTGGTTCTGGCACACATGCGAGAGCAGCGCCTCGATCTGGTGGCCGTGGTCGTGCACCGACTCGTTCGACGAGCGTGTCCAGTTGTAGTTGTACAACGTGTACGTCGAGCCGAAGATCGGCAGGTCATCGGGGAATCGGTTGCTGTTCGAGATATCGCCCGTCAGCGCGCTGGCCATGTTCGATTCGACCGGCACGATCTCTCCATGGTGATAGCCCCACAACCAGACCTCACGCACTCCCAGCGACTCCACGGCGTGTTGCAGACCTGCCCGCGTCGCGATCGAAAGGTAATCCGGGAAGTACAGGCCGTTGGTGCCCGTGCGGTGATCGCGATTCCGATCCGGCGGCAACGGCTCGAAGATGTTGAGCGTCCGCACGACGCGGTACCCGACGCTCGGGCGTGCCGCCGCGTTCGCATAGCCGCGGAACCGGCTGCCCTCCTCGAGCATGAACTTCGTCTCGACCTCGATCGCGTCGATCCAGGCGAGCGTGTCGGCAACGGTGCCCGTGGCACCGCTGATGGAGTCGTCCACGTTCACGCCGTCGGGCGTCGGTACGTAGCGGATCGACAGGACCGGGATCTCGTAGACCGCGCCCAGGGCCGGTGTACGCAGGAACGGCTGTGCCGCAACTTCCTCCGCGGCACGAGCCGGGCTTGACACAACGATCGTCGCTTGCCCGGTCTGTCCCATGAACGTCGCGCTGATCGTGGCCGTGCCCGGCCCGACCGCCCGCGGCACCCCGGGCTCGTCAAACACCACCACGGATGGGTCCGAGGAGGACCATTGCGCGGAAGCGGCCAAGATGTTGGTCGGCCCCAGCTGCGTCATGCCGAGCGCGGTCGGCCAGCCACGCCAGGTCGGATACACGAACTCCAATGGTGGATCGATCGTCACCGAAGAGACGAGCAACTCGGCTCCAACATCGTCCTTGATCTGCGCCGCCGTGCGGGCGAACGGGTAGATCCGCAGTTCATCCATGAGGCCGATCAGCGGCGTGCCGTAGACATCTCGGCCGAGCGAGAACGTGCTCGCCGTGACGGTCGGCAGGTTGTGGGGCGTCGTCTCCTCGCTCGCGAGGAGGCCATCCACGTACACCGCGATCTTCTGCTGCGAGTTGCTCCATGTATAGGCGAGATGGTGCCAGGCGCCCGCTTCCCAGTCCCGGACATCGAACGCGACGTCCATCTCGGGCGTGCCGCCGGTGCCGAACCGCGAGAAGATCCCGCGCAGATTCGAGGATCCGTCTTTGGCCAGGAGGATGCCGCCTCCCGCTCCCCACCCCACGAACGTGTGATCCACGCCGTCGTTGCCGTTCCAGGTCGGCTTCACCCAGAACTCCACGGTGCCTTCATCCGAGCGGATGTTTCCGCTCGCGTTGTACCACAGCTGCGTCCCCGAGACGAACGACAGGCACCGCCCGATCGCGCCGTTGGTGTAGCCGAGCGCTCCTTGCGTCGAGGGAATCTCCCCGTCCTCGCCGACGACCGAGTTCTCGAACGCCAGCACCAGCGACGGGTGCAGCGTCAGATCCTGCGCGTAGTCGCTCTGGATCTCCGCGGTCGTCCGGGCCGTGCCGTAGATGCGAATCTCGTCCAGCACCGACCGCGACTCGTTCCCGCCCCACCCGCCGCCGACGCGGAACGAGTCATCCGCGATCGCCGGCAGAGTCGCCGGCAGTGCCGCCGTGCTCTTGAGCGCCCCGTCGACGTACAGGCGTGTCTGCAGCGCCGCGCTGCTCCACGTCAGCGCGACGTGATGCCATCGGCCCGCCGACCACGACGAAACCCCAAACCCCACTCCCATCTCGGGCTTCCCTCCGACCCCGTACTGGTTGAAGATGCCGCGCAGGTTGCCCGCGCCGTCCTTCAGCACGATCATGCCCCCGCCCGAGGCGCCCCAGTGCAGGAACGCGTGACCCTGGCCGTCGCTCCCGGCCCACGTCGGCTTCACCCAGAACTCAAGGGTTCCCTCGCCCGCGAGGATGTTCCCGGCAGCCCCGTAACGCAGGCCGGTCGGGTCGCCGAACACGCCGCCCCATTCCACCGCGCCGCGACCGTACGTCACGCCGTTGGCCGCCAGCGGCGTCTCGCCGCCCTGCCCGAGCAACGAACGCTCGAAACGCAGATCCAGCGTCTGCCCGGCGGCGATCGTCGAGCCGATCGCCACCAGAGCGACGCTACGCACCGCACGCATCGTTGTCATAACCACCTCCCGCCGCGGAGAGGCTTGCACCTCGCATCCAGCGGCAACGAGTCGCGCGATTCTATTCGTGCGCAGCACAAAGGTCGCCCAAGGCGAGCGATCTCGGCGCACATGCGACCCAGTCGCGACGCACTCCGCCTCGATGTACAAGCAAGCTGCGAGCGACTCGCGAACGCCCTGCGAATCCGCCGCTATCGCAGCTCCACACTCCAGTACGCATTATCCAGGAACGTCTTCCAAGACGCGTACTTCTCGTGCCCCAGCCGCAGCGCGATCAGCGGGTTCCGCTTCGGCCGCTCCGGCTTCTTGATGAGCTTCATCCGCGCCTCGTCCGGCGTGCGGCCACCCTTGCGGGCGTTGCACTTGATGCACGCGCACACCAGGTTCTCCCACGTGTCCCCGCCGCCCTGCGTGCGAGGTTTCACGTGATCGAGCGACAAATCAGCCGTGGGGAAGTGCCGCCCGCAGTACTGGCAGGTGTTGCGGTCGCGTGCAAACAAGTTCCGCCGGTTCAATTTCACCGTCTGCTCGGGCAGTCGGTCGTACCCGATCAACCGGATGATCCGCGGCACCGCGATCTCGAACCGCACCGTCTTGATCCAGTCGTGCTGCCGACGCTCGAACTTGGTCCGAAGCGCGGCCACATCGGTCCACGACTCAAAGTCGAAATTCAAATACCGCGGCCCGTCGCTGCCGTTCTCGACGTGGATCACTTCCGCGATGTCCCGCGCGAGCAAGCAGAACGCCCGCCGCACCGAGACGACCCGCACCGCGACGTACAGCTTGTTGAGCACGAGCACCTTCGCGCTCATGCCCTCGCTGATCGAGCCGCCGCCACCGGACGCACTTCCCATCCCGACGCTGAACATGCCACCCGTTGCCGCCAACGAGGCCAGATCGACATCGCCCTCGACATCCAGCACCGGCGCCTCGTCAGCGCGGCGTGTGTCGTCCGGCGCGTGCGCCGGTCGTCTGCTGTCCTCTCTGGGCTGATTGTGATTTGTTGGTCGGTGCGGCATCCGGTTCGCCCTCTATCTCAGTCGAGAGGGACAACCCGTCGCCCGTGCGTTGCTCGAAGAGACTCCGCTCCTCGAGCGAGCCCACAGGGCGGCAAGCGCCCCGTCTATCCACCCGTCAGCTCCTCATCGGAACAAGGACGATCCAGCGCCCTTGATTGCCGCCGGATGGATACGAAAGTCTATCAGATGTATCGGTGAAACGCACGCGCTTGGATGCAACCCCGTACAAGACCCCTTGGCTGGCTTTCCCGCTGGCACTTATCCGATCCTGAACAAACCCCGCCGCAGCCACTCTCCGCTACCATCGTCCGTGCTCCGCCTGACCGATCTCCGCAAGTCCTTCGGCTCGATCATTGCGGTCGACGGCGTGTCGCTGGAGGTCCACCGCGGCGAGGTCTTCGGCCTCCTTGGTCCCAACGGTGCCGGCAAGAGCACCACCATCTCCATGGCCGTCGGCCTCCTCGCACCCGACTCTGGCTCCGTGGACGTCAACTTCCAGGGCCCGCCCACGAGCCACCGCGTCCGCGCCCACATCGGCGTTGCCACGCAGGCCCTTGCCATCTACGACCAACTCACCGGCCTTGAGAACCTCCGCATGTTCGGCCGTTTGTATGGGCTGTCGGGTGCCGCGCTCACCCAGCGCGTCGAGCACGCCCTTGATCTCGTCGGCCTTCTGCCTCGGGCCAAGGACATCGCAGGTACCTACTCCGGCGGCATGAAGCGCCGCCTCAACCTCGCCGCCGCCCTGATCCACGACCCGCCGCTGCTGCTGCTCGACGAGCCCACCGCCGGCGTGGATCCGCAGAGCCGCAACAACATCCTCGACACTGTGCGGGAGCTCGCCAAGCAAGGCCGCACCATCATCTACACCACGCACTACATGGAAGAAGCCCAGCGCCTCTGCGACCGCGTCGGCATCATCGACAAGGGGCGACTGCTCTGCGTCGGCACAGTCGATGAACTCGTCCGCACCCACGGCGGCAAGAGCCTCGTCCGCGTCTCCCGAGGCGAGCACGAGGACGCCATCGAAACCGACGACCCGCTCCGCACCATCGAATCCGCCATCGCTCACGGCCGCGACGCCCAGACCGCCGCCCACCCCATCACCGGCATCCGCATCGACCGCCCAGATCTGGAGAGCGTCTTCCTTTCCCTCACCGGCCGCCGCCTCCGCGACTGACACGCGACGCACGAGATGAACATCCTCCAATCCATCTCCGCCGTCGTCGCGATCGCCGCCACCGATCTCAAGCTCCTGCTGCGCGACAAGCTCGACGCCTTCTTCACCTTCGTCTTCCCGCTCATCTTCGCGATCTTCTTCGGCTGGGTCTTCGGCGGCGCGGGCGGCGGCGAGACCGGCAAGATCGAGCTCGGCATCGTCCAGCTCGACAAGAGCGCCAGCGCCACCGCGTTCGCCGACGATCTCGCCAAGCTTGATGGCTTCCACGTCACGCGCTTCGACGATGTCGCCGGGGCTCAGGACAAAGTCCGCAAGGGCGAACTTGTCGCCTGTGTCGTCATCCCCGAAGACTTCAACGCTAAGTTCGAGGACCTTTTCGCCACCGGCACCGGCCCGACCGTCCGCGGCTACGTCGATCCCAGCCGCCGCGGCGAGACCGGCCTTCTCGAGGGCCGCCTCACCCAGCTCGCGTTCACGGGCCTGACCCGCTCCTTCAGCAACACCGACTCGATGAAGAAGCAGCTCGCCAAGGCCCGCGAATCCATCGAGAAATCCAAGGACGCCGACCCCTCCCGCAAGTTCGTCTTCAACACCTTCCTCACCGGCATCGAGGGACTGCTCACCGACAACGCTCGCCGCGCCACGAAAGATGGCAAGCCCACCGACGGCCTTGGTGCCGGCATGGACAACTTCCGCCCCGTCACGATCGAGCTCGAACAGCTCAAACGCGACAGCAACGGCCCGACCAATTCCTACGAGGTTTCGCTGCCGCAGGGCATCGTGTGGGGGCTTATGGGCTGCGTCACCGCGTTCGTCGGCACGCTCGCGGTCGATCGCCAGCGCGGCACGCTCGTTCGCCTGATGTGCTCGCCGCTGTCGACCAGCACCATCATCGCCGGCAAGTCGCTCGCAGGCTTCGTCTCGTGCATGGCGGTGCAGTGGCTGCTGATCGGTGTCTTCGCCTTCGCCTTCAAGGTGCGGGTGCCCGAGCCTCTGATGCTCCTGCTCGCCACCACCTGCGCCTCGCTCGGCTTCGTCGGCCTCATGATGTTCCTCGCCGTCATGGGCCGCGCCAGCGACGGCTCCGGCGGCATGGGCCGAGCCGTCGTCCTTGTGCTTGCCATGATTGGCGGCGGCACGATCCCCGTCTTCATCATGCCCAAGATCATGCAGACGGTCAGCGGCATCAGCCCGTTCAGCTGGGCCGTTCGTGCCATCGAGGGCGCGACCTGGCGATCCATGTCGCTTTCGGAGATGATGCTGCCCTGTGGCGTGCTGCTGGGGATCGGCGCGGTGGGATTCACGCTGGGCGCGATGATGTTTCGGGGGAGTGCGAAGGCGCACGCCTGAGTGCCTTTGGTTTGTCGGGCTCGCTCTTGGTTCTGAGCAGCTTCAGTCGCTTGGTACCGGCGATTTGTCCAGCACGCCGGGGAGGTTGGCGAGGCGGGCGGCGACGTCAAGCACGACGAGGGGGTGTTCGGTAATGAGGCTGTGGCTGAAGAGCGGCGTGCCGCGGACCCACATGGGGTGATCGCGGTCGAGGGCCGTCTGCTTGGCGCCGACGGTGATGTCGTTCAGGATCGCATAGCAGTGCAGCCCATAGTCCCGCGGCAGGGCGTTCAGCCACGCCAGCCGAGGCGAGCCGATCTGCATGTCTGTCGCCGCCTTGTCCACGTGGATGTGCGTGGCGATCTTCGCCCCCAGATGCGGCGTCGCCATCGTGAACAGGTTCTTCAGCCGCAGGCGTCGCAGCCCATGCTCCCGAGCGTACTCCTCGGACGCGAGCATCCGCGCGATCAAGCCGCCCATCGAGATGCCAACGACATCGAACTCCTCATCGCTCGAGAACTCACGCCGCACGACACGATCGACCGCGTGGGCCACGCGATCAAGGTCGCCCATGTGCGGGTATGAGATCATGCGGAAGTCATCGAGGGGTGCCCCGAGCAGCGACGCGAGTCGGCGGGCCATGTTGCCGCCCATCACGCCCGGCGCCCGGTAGCCGCTGAGCACGAGCACGGGCCGATCGAGCCGCCCGCGTGCCGCGAGCCGCGCTGCACGCACCGATCGCAGGGCTTGGCGTGCCGCCGCCGCACGTTCGGTGGCAGCGTCTTCCGGTGCTTGGCCCGGGCCGCGTACGAAGCGGCAGACCGGCCAGGTCACCGCCGCCGCGACCGTGCAGCCCGCGAAGCGAACAGCGCGTCCGACGCGTCGCAGCGGGGACAGTCGCTGGTCGTCGCGAGGGTCGTTCATGTGCATTCCCGAAACGCCGCTCAGCGCGTCGCGCCCACCGTCAGACCGATCGGCTTCTCGCCGGTCTTGATCCGCTCCGCGGCCATCTTTTCCCACCCGCTGCCGAGGTTGCCCAAGGGATCCGGCGGCACGATGTCCACCTTCTTCTCGCCCAGCTTCGCCTCGCCCTTCTTCACCTTGTCCTGGAACTGCAAGCATTCGGTGAGCAACCTCCCCAGAATCTCTTCTTCGGGAACGTTGGCCACCTTTTCACCCTGCACGTAGATAATGCCGCGGCGGTCGCCGGCGAAGACCGCGACGTCGGCTCCTTCGGCCTCGCCCGGGCCGTTGACGATGCAGCCCATGACGGCGACCTTCATCGGGACAGTGACCTTCTCAGCGAGGGCCTTGCGGACGTCCTGGATGAGGGTGAAGAGGTCAACCTGGATGCGGCCGCAGGTGGGGCAGGCGATGAGGTCGACGCCGATGCGTTCCTTGAGGCCGAGGCAGTAGAGCAGTTCGAGGCCGTCCTGCACTTCGTAGATCGGGTCGTTGGCGTAGGAGATGCGGACGGTGTCGCCGATGCCGTTAATGAGCAGACCGCCGAGGGCGACGACGCTGCGAATCGTTCCCGTCTCCTTCGGCCCCGCGTGCGTCACGCCCAGGTGGAGCGGGTGGTCGAAGCGCTTCGAGATCTCGGTGTACGCGTCGATCACGAGGGACGCGTCCATCGACTTCGCGCTGATGACGATGTCGTGGAAGTCCTGCTCGTAGAAGATGTCGAGGTATTCCTCGAGCTTGGCGATCATGATGGCGAGCAGGTAGCCGTGCTTGTGGTCGCTGAAGACCGCGCCCAGTTCCTTCTGGCGCTTCTGCTTGTCCTTGCGCTCGATGATCGAACCTTCGTTGACGCCGACGCGGATCGGGAGCTTGCGGGCCTTACAGGCCTGGATGACGTCGATGACCTGCTGGCGGTCGTTGATGTTGCCGGGGTTGAGGCGGATCTTGTGAACGCCCGACTCCACGGCTTCCAGCGCCCGCTGGAAGTGAAAGTGCACATCCGCCACGATCGGCACGTTCACCTGCGGGATGATGTGGCGCAGCGCGTCGGTGTCCTTCTTCTCCGGCACGGCGACGCGGACGATCTGGGCACCGGCGCTCGCCAGCTTGTGGATCTCAGCGACGCACTTGTCGATCTCGTGCGTGTAGCCCGACGTCATCGTCTGCACGCTGACGGGCGCGGGGGTAGTGGGGGTGCCATCACGATTCGGCAGACCGCCGCCGATCTTGACGAAGCCAACGCGGGAGTCTCCGATGGTCACTTGACGGGTCAGGCGGCGGGGTTGCATCGGACAACTTTATGTCGCGGTCGGTCCCTAAGTTCGCCCGAAGTTCGGCAACGTTCATCTTGTCTCGGCACTACGGCCTACCAACCACACGCCGAAGACTCGCACGCCGCCCGGCCCCAGATTTCTGTTCTCGGCCCGGCCCAGACGGCCCAATTTGCCCCACCTTCCGGCACACCGCTCTTCCCGGCTCTCCCGAGAGTTTCCCGGGTGTCAATCTGGGCAATTTCCGATCGTTGGTTTGCAGCACGTCTTCACCGGTCGTGCTCGGAGGGGAACCGCCATCGCACTTCTCAGCGACAACGAGAAGAAGAAGATCGTCGAAGCGATCAAGAGCCGCTCGTTGCATCCTTCTGATCGCCGCAAGCGCTCCGAGGCCCGCCACGACGCCTCGCGCCTCCCCGACATCACCATCGAGGTCCGCGGCCCCGGCGGCGACGTCCAGACTCACACCGTCCCGCCCGTCGATCTCTCGCCCGGCGGCATGGCGTTCCTGCACTGCTCGTTCCTGTATCCCGGCTCGGCCATCTCCGCCACGCTCCGCGCCCGCGACGGCGAGCAGATGTGCGTGACCGGCAAGGTCATGCGTTGCGAGCACGTTTCCGGTCGCGTGCACGAAGTCGGCGTGAAACTCGATCACCCCATCGATCCATCTGCGCTTGGGGCGAAGCTCGACCAGCCGATCTCCAAGCCCGCCGGACCAGTGCCGTGGGACGACATCCGGCGCATCGCCGAGAAGCTCACTCAACTCGCCACCGAAGCCAAGGACGCTGCCGGCGCCGGCAAGCTCGTTGCAGCGCTGGCGCGTTACGAGCGAGCTTTGCAGCAGCACTAACGCCGCGGCCGGTGATTTGCCGCCGTCAGCCCACGCACGAATCCAGGCTTGCGCTCGAACCCGGCATCGCCCGGCCTCAGACCGTCCACTTCCGGCGTGCGCCAGATCACCATGACCACGCCCGCACCCAGCAGCACGACGGCGCACACCGCGATTCCCGCCTGCGGCACCAGACCCTTGAACCACAAGTCCGGCAGCCACCTCTCCACACCCGCCGCGATGCCCTCGCCCGCCAGGCTCGCGAAGAAGGGCCCGACCGGCATCAGCCCCAGCGAGATCATGTTGCACACCGCCATCACGCGGCCCCGCAGTGAATCGTCCACCAAGAGCTGCAGCGCCGACATCGCCGAGTTGAACGACCACATCCAGAACACGCCGACGAAAGCCATGATCACGCCCGCCGCCCACACGTTCTGAGCCAGCGAGAACGCCAGGATCGACAGCCCGCCCAGGAAGATCGACAGCGGGATGAAATGATGCTTCGGATACCACCGCGGCACCCAGCGCATCGCCAGTCCGCCGGCGACGGCGCCCACACCCATCACTCCCGTGAGCAGGCCGAACGTCTTCTCCTGCATCTCGTAAACCTCGGTCACAAACAGCGGCAAGAACCGCAGGATCGGCGTCCCGAACACCGCGAACGTGACCACCGCCAGCAGCGCCGCCCTAGCGCCCTTGTTGTGGTACATGAACCCGAACGAGTCCTTCACGTCCCCGATGATCACGGA
Organism: Phycisphaerales bacterium; assembly: GCA_044375915.1. Lineage (GTDB taxonomy): Bacteria > Planctomycetota > Phycisphaerae > Phycisphaerales > UBA1924 > JAFEBO01. The sequence goes on from JBILLU010000024.1 coordinate 27,723, forward strand.
GATGTCGGTCAGCCGTCCACCCCGCGTCGGCGCCGGCGCGTCGGGCGTCGTCATCACCGCGCACATCACACCGATGAACGAGATCGCGTTGACCGCGAACAGCCATTCGCCG
>JBILLU010000083.1:0-13396 GCA_044375915.1 Phycisphaerales bacterium
ACCTCACCCATCTCGCGGGCTTTGTCAGCGGCGTCACCGGCGCGACGCTCGCGCAGGCCGAGGCCATGATCGCCGAACTCGCCGCCGACAAGGAACTCGCCGAGCACGTGCGGGTGCAAACCCAGAACGCCGGCCCCCGTGGCGAGCTCTCCGATCTCGTCGCCCGCTATGCCCGCCGCGCCGGCTGGTACGCGCTGGTCCGTCTCACCAAGCCGCGACTGGTGGTCGAGACGGGCGTCGAGAAAGGTCTGGGCTCGGTGGTGCTTTGTGCCGCCCTCCGCAAGAACGCCGCCGAAGGACAACCCGGCCGCTACCTCGGCACCGACATCGACACCGGCGCGGGATGGATGCTGAAGGGTCCGTACGCCGAGGTCGGCAAGATCCTCTACGGCGACTCGATCGAGTCGCTGAAGACCATCACCGATCCCATCGACTTCTTCATCAACGACAGCGACCACAGCAGCGACTACGAACGCCGCGAGTACGAGACGATCGCGGGGAAACTGAGCGACCGCGCGATCATCCTTGGCGACAACGCGCACGTGACGCCTGAGATCTACAACTTCGCCAGGAAGTCCGGCCGCAAGTTCCTGTACTTCCAGGAGCGTCCCAAGGACCACTGGTATCCGGGCGCCGGGATCGGTGCGGCTTTCGGCAGCGAAAACCGCTAGGAAGAGCATGTCCGTCGCCGCCGCCAGTCCTCGCGCTTCCGACGCCCACCACATGGGCGATGGTGGGGGCGACGTGCGCGCCCCGGTCACGATGGTGACGATCCCCAAGGGCTTCCGCGATCACGCCGGGGTGATTCAGACCAACGCGATTCACAGTTGGGTGAAACTGGTGCGGCCCGAGTCGGTGATTCTCTGCGGCGATGATCCGGGCGTGCGGGAGATGGCCGAGGCGACGGGATCGGTGCACCGGCCGGACATCCAGAAGACGGAACTGGGGACGCCCCTGGTAAGCGACGCGATCCTGCGGACGGCGCGGGAGGCGCGGACGCCTTGGGTCTGTTATCTCAACGGCGACATCATGCTGGATTCGTCGTTCGGGCGGATGCTGGCGCGGGTGGACAAATCGGCGCCGACGCTGATCGTGGGGCGGCGAATCGACGTGGACGTGAAGACGGTGCTCGATCTTGACGGCGCGGGCGCGGAGTCGAAGCTCGCGGAGATCGCGGCGGGGGGCACGCTGTCGCCCAGCAACGCGATCGATTTCTTCTGCTTTACGCCCGGACGCTGGGTGGAGAACATGCCGGAGTTTGCGGTGGGGCGGCCGGGCTGGGACAACTGGTTCGTGTTCAACGCCGTCCGCCGCGGCGTGCGGGTGATCGACGCCACCGGGCAGTTGCTCACGCTGCACCAGAACCACGGCTACGGGCATGTGCCCAAGGGGACGGGGCAGGCGTGGAACGGGCCGGAGGCCGAGCGGCATCGCCAGATCATCGGCTCGTGGTTCTGCTACTTCACGATCGACGATGCAACGCACGTGCTGCGCGCCGAGGGCGTGCGGGCGGCGATGAGCGTCACCGCGTGGAAGAGCCGCTGGAAGCGGTTCCGGCTGCGGACGTCGTGGCGGCATCTCATCCCGGAAGCGATGCGGGACGAGCGGGAGTCGATCGAGGTTCAGCCCGCGGGTTGGCCTCGCACCAAGGTGCGGCTGCAGCGGATGTTCTTTTCGCTCTTTATCGCGGTGGTGCTGGTACCGCTGCGGCTGGTGCGCCGCGCGATCCACAAGGTGTGGTGGCCGCTGCGGATCCGTGTGCTGCGACCGATCAAGCGGGCGATCTTCGGGCGCAAGCCGGACGCGTCGCAAAGCGACGCCGAATAGACCCGCTCGTGTTCCACCGACGTTTGCAGCAGCACCTGGGCGAGGACGCTCTGGCTCGCGGCAGCGTTCGTCAGACGCACGTGTCAGGCTTTGGCCCAGGGGCGGACGACGACGATGGTCTCGTCGTCGGGACGCTGCGCCAGGCCGGCGAACTGGCGGAGGCTCCAGCGGATGTGTTCGGCGATGCGGTTGGCGCTGGCCTTTGGTTCCTGCTTGAGGATTTCGAGCAGGCAGGCGCGGAGTCGCTTCTTGCCGAACTTCTCGCGTCCGAAGTTGACGGTGTCGACGACGCCGTCGGTGTAGGCGACGAGGACATCGCCGGCGTGCATGTCATAGACGGCACGCTGGTAGCGCTGGCTGCGGTCGATGCCGACGACCATGCCGCCGACGGAGAGTTCGTCGATGTCGGCGGGACCGGGCGCACGGTGCTCGGGGACGCGGACGACGATGGGCGGCTCGTGGCCTGCGCTGCAGTAGGTGAGGCGGAGTTTCACCGGATCGAGCACGCCGTACCAGAGCGTGGCGAACTCGTTGTCGAGGGTGTCGCGGCAGAGGGCGATGTTGACGCGGCTGATGACCTCGTCGAGGTCGTACACACCCTGGGCGTGGGCGCGGAGGCTGGCGCGGACGGCGGACATGAGCAACGCTGCGGCGATGCCCTTGCCCACGACGTCGCCGACGACGATGCCCAGGTGGCTGGAGAGATTGATGAAGTCGTAGAAGTCGCCGCCGAGTTCGAAGGACGGTTCGTACTTGGCCGCGACGTCGAGGTGGGACCACTCTTTGGTCATCGACGGCACGAAGCGCGGCAGCATGCGACGCTGCACGTCGGAGGCGAGGGCGAGTTGGCGCTGCAGGCGTTGATCTTCTTCCTGCATCTTGAGCAGGCGGGCCTGCTGCACGGCGACGGCGGCCTGAGCGGCGATGGCGCGGAGCACGCGACGGTCGCTCTCGTCAAACGTTCGAGGCAGGCGGGCGTACAGACGCATGACGCCGATGGGGCGACCCTGAAACGCGAGTCCGGCGTGGATCGCGGCGCCGAGGCCCTCGACGATGAGGCGCTGGGGTTCGAGGACGCGGGAGTCGCTGGCAAGGTCTTCGCTCACGACCAGTTCGCCGCCGATGGACATGCGGTCGAAGAGGCGGTCCGTGGAGAGCGGGCGTGGGTCGTCGAGCCAGTCGCGGCTGAGGCCTTTGCTGGCGATAAGAGAGAGGTTCTCTTCGGTGGGACCGGAGAGTTCGGAGACTTCCTCGGTTTCCTCGGGGACAAGAACAACGCTGCCGCAGTCGAGTTCGAGCACGTCGAGTGCGAGTTCCAGTGCGACCTGCAGCACGCGATCGACGCTCATCGATCGCGTGAGCATGGTGCTGAGCTTGAAGAGCGCGCTGGCTTCCTTGACGCGGTGACGCAGGTCGAGCTCGTGCTCGCAGAGTTCCCCCGCGGTGCCGGCCAGGAGTGTGACGGCGCGTTCGAGGATCTCACGGCTCTCGCCGGAGTTTCCGGGGCCAACGCGGAGAGAGCCGATACGGGTGCCCGAGACGACCAAGGGCACGCTGGCGGAGCCTTCGGGGGTCTGGGCGGGTTCGTCCTCGACGATCCAGGTGCGTTCGGAAGTGCCGACCTTGATGATGCGGCCACGGACGTCGAGCAGGTCGACGCGGACGCCGCTGAGGCGAGAGAGCTGGTCGCAGAGCTTGACGAGCGAGCCATCGGAGAGGAAATCGGTGATGGACAGGCGCTGGGTGCTGCGCGTGGCGGGGTGTGCGGCGTCGGCGTGTTGCAGCGCGCCGGCAGCCTCGCGGAGGCGCTGGGCGGGATTGTCGTCGTTCTCGGTTGGCAGGGGTGGCTCGACGCCGGGGGCGTGCATTGGACAGAAGTTTACGCGCCTTGGAAGCGACGGCGGAGCGGGTCCTCACGCCGCACGGACGATCGTGCCGAGCGCCCGAGGGATCTGGGTGACCTGCGTTTCGCCGGCGGCACGCATCACGTCCGCGAATATCGCCTGCTGGGCGTCGTCGGGCTGGTCGTGCGCGAGGACTTCGAATCCCGCGTTTGTGAAATCTTCGCGCGAGAACGGGGAGCGGCCGTCGGCGCCCGGGCCGGGCTCGGCGGGGTCGAAGGTGTTGTAGAGGACAAAGAGGCCGCCGCGGCGGAGCGACTCGCGGACGACACGGAGGAACGCGCGGTCGTCGAGTTCAAGGCGCACGTTGGGTTCGTGGGCGTAGTCGGCGCTGGGGTGGACGTAGCCGTTCTTGAGCGTGTTGCGGCTCACGATCAGGTCGAGGCTCTCGGGCTCTGGTGTCCAGTCGACGCCGACGCGGCCACGCAGGAGATCGATCGATCCGGCGACGGCGCTGGGATTGGTCTTGGCCTTGACGGCGCGGATGGGGCCGGTGTCGGCGGGCTCGCCGTAGATGGCGATGGGGAACGTGTCGGTGTCGATGCCGAGGGTGCGGGCGCCGAGGCAGGCCATGAGTCGCAGCGGCAGGATGGTGCCGTAGCCGATGTCGAGAACGCGCAGGGCGGCGAGCGAGGAGACGCCGTTTCGCGCGAGGGCTTCGATCAGCGGCCAATACGCGAGGCCGTTGCCGTAGCGTCCGTCGTAGTACGCGCGCTCGTCGAACTCGCGCGACAGCAGGAGCGCCCGGTGCTCGGCGGGGAGTTTCATGACGGCCGAACGCGGGAAGAGGTCTTTCTTCGCCGGGTACTGGTACAGCCGCCGCGGCTGGATCCATGGGAGTGAGCCGGAAGCGTCGAGCCAGTCGCGAGCGAGATCGGACGAGGCGTGGGCGCGGAGCTTCTTGGCGAGGGCCTGTAGCCGTGCGACGTGGGAACCGGGTTTGTCTGTTTGCTCTGCCGCCAACCGCATCGCCTCCGATTCGTCGCTTCGATTCCAACCTCAGCCCTCACCCCATGCCGCTCACTCGGTGCCGTACATGCGATCGCCCGCGTCGCCGAGGCCGGGCTCGATGTAGCCCTTCTGGGTGAGGCCGCGGTCGAGTGCGGCGGTGTAGATCATGACGTCGGGATGGTCCTGGAGCAGACGCGAGACGCCCTCGGGCGCGGCGACGAGGCAGATCATGCGGAGATCGCGGGCGCCCTCGTCGCGGAGCATCTGGATGGCCGCGGCGGCGCTGCCGCCGGTGGCGAGCATCGGATCGACGAGCACGACCGGGCCGGCGTCGAGACCTTTAGGCAGACGCTTGAGGTACGCAACAGGCTTGAGGGTCTTCTCGTCGCGGGCGATGCCGAGGTGGCCGACGCGGGCCTCGGGCATGATGGTGAGGATGCCCTCGACCATGCCCAGACCCGAGCGGAGTACCGGAACGACGGTGATCGTGGCACTGAGGCGTCGGGCCTCGGTTTCTTCGAGGGGTGTGCGGATTGTGACCGGAGCGGTGGGGAAGCTGCGGGTGACTTCAAAGACCATCAGGCCGGCGATCTGCGACAGAAGAGCGCGGAAGGGGCGATGCCCGGTGGTTTCGTCGCGGATCCAGGAGAGTTTGTGCTGGATGAGCGGGTGATCGAAGACGACGAGGTTGGGGAACTGCGGGTGGCGCGTGGGCATCGGGCAAGGATATGTTGGACGCAGCGTGCTTCCGCGGGCGTGCGTCAGTGCGAGGGCTTGGCGTTGCCGGGCCGGCGCGTGACCTTGCGGGAGCGGGCGTCGAGGATCGTGCCGACGTCGGCCAGCGATGCATCGGCCTTGGCGAGGGCGACGAGGGCGAAGTAGAGCAGGTCGGCGGCCTCGTTGGCGGCGGCGGAGCGTGTGCCTCGGGCGTCGAGCTTTGAGGGATCGAGTGCCGTCGCCAGTTCGCCGGCTTCTTCCATGAGTTTGGCCCGGAGCAGAGCGGGGTCGTCGAGCAGGCGACGGGTGTACGAGCCCGCGGGCGCGTCGGCGAGTCGCTGGCGGATGGTGCGTTCGAGTGCGGCGAGGCCCGCGTGATTGCCCCAGCAGGTGTCGGTCTTGAGGTGGCAGAAGCCGTCGCCGCGCTGACGGACGACGAAGCGGAGCGCGTCGCGATCGCAGTCGAGGTCGATGCGGAGCAGTTCCTGCGTGTCGCCGCTGGTCTCGCCCTTGATCCAGACGCCGCGGCGTCTGGAGTGGTACACGCCGCGTTGCAGCTCGATGGCCTTGGCCACGGATTCGCGCGAGGAGTAGCAGAGGCCCAGCGCGTGGCCGAGTTCATCGACGACGACGGTGGCGAGCAGGCCGTCGGGTCGGTCGCTGGTGGTGGGAGCGAGGATCGCATCGTGCAGCGTGAAGCGGCCGGTGTAGAGGCCCATGCCGACCTGGGCGTCGGCGCCGAGGCGGTCGATGATGCCGATCTCGTCGGCGGTCGCGATGCCGCCGGCGATGGTGACGCGGGGGGAGTCGGGCCGGCCGGTGTCGGCGGCTTTTACGAGTCGTTCGATCTGGGCGGTGTCGATGCCGACCATGCGGCCCTCGCGCTCGACAAAGGTGATGAGGAAGCCGCCGACGTGATCGCGGAGCCTCGCGATGCGGTCTTCGACCTTTTCGCCGGTGTCTTCGCGCCAGCCCTTCACGACGACTTCGCCATGGTTGCAATCGACGGCGGCGATGACGCGCTCGCGGGGGAGTTCCTTCAAGATCTCCGGCGTGGCGGCGGTGCCGAGGATGACCTTGGACGCACCGGCGTCGAGCCAGCGGATGGCGGCTTCGACGCTGCGGATCCCGCCGCCGACGCGGCAGGGGGCTTGCTTGACGAGTTCTTCGATCAGGGCCGCGTTGCTGCCGGTGCCGATAGCCGCGTCAAGATCGATGACGGCGACTTCGCCGGCGATGGAGAAGCGACGGAGCAGTGGGCGCGGGTCGCCAGCGTCGAGGGCCTTGTCGCGTCCGCCGACGAGTTGCACGGTGGAGCCGCCTTGGAGATCGATGGAGGGGATGACCATGGGTCGTGCTCGGTGGAGGCGGAAGAGATCGGACTAGTTCGCTTGAGAGTCGTCGCGCACGCGGACGCCCGCGGCGGCGAGGGCTTGCTTGACCTGGCGCACGGTGTAGTGAGCGTCGTGGAAGATGGATGCGGCGAGCACGGCGTCGGCGCCGGCTTGCAGGGCTTCGATGAGGTGCTGCGGCCCGGCCGCGCCGCCGCTGGCGATGACGGGGACGGTGACGGCACTGGAAACGGCGCGGAGGAGATCGAGGTCGTACCCGGCTTTCGTGCCGTCGCGGTCCCAACTGGTGAGGAGGATCTCCCCGGCGCCGAGATGGGTGGCGTTGCGTGCCCACTCGATGGCATCGAGGGGGCGGCGGTCTTCGCCGCTGCGGATGACGACGTGCCAGGAGATTCTTTCAGAAGCAACGGTTGCTTCAGCGACCCCACGCTTGCGCGTGGGGCTCCTTGTGGGTGCGACGGTGCGTGCAGCGTCGATGGCGATGACGATGCACTGGCGACCGAAGCGCTCGGCGAGCTTGGTGAGTAGCGCGGGGTCGAGCACGGCGGCTGTGTTCACGCCGACCTTGTCGGCGCCGGCGTCGAGCAGGCGCTTGGCGTCGTCGCTGGTGCGCACGCCGCCGCCGACGGTGAGCGGGATCGAGAGAACCTTGCGGACGCGCTTGATAGTGTCGGTCTGGTTGGCGCGGCCCTGCGGCGTGGCGGAGACATCGAGGATGACGATCTCGTCCGCGCCCTCGGCTTCGTAGCGGGCTGCGAGCTCCACCGGGTCGCCGGCGTCGCGCAGGCCTTGGAACTGCACACCCTTCACGACGCGGCCGTCGCGGCAATCAAGGCAGGGAATGACGCGCGAGGTGAGCATTACGCCGCTCCTTTCTTGGGAGCGTTGGCATGAGCGGCGGGCGATTCGTCGTACCAGCGCTTCAGCAGCGCCGCACCCCAGCGGCCGGAGAGTTCGGGGTGGAACTGGCAGGCAAGGACACCGGCGCGCTCAATTGCGGCGCAGAAGCGGACGCCGTAGGTCGTGGTCGCGGCGTGCCAGCCCTGTGGAACCTCGCGGAGGCAGTAGGAATTGGCGTAGTACGCGAAGCCGTCGGTGAGAAAGCGCGAGCCCTTCGGTGCTTCGACGTGATTCCAGCCGAGTTGCGGAACGCGCTGCGTGGTCGTGCCACTCGGCGTCGTGAGCTGATCGGGCAGGCGAGCGATGGTCGCGCTAAAGACGCCCAGGCCTCGCGCACTGGGCGATTCGTCGCTGGCGGATGCGAGTAGCTGCAAGCCGAGGCAGATGCAGAGCGTGGGGCGACCGGCGGCGATGCGTTCGCGCAGCGCGGGAACGAGCCCTTCGGCTTCGAGCAGCCGCATTGCGGCGCCGAAGGAGCCGACGCCGGGGAGGACGAGGCGCGGTGCTTCGCGCACGTCGCTCTCGCTGGTGGTAAGGATCGCCTCGATGCCGAGGCGTTCCCAGGAGGCGAGCACGGACGCCGTGTTGGCGGTGCCGGTGGAGATGATGTGGAGGGGTGGTGGCACGGGAGAGGTTGGAGGGATGAGGGCTTAGGACTTAGGTCAGTGGACAGAGGTGTTTGGCGCCTCCTCTCCCCGCTTGCGGGGAGAGGACGACTTGAGGCGAAGCCTCAAGTCAGGTGAGGGGGAGTCGCGTCGTTTGCGTGAATGCTCGAGAATCTGTGCGTCCAGCACCCCTCCCCGGTCTCGCAGAGCCTCGACCACCCCTCCCCGCTGCGCGGGGCGGGGAGGCGCGGCGAGCGAAGGCGCGGAAGCGTGTGGCTCACAGGACTCCCTTCGTGCTTCGAATCTCTCGTGTGCCGTCGCGGGCGAGGGCTTGGCGGAGCGCTAGCGCGAGGGCCTTGAACGCGGCCTCGGCCTTGTGGTGTTCGTTGTCGCCGCGGAGCACGTCGACGTGGACGCTGGCGCGCAGGTGCACGGCCAGAGATTCCAGCACGTGCGTGAGGTTTTCGGAGGCGACCTCGCCGATCTTGCCGCGGCGGAGGCGAAGATGGATGCTGGGCGACGGGCGGCCGGAGAGATCGACCACGGCTCGTGCGAGTGCTTCGTCGAGCGGGGCGTAGGCGTAGCCGAAGCGGACGATGCCGGCGCGGTCGCCGAGCGACTGATCGATGGCCTTGCCCAGCGCGATGGCGACGTCCTCGGCGGTGTGATGGTCGTCGATGTGGAGATCGCCGCGGCAGGTGAGGGTGAGGTCCAGACGGGCGTGGTGGGCGAGGGCCGTGAGCATGTGATCGAGGAAACCAAGGCCGGTGGAGACCGAGACCTTGCCCGTGCCGTCGAGGTTGAGCTCGAGGGCGATATCGGTTTCCTTGGTCTTGCGGGCAACGCTGGCGATGCGGCTGGCGACCGTGGCAGCTTCGCTGCTTGCTGGCTTGGTTGTCTTCTTCTTGCGATCCACTCGGTGTTCTCCGTGATCTCGGTGGTGAAGGACTTGCCGCGGTGCGGGATGAGTTAGAGCGGTTGCGCGATGCTGAGGACCTCGCCAAGTGCGCTACAGAGACGAGCGAAGTCGCGTTCGTTGCCGGGGCAGGTGATGCGCAGGCAGGGGTCGAGTGAGACGTTGTCCATGAGGACGCGCCCCGGGTAGCCGCGGACGGCGATGCCGCGGCGGGACAGTTCGTCCTGCACGCGGCGGGCGTCGGGGAATTGGGCGAAAACGAAGTTGCCTTGGCTTGGCCAGACTTCCACGCCAGCGGCACGCGCGAGCAGCGCGCCCAGCACGGCGCGTTCGTGCTTCACACGCTCGATGAACACATCAACCACGGCGCGGCCTTCCGTGAACCAGCGGGTGGCGATGGCGAGCGAGGAGCTCGCGCACGTGTACGGCCCGGCGGCGGCGCGGAGCCACTGGATGGCATCAGCGTGGCCGATGGCATAACCGACGCGGAGGCCCGCGAGACCCCAGGCCTTACTGAACGTTCGGGTCATGAGCACATTGGGCTCTTCGAGGATGCGGCGTGCGAAGGCGTCGTTCGAGACTTCGCCGTCGGCGAACTCGCAGTAGGCCATGTCAACCAGCACGATCGCGTGGCGGGCGGCGCGGGCGACGGCGAGCACATCGTCGAGCGTTGCTGGCACGCCGGTGGGGTTGTTGGGCGTGACGATCGCGATCATCGCGGTCGCAGGTGTGATGGCGGCGAGCACGGCTTCGCGGGGGAAACTGCCGCGCATCCATGGCAACGGACGGACGGCTGCACCGACGAGTGCCGCGTACTTGGGGATCATCTCGAACGTCGGCAGCGGCAGGATGAGTTCGCGTCCCGGAGCAAGCACGGCGCGGCAGGCGCGATCGATCGCGTCGTCCGCGCCCGCGGTGACGAGTACCCGGGACGCATCGACGCCGAAGCGAGCGGCGAGGGCGTGCTGCAGCGGTGCGGCGTTGGGGTAGCGTCGCACCGCGTCGGGCATCGCGTCACGCAGGAATCCTGCGAGTTCCGGCGGTGGGGTCAGCCCCTCATTGGCATCGAGGTGCAGATCGATCACGTGGCCGGTTTTCGGCACGCTGTACGCCGCCTTGCCCGCGAGGAGCGGGGCGGGCGTCACCGAGATGGGTCTTGTGCTGGTCATGAGCGACTCGCGTCTTGGAATCGTTCTCGCGCTCGGCGGCGTCACGGCACAATCTGCGACAGCGTCGAGACCACGATGTCCGAACCGCCCTGTCTCTTGAGTTCGGGGATCAGCGTCGGCAGCATGTCCCGCGGCACGGCGGACTTCACGGCATAGCCCGCTTCGCCGTGGAGAGGGGAGATCGTCGGCTCGCGCATGCAGGGCAGCACCTTGCAGACCGCCTCCAGCCGATCGCGGGGCACGTTCACCTCGATCATCACGCGCTTGCGGGCTTCGAGCACGGCCTTGAGAATCAGCACCAGCGGCTCGATCTTCGCGCGCTTGGCGGGGTCCTGCATCGCTCGCGGGTGTGCGTAGAGGCGGGTGGAGGACCGCTTCACTTCGCCGACGACGTGCAGGCCATTGGCGGCGAGCGTCGCGCCGGTGGCGGCGACGTCGACGATGCAGTCGGCGTCCTCGGGCGGGAAGACTTCGGTCGCGCCGAAGGAACGGACGAAGCGTGCGTCGATTTTCTGAGACTGAATCCATCGCGTGGTCAGCTGCTCGAACTCACTGGCGATGAGGAGCGGACGCCCCGGACCGGAGTGCGGAAGCTTGCCGTCCTTGAGCAGCTCGGCCGGAGCGGCCGCAACAAGCCGCACCGGGTCCAGACCGGTGTCGAGGAGTTCGACGACCTCGGCGTTGAGTTCATCGACCCAATCAGCCCCTGCAAACCCGATGTCGCGCGAACCGACATCGAGCATCTCGACGATGTTCTGGGGCTTCAAGACCTTGGTGTCAAAATCCGGGAGCGAGATCATCGGGCGATAGCCGCGGGAGGAGGCCTTGACCTTGATGCCGGCGTCGTTGAGGAGTTGCAGGACGCCTTGTTCCATGCGGCCCTTGGGAAGTGCGAGTTGGATGGTGGTCATGGGGGAAAGTGGGAAGGTGTGAGGGATGAGGCTTGAGGAAGGGCTGACGACTTAGGACTTAGTGGGGAGGTGACTGGAAAAGAAAAAACGCCGGGCGGGGCCGGCGTTGTGCGAGGTCGTGGTCGGGTGTGACCAGAACATCACCGGCGTCCGCGGGGCGGATGGGCGTGGTGATGATGGGCGTGGGCGAAGGTCACGAGAAGAGTCTTTCGTCGCGCTTGGGGGAAGTCAAGTCGGCTGGGGAGGATCCTGATCTGAGCAGGCGGGGCTTCGCCAGTTGTTCGGTGTGCAGAGGCGTATTCCTGCGTTTCCCGCTCGGGTCGAGCGGCTGCGGCCGCGATTACAGCACGAGGCGAGTCACGATCTGCACGACGATCAAGGCGTGCACGCCGGCGATGAGGTCGTCAATGAGGATGCCGATGCCGCCTTTCAGTCGCTGAAGCTGACGAGCGGGCGGGAGCTTGATGATGTCAAAGACGCGGAACGCGACGAACGCAAGAGCGAGCGTGAGCAGCGTGTGGTTCGTCGTCGATGTCGCGACGGCGGGCAGGAAGAGCAGTGGGATCGCCTGTCCGGCGGTTTCGTCGGCGACGGCCTGGCCCGGGTCCTTCTTGCCGAACGCGGCCTCGGCTTCGCGGCCGCCGACGAGGCACGCGATGCAGAAAATCAGCATCCAGGCGATCAGCACCGCGTGATACAGGACCGGCGATGCTGCTGGCCCGGCGCCGGCGAACATGAGCGCGGCGGCGAGTACGACGGTGGGCATCGAGCCCCACGTGCCGCTGGCGGGGCGCATGTGCCCGAGGCCGAAGGTGGTGATGAGGAGCAGGCGGAGCGAGGGCATGTTGAGCTATCGGCCCGCGGCGGTCGCTTGCATCGCGCGGAGCGCATACGGCACGATCGACGCGGCGGTGAAGATCACCGCGGTCCAGACCATCGTGTCGATCACAGCACGTGATGGCGTGCCCGGCGTGGCGGGGAAGAACGCGAGGGTCAGGAAGATGGTGAGGACGCAGGCGCACTGGGCGGCCATCTTGACCTTGCCGCTGAGCGAGGCGGAGAAGTCGATGCCGCGGCTTTCGAGGACGGCGCGGATGAGCGTGACGAGCAGCTCGCGGGAAAGGATGACGATGGCCATCCAGGGCATGACGCCGCTGATCTGGAAGGGCTGGCCGTTCGGAAGGGTGACGTCGAAGGCGGGGCCGGCAAGCATGGCGAAAGCGCCGACGACGAGGATCTTGTCGGCGAAGGGGTCCATGATCCGGCCGTACTTGCTGACGATGCCCCAGCGCCGGGCGAGCATGCCGTCGAGCAGGTCGGTCAGCGCCCCGAGAGCAAACAGCAGGCAGGCGAGCAGCATGGCCCCGGTCGGCGGCGCAACATCCTGTGCCAACTTGGGATAGCGCCAGAGCGAGAGTTGGATGATGAGCCCGACGGCGAGGAACAGCCGTGCGGTGGTGAGGGCGTTGGGGATCGACACGTGCCAGCCCACCGGTTGGGGCAAGGCAGTGGGGGGGCGGCTGGCGATGGCGGGTGTCGGATCCACGTAGGGCAAGCGTACCGCGCAGCCATGGCCGGGGCGCGACACAACGGGAACGAAACACGGCTCGGGACGGGGATCGGACGCCTTGGTTGGTTGAAGCATCCCCGCCGCGTCACTATCCTCCACTCTTCCATATGGGAAGGGGTGTCGGGAGGGGGGTGGGTGGGGGGTGTTGGGGGGCGGGCGATCGCGGGTATGTTGTGCGATCGGGTGTTTGGCATGATCTGCGTTTGGCATGATCAGAGGTCGGAAGTTCCTCCGGCCGCGGCGTCCTTGGGCGTCTCGGCCTATCCCGGGCTCGGCCCGAGGGGTCGGCGTTGGATCAAGTGATCAACCCACTGGCCTTGTACGGAGCGTGTGCGCTGGGCGCCATTGGCGTCCTGCTCGCCCTGCCCCGGCGTGACGGGAAGAACCCGCAGATCCTCGGTGCCGTCGTCGCGTCGCTCGCGGGCGGCATCGTGCTGCTGGCGATGGGCCTGAAGGCCGGTGGCCTGTTCGGGGTCGGGTACTCGCCCTCCGTCTACTTCTATGTCTTTGCACTGATGGCGCTTGGGGCGTCGCTGCGGGTGATCACCCACCCGCGCCCGGTCTATGCGGCGTTGTA
>JBILLU010000295.1:0-3245 GCA_044375915.1 Phycisphaerales bacterium
TGGCGATCCTGCTGGGAGGGTGGGGACCATGCCCATGAAGATCGTGGCGACTATTCCGGTTCTACTTGGGCTGGCGATTTCAGGAATGGCTTCAGCTGGCGATGTCTACGCCTCGGGGGACCGCATTATTCACCCAGAGGCGGACAGATGGAGATACTCCGTTGTCGCAGTTGGCGACAGCGCGTGCGCCGCAATCCGGACGGATGGAAAGCCTCTCGTATGGGGCCGATGGGACTTGTCACTAACACCGGCAGCTGCGGGGTTCGCTGGGCCGGAGCATGCTAATGCGATCTCGATAAGTGTCGGTGCAGGCCACGGCGCTCTGGTGCGTGCTGATGGATCGGTTTACTGCTGGGGACAGAACGACAGCGGACAGTGTTCCGTCCCCGCCGACCTTCCTCCGTGCAAGCAGGTCGCGGTGGGACGCTTCGGCACATTTGCGTTAACCACGCAAGGTGAGATCCGTGCGTGGGGATCCGTCCCGGAGCCGCCTGTCGGGCTTGGCGCGTGCGATCTAGTTGTGACGAGCTGGGGACGGGCCGCCGCAATCACCGCATCCGGTGATCTGGTCGTTTGGGGAGACCCGTGGGCGTGTGAGAGCGGAGTCTGCAGCCCGCCACCGGACGCCTATCCCTGTACCGATGTGGGGCTGGGCTTCTTTCGTACAGTCGCTCTTCGCGCCGACGGTACCGTCTTTGGGTGGGGCGCTGATCCGCAGGGCGTCGCGGCTCCGCCGGAGAGACTCCTTCCTTGCATCGATGTTGCCGCGGGTGACTTTTTCTCATGCGCGCTTCAGATCGACGGAACAGTGGTCTTCTGGGGTTCTGGCATTCCGCCCGGGGCGGCCGATGCGGGGGCCCGAGGCGGAGTCGCCTCCGTCTTCGCGTCGGGAAGCCGCGTGGGGTTCCTTTGGGCGGACGGGACAGCGACGACCTTCTCGGGCGAGAGCGGCGACACCATGCCATTGGCCTTGGGGCTGGCCAAGAAGATCGCGATGTCGTACGGGCACTTGGTCGCGCTGCTCCAAGACGGTTCGGTAGCTTGCTTCGGGAACAACGACTTCGGCCGCTGCGACGTCCCTTCGGGGCTCGGCCCGGCGATCGATGTTGCCGCTGGGGCGACCACGACGACCGCCGTTACGACGAGCGGAGAGGTGGTTTGCTGGGGCAACTGCCCGCAGCCAGGTCTACCGTCGACGTGCGTTCAACTCGATGCCGCGATCTATCCCATTGCCCTAAGCACCACCGGCGTCCTCTGGTCGCCCTCCGGGAGCGGCGGCTGGCTCCCGGGACTCTCCGGCGTCGTCGACTTCGAGGTCGAAGAGTTCCATGGGCTCGCATTGCTCGCAGACGGCTCAACGATCGGCTGGGGCGACAACCAGTACGGCGAGGCAAGCTCACTTCCCCCGTCAGGAACCGTTCGGGACATTGCGACCGGCGCTGATCACATGCTGGTCATTCGCGAACCCGGGGTAGTCGAGGCCATCGGATCGAACCTGTACGGCCAGACCGCTGTCCCCGACGACCTGCCTACCGATATCGTGTTCGCTGCCGCCGGCTGGACGCATTCCGCAGTCGCTGGGCCAAGTGGTCTGGTTCAGTGGGGGCTCCATGCACCGCTTGAGATCCCGCCCGGCCGTATTGAGTATCTCGGGGCATATCGCTTCACGACTGTCGTGATCGTTGACACCGACCAAGACGGCGACGGCGTCCTCGACGTCAGCGACAACTGCGTTGAAGCTCCCAACCCCGCTCAAGAGGATTGCGATGGCGACGGGGTCGGCGACGCGTGCGTCGTGCTCGACCCCACGGCGGACTGCGACGCCAACGGCATTCCGGACTCGTGTCAGATTCTGGAGCAGCCGTCGCTCGACTCGAACGGCGACGGCATTCTCGACGCCTGCGTTCCCGTGCCGTGCTACGGCGACCTCAACGGCGACGACATCGTGAACGGGGCCGACCTCGCGATCCTTCTTGCGTTCTGGGGTCCGAGCGGACTCTTCCCTGCGGCCGACATCGACGCCAGTGGCGCGGTCGACGGCGCAGACCTCGCGATCCTGCTCTCGGGCTGGGGCGAGTGCTGAGGAGTCGGTTGAGTCGCGGCGGAAGCACGGATGTCGAGCTCCTCGGGCCAAGTTCTCGTCGGCGACGTGAGTCGGCGCGTCAGACGCCTTCACCATCCACGCGTTTCGATGCTCGCTGCGATGCTTTCGCGCCGCACGAGGTCACTTCTGAGCTTCGGATAGCACCGAACGAGACTCCCCATCAGCAACTACAGCACAAGTCGTCGGGAAGCCTCATACGAGCGTTGGCTTGGTCTCTCGGTCGGAGCTGCGGTCGCATCAGCAATCGTAATTGCTGGAGCGCCGCTCCTAGGCCGTTGGGCTGGCATGGAGATCGCGAGGGCCTGGAGCCCCGGAGACCAGATCTTCATTCTCGCCGCGGCCGCGTCCTGGGGAGCCACGAAGCTCGGCGGTCGTCTCCGGGGGATGCTCAAAGGAGCCTCGCGCGAAGACTTCTGGTCCTATCCCCCGGCATGGGCGGGAGTACTGCTCGGCTTGATTGCGGTCACACTGGCGTTCCGGTCCGAACTCGCACCCCTCGTCACCTCCAGGGTGCGTGGCGCGACCTCGGAGGATTGGCGCTCGGTATCGTGGGGCGTACTGTCGGCGCTCTGGCCGGTGCTCTCGGCGTACGGCTACCTCTATGTTTCGGTGTTCTCCGAGCGAGCGACGGACACTCAGGGGCCCGGAACGCTCACCTCGCGACTCGATCTCGACGACCCGAAGCAGTTTCTCTCGTGGATCAACAGCGACGCACCGCTTTCTAAACCGAGCGACGATCAATGCGGCCTAGTTGATCTCGCGGATCGCTTGGTGAGCAGGCTTCGCCAAGCAAGTGCCTCAGAGGGGCTCTCGACGTTACTCGTGGGGCCGCCTGGATCTGGAAAGTCCACGGTAGCCGCTTTCGTTGAGGCTCGACTCCGGACGGAGCGAACGGATGTGCTCGTGTGTCGGGTCTCCGTCTGGCCTTACGAGAACTCCCATGCGGCGGTGCGTGGCGTTCTTCGCCGGGTGCTCGAGCGCATCTCGGCTGAAGTCGATGTGACTTCCCTTGCCGGGATCCCGGACCGGTACGCGGCAGCGATTGAAAGATCGTGGGGCGTGATGGGCGTGCTCGCTCCACTCCTCGAGGAGCAGCAAGATCCCGCCGGAATCATCAATCGGATCGATAAAGTCCTCCGCG
>JBILLU010000296.1:0-3228 GCA_044375915.1 Phycisphaerales bacterium
ATCTCTCACCCCGCGAAGAGATGCCCAAGGAGACCCGCTCAAACCTGCAGGAGCTCGTGGACCTGATGGTCGGCTCGTTCTCGAGCCAGAAGCAGCACAAGGAAGACGGCGAGAACTTCTTCGACATCCGCCTCCACATGGCCCCGATCTGGAAGGACATCTCCAGCGACGAAAAAGGCTACTGGCTCTACGTCGAGCAGGCGATGGCGACGGCACAAGAGCGGCCCTACCGCCAGCGCATCTACCACGTAACCGTCGAGTACGTCGCCGACCAGAGCGGCACGGCGACGCCGGTCTTCAAGAGCGCGACGTACCTGCTTCCGGGCACGCCGCCGGAAGTGCTGAAGTACACCGGCGCGTGGAAAGACGAAAAGAAACTCGAAGGCGTGACGCCGGAGAAGTTGATCCCGCGTGACGGCTGCACGGTGGTGATGACCCGCACCGCAGAGAACCGCTTCGAGGGCGCGACCGTCGGCAAGGGCTGCCCCAGCGAACGCGGCGGAGCGAAGTACGCCACCGCCGAGGTGCACGTGAACAAAGACGGCCTGCAGACCTGGGACCGCGGATACAACGAGAAGGACGAACAAGTCTGGGGCGCGGAGAAGGGTGGGTATCGATTTGAGAGGGTTGAGGGGAAGTAGCCCGATTCGTAGTTCATGCATCCGAAGAGCAACACGCCGACTCACTGGTCGTTCGTCGCCGCCATCGCGATGACGATGGTCCTGTTCTTGGTCTCTGACAAAGACGAGTTCGGGGGACCGAGCCTGGGCGTCGGTTCGTCTGTGCTGATACTGACGATCGTCGGCCTGAACGGGCACTGGCTCTCGCGGCTGTCGCCCAGTCTCCGCAAGCGCGGGCCGTTGGCGTACTTCGTGATTGTCGTCACGATCGCCGCGGCATTCGTTTCAATCCTTCAACTCTGGGCGGGTTGGGTGCTCTTCCTGATACTCCACGGTGTCCTGCAACTCTGACACCGCGAGTATCGCGATCACCAAGCGATGTGCCATCACTCAGCCGCGGCCTTCGGAGATGTTCCTTCCGGTCGTATCGAGGTATTCGCACCCACAACCACGGCCTTCGAGCAAGCCGTGGTCGTGGCAGCCGGTCGACCTGTCAACAGGCCCTGTCGTCAACTCGAAGCCGCCGCGGCATCGACGGAACCAAGCCTCGGCCAAAGCACTTCGAGTCGCAATGCATGCACCACGGCAACCGTGAAGACCAGTAGCGCAATGATGCCCAGCGACTTGCGCACGAGCGGCCGGGAAAACGTGTTCGAGATGCCGCCGAGGAAGAGAACGGACGCGAGCGTCAGCGTCAAGAGGACGTAGTTGTTGGAGATTCGCCCCGCCACGCCGCCCTCGGCGCTCCACTTGGCTGCGTCGCTGCGTCGAGCCTCCGCGATCGTTTCGACCTCCAGCCGATACTCGGGTCGCTGCATCGGCCCCTTCACCGCCGGGTTGTTGAAGATGCCTTCGCGGATAGCTGCGTCGGTTGCGGCTTTCAGTTCCGGACGCATCCGCAGATCGATCATCGAAGCCGTGGCCTGATCGCGGCCGCGTAGGGCCCGCCAGTACTCGAGCAGCATGATCTCGTCCTGCGTCCGGATCTGCAGGCCGACCAGTGTGTTCTCGGCGGCCTTGCGTTCGGCAGTGTCCGCGCTCGACTGCAGGCTGCTCTGCAAGCTGGACCAGCGTGCCGCCTGATAGCCGCACCAGGTCGACGTCAGTGTCGCCATCGAGAGAATGATGGCCAGCACGGCCTGCACCCGGCCGGACCTGCGTCCGGCGATCACAGCCGCGTGCACCTGCCGGAGGAGTTCTCGCGACTCATCAGCGGTCGGCATCGCGTCTGCGTTCTGCGGCTTGCTCGTGGTTGCGTTGTCCGGGTTCAAAGGCGGGATCCTCCATGGCACCCACGCGTGCGCCAGGTGCTCGTACCGAGTGTACCGCACCCGCGTTCGGTGCCACATAGCCCGATCGCAGCGCGATGGGCCACGCCCATCCGCGGCTTTGACCGGATGGCCGCGCCGGTCGCGTTGAGGTATCCGCAAGCAAGACCACAGCCTCCGAGCAAGCCGCGGTCGTGACACCCCGCTTCCTCACCGAGTGCCGCCGCATCCTCAACTCCGCATCGCCGCCCCCGAGCTCCAAGCCACCCGCGCCCCTTCACGCCCCCCTCCCCCCAAAGCCCACGGACCCCAGCCCGTGGGCTCGTGACTTCACCCTGCGCACAACCCCGTCGTTGTGCGCCAATCCGTGACGCTGCCAACGCTTTTTCGCGCGGAACCCCTTTCACTCTCTTGAGCCATCTCCTCGATCCGTGAGACAATCCCCATCACGCGCCGGGGATGCCCAGCAGGATCGCAGGGGACATGGGGTGGGGAGGGGGATGCAGTGGGCGACCGTATCGACATCTTCAATCCAACCCCGCCGCAGGCTCAGCACCTGCTCGATCTCCTCCAGCGCGCCGACTGTTCGATCGATGACATCGCCCAGGCCCTGCGCACCTCCGTCGCCGCCTTGACCGTGTATCTCGCCAGCGACGAAGCCATCGAGATCCTGGCCCAAGCCGAACTCGCCAACGCCCGCCGCGGCCGCCTCGCCGCCACCGCCCAGCTCGACAAGTGCGCCCACGCCCTCTCTCTCATCCTCGACGGCTACATCAGCGACACCACCACCGCCGTCCGCCGCGACACCCCCAAGAACCGCCGCGAAGACCTGATCCATCAGGAATCCGCCCGCCGCGCCGCCACCCAGCTCTTCAAGATCGCCAACTTCACCCCCCGCGTCTTCACATCGCAACTCAATACGAACCCCACGCGCAAGCGTGGGGCCACCCACGCCCCCAACACCACAGCCGCAACCCCCACTCCCACCGCGTCCCCCCAGCGCCTCCTCGCCCCGCGCCAGCGGGAGGTGGGGGGAGAGGTGGCCGAGTCCCGCCTTGAAGGTGGGAGGCCGGTGAGGGGCCGAGACGTGAACGAACTCCAGTCCGCTTCGATCGACGCTCAACCCCGTGAATCTTCCGATGCCTTGAACTCCCCCTCCCCGGTTGGTGTGATGGACGGGCCACGCCCTTGGTCGGTGACGGGCGTCACCCGCGGGCGGACCGGCCCTGCGCCGCCCGCAGTTTCTTGATGGCGTGCCCGACTTCCACGATGCCCTCGATCGCGGGCAGAAGCCTCGCGCCCACAGTGGTGAGCTCGTACTCCACCGTCGGCGGCGAGGT
>JBILLU010000084.1:0-13235 GCA_044375915.1 Phycisphaerales bacterium
AACTGAGCGATCAGCCCGCCGAGCAAGCCCGCGAGCACATCGCCGGTGCCCGCCGTCGCCAGGCACGCGTGCCCGCGGCGGCAGGTCCAGCTCTCGTGCCCGTTGCTCACCACCGTGTGCATGCCCTTGAGCACCACGACGCAGCCGAGACGCTGCGCCATCGCCTCGCACGCGGCCAGCCGCGCGGGCTCGCTCGCGTCGGGGGCCTTGATCGACAGCGCCGCGGCCAGCCGCACGAACTCGCCCGGATGGGGCGTCATCACAATCGGCGCTCGCAGGTCACGCTGAAAATCCGGCGTCGCCGCGAGGCAGTTGAGCGCATCCGCGTCGAGCACCAGCGGGCACTCGGCGTGCAACGCGGCCCGCAGCACCACCGCGCTCGTGCCCGCCGCCAGATGTGAATGAGGCTCGTTCGACCAGCCCAGCCCCGGCCCGAGCACGATGGCGTTCGCGTTCGCTGTGTTCTCATCGAACACCGCCGCCGCCTCGTGCGCCACGAGGTTCCCGTCGGCATCGGTCGGCAGCGCGACCCCGGTCGCCGAGGGCGTGATCGTGATCGCTTCGTTCAGGATCGGCCCCGGCGTCAAGATCCGCGCCAGCCCAACACCCGACCGCAGCGCCGCCCGCGCCGCGATCGCGGGCGCGCCGATCATCCGCGACTCGGCCCGGGCACAGCCTCCGATGATGGCCACGGTGCCAAACGTCCCCTTGTGGGCGTTGGCAGGACGAGCGGGCAGAAGCGGAAGTGCGGAATGTGATTCTTTCACACGCAAGTTTAGTTCACAGTCGCGACGCGTTGCCCGTCGCGGGCGCAAGCCTCGTACCCTCGCTCGTGATCGACACGCACTGCCATCTGACCTTCCCCGACTTCGCCGGCCGCATCCCACAAGTCCTGGCCAAGGCCCGCGAGCACGGCGTCCGCGGCTGCATCACCATCTCAACCACCACCAAGGACTGCCTGAGCGCCCTCGCGATCGCCGAGCAGTTCGCCAACGTTTGGTGCACCGCAGGCGTGCACCCGCTCTACGCGGACCAGGGGCCGCACGAGTGGGCGAATCTGGAGAAGGTCATCCGCTCGCCCAAGTGCGTGGCGTGGGGCGAACTCGGGCTCGACAACCACTACGACAAGCCGGTCGCATCGGTGCAGCGGGCGGTGCTCGACGAGCAACTCGCGTACATCGAGTCGGTGCACGCGAAGGGGACCCCCAAACCGATCGTGCTGCACTGCCGCGAGGCGTTCGAAGATCTGATCCCGGTGCTTCAGCGCACCAAGCTCGATCCCACCCGCTTTGTCTTCCACTGCTTCACCGGCGGCCCCGCAGAAATGCGTCTTCTGCTGGACTTTGGTGCGTGCGTCTCGTTCACCGGAGTCGCGACCTATCGCAACGCCGGCGACGTGCGCGAGGCGATCAAGCTGGTCCCTGTAGACCGCATCATGATCGAGACCGACGCTCCGTTCCTTTCGCCCGATCCGCACCGCTCGGTGCGTCCGTGCGAGCCGTGGATGGCCAGCCTGACGATGCAATCGGTCGCCGCCACGCGAGGGATATCCCCAGTGGACTTCGAGGCGCAGATCAACGCCAACACCAAGCGATTCTTCGGGATCGAAGCCTGACTGGATGTGCCTCTCAGCACGATGCCCCGATGCCGCGTGCCTTGATGCCTTCTTCTGCTTCGAACTGGCGGCCCGAACGCCATTTGGTGCCTTCATCCAACCTAAACTCGCACGTTGCCGCCGCGGGCTGGTCCGCGTGCAACCTCCGGGGCGATCGATGAGCGCCAAGTGGCGAAGAAGTCTGGCCTTTGATGATGCGTTCTTCCCGGCCTGGGCGTGGCCGTTCAAGACGCTGTTGCGGCTCTTCAGCAGCATCCCGCTGGCGGTGGCGCTCTTGCTGCTCGTGTCGTTCTACGGCGTGCTTGCCAGTGTGCCGATCGGCATTGTGGTGCTGGGGCTGACGCAGGCGTTCTACGGCGTGACGATCCTCGTCATGATCGCACTCGCGTGGGCCGTTCTGGTACTGCCCGCTCGCGGGTTGATCAAGTCCCGCGGCACGCGATTCCTCGCGACGATCATCGGCTCGCTCGTAGCGATCGTGCTCGGGTGTTGGCTTTGGTACACCTTCGCATGGCCGATCCTGCACTACGACCCCGCCACCGGCGGCGGCGTGCGTTTCTTCGCCGACTTCATTGACCGCACCAAGGCCATCACCATCCGCCGCCTGCCCGGCATGGAGATGTCCGAGCTCGAGTTTTACAATTGGTGGCCGCTGCGGCTGATCCTGCTGATGTTTGTTGCGAACATGATCATCGCAACGCTGCGGCGCATCGAGTTCAACTTCAAAAACATCGGCGTGCTCACCGTGCACACCGGCATCGTGACGATCGCGATCGGCAGCATCTATTACAACGGCCTGAAGAAGGAAGGCGATACGCTGCTGCTCGCCGCGCAGCAGAACCCTGCCGATCCCAAGGCACCCAAGGCCGACGCCGGTCCGGCGGTCAACGCGTTTTATGACGCGACTCGCGTGGCGCTCTATGTCAATCAGATGAAGCCGTGGGGTCCTAACGGCCTCGA
The DNA here is from genome assembly GCA_044375915.1 of Phycisphaerales bacterium. GTDB lineage: Bacteria > Planctomycetota > Phycisphaerae > Phycisphaerales > UBA1924 > JAFEBO01. The sequence goes on from JBILLU010000084.1 coordinate 2,576, forward strand.
GCAACGAGTGCTCAGCGACGTTCCCCGCTACAACGACTACAACCTCGGTGCGTTCCAGGGCCGATCAATCCTCGAACTCTCACGCCGGCAGAAGGTCTGGCAGACGCCGAATCAGGAGCCTGCCCTCGACATCCCGGCGCCCGACTCGTACGCCGACATGGTTGATCCTGATATCAAGTTCCGCATCGTCGGGTACGCGAGTTACGCCGAGCCGACCGAGGACTGGCGCGAGATTGATGCCAAGGACGTTACCGCGATTCGTGAGGGGTTCCGGTTCAATCCGCTCCGCTCGATTTTTCTGCTCAGCGCGCGGCCGGATGAGAACGGCAAGGTCAGCAAGTCGCCGGTGTTCTCCTACATCCTTCTGCCCGGACTTCCGGCGCGTCGGCTTTCGATCAACGACGCGCTCGGCATCGAGTACACCCTTGGCCCCACGATGGGGATGTCCAGCGAGCGCTGGCGCGACCTGAGCGAGCAGATGCCCCTCGACGCGCAGCATGCGATCGTGGTCGAACTTCCCGGGGCCACACTGGCCGAGAAGCCGATACGCAAGGTCCTCGAGATCGCTCCGGGCGTCACGCACGTCGTCGGTGGCTACACGCTCACTGTGGATCAGATCACGCCGGAGCCGCCGTTCCCGATCGTGACCGAAACGCACAAGGGGGCAACCAGCAGCGTCGCGGTCATCAAGGTCAAGCCTCCCGCAGGCGACTCCTATACGCGGTATGTCTATCACCGATTCCCGGAACTCAACCAGGACATCATGGACACGCCCAAGCCCGACGGGCGCATGGACCGTCGTGCCGCAGACTCGTCCATCCGCATCGCGTATCTCGACGCGACGGTGCTCCAGGTGTACTTCGACGAGCCGGACCCGGCGACCAAGCTGGCGAGGGCGATCGTCCGCCAGCCCGGTGGCGTGGTGCGTGTGATCGATGACCTTGGCTCTGACGGGCTGCTCAAGGATTTCGTGCCCGACATCAGCCTGCAGATCGATCAGCGCTGGAGCCATGCGATGAAGGTCGATCGCCCTCGGCCGGTGCCAGAGGACGATCGCGACCGCCGCATGATCGGCACGCATGACAAGGCGATGCTCGGCGTCGAGGTTCGCGTCGATCCCAGTGTTCTTCCGCCGCAGAGCCGCGCGAATACCCGGGCCTGGTCCACGGTCGTCTGGCTGCCTTTCGCGAAGTTCCTGGGCATGGGGCCGGAGTCGTCCCGCATCGTCGATCTACCCGACGGCCGGCAGGTCAGCCTGACGTTCGGCCGCGCCCGTCACGTCTTCCGCGACTTCGCGCTGCGCCTCGTCGACTTCAAGATGATCTCGTACGACCACCGCGGATCGCCGCGGGACTTCGAGTCCATCGTGCGAGTCGAGCCCATCGCCGGCGGGTTCAGCGGATATGTGCACCCTTGCAGTCTGAACGCTCCTCTCACCGCACCATTCATCTGGAGCGACGAGCGGCCGTGGATTCGCAACGCCGCCTACCGCCTGATCAGCGGTCTCGACCCCAATCAGTTCAAGATGAGCCAGGCGGCGTGGGATGAACAGGGCTGGCGCGAAAGCCAGAAGCTCGCGGATGCCGGTATGGCCTCCGCCCCCCGGGCCCGCTTCACGATCCTGCAGGTCGGCAACAACCCCGGGATCCACGTGATCGCCCTCGGTGGCGTGCTCATGGCTCTGGGCATCCCGTGGGCCTTCTACGTGAAGCCCTATCTCGTCCGCCGCGAGAAGCGACTGATTCAGGAAGCCATCGCCAAGGGCGAATACATCCCCAAGAACACCAAGATCGAACCCAATGTCGTGGTCGTGCGTTCAAGTGTTTCCGCGAACGCGATTTCCAGCGGCGAATTGTCCGAACCCAAGCCGGCGGAGTCGGTGACGACTTCGCCGCGCGAGTGATCGAGCCCCACCGATCAATCCATGGAGGCGACATGATCTCTCAACTCGTCCGAGTCTTCTCCAGCACTGTCCAGGCCACTCGCTTGGTCGCGATGGCAGCGCTGCTGTTCGCTCTTCCGGCCGTTGCGCAGACCGCCCCCGAGGGCAACGCCCATCCCGAGTCTCAGGCCCTTGCAAAGGACGCGACGGAGCTGCCCAGCCCGTTTGGCGAGCCGCAGCCGGTCGGTTCTGCAACGTCGATCGCCGACAAGAGCACCTTCGCGGCAAAGCTTGACCTCAAGCCGCTTCGCGATCTGGCAGTCTGGCACAGCGGGCGTGTGAAAGTTCTCGACACCCTTGCCCGCGAGACCGTCCTCAAGATCGCTGGCCGCAAGAGCTACTTCGATGTCGCCCCGATCGACGGCGGCAAGGTCGACTCCTTCGGCGCGCCCGAGGGCGCGGGCAAGAAGGTCTTCTTCGACCCGGTCTTTACGCTCTTCGATCTGATCGTCGATCCCGCGTACTACTACGAGAAACCCGTGCTGGCGATCGATTACCTGCCCCTCCGCCGCGCGTTTCTCGAAGCGGCGTTCGGCGAGAAGGAAGAGTCCCGCATCAGCCGCTGGCTGAAGCTCCAACGCATCAGCCCACGCATGGTGCAGGAGTTCGGCCCCGCCGTGTCACAGAAGTTCTTTGCCGAGGCGCCGTACCGCGAGTCCTTGGGCAAGCTCGATCAGCAACTCGAGATTTGGCGTCTGAGCCGCGCCAACTTGATGCTCGTCGCACCGGAAGCGAGCGATAGGCAGTGGATGCACCTCGCGACACTCGCAGCGGACCATCCGGCCCGCATCGCCGCCGCCAAGCTCGGCGAGTCGTGGCGCAAACTCGACGCTGACGGCGCCAACGCCGCGATCAAGGCCTTGGCCGAAAGCGTCGGTTCGATCAATGCGGCTCAGTATCCAACCACCAAGCGCGACCTCGAGATCTTCTACAACAAGGCCAACGCCTTCGAGTGGGGCATGTGGGCCTACTTCTTCACATTCCTCGCCCTCGTGCTCGGCTTCGGCACCGGCCGCCGCTGGCTGCTCGGGCTGGGCACCGTGACCCTGCTGCTCGCGATCGGGCTGCACGCTACCGGCTTCACGCTCCGCTGCATCATCGCCGAGCGCTTCGCGATTCAGAATCAGTTCGAGTCGATGACCGGCGTCAGCCTCTTCGCTGCGGTGGTGGGGCTGGCGATCATGATGCTCAAGCGTCAGTACCTCTTCGGTGCCGCTGCCGCGGGCGTCGGGTTCCTGATCCTGATCACCGCCACCCAGACCGCGATCCCCGGCCAGGTGATCGAGCGCGAGGCCGCGATCCTCAACACCAGCGTCCTTCTGAAGTACCACGTCACGACGGTGCTCGTCTCCTACGGCTTGATCGCGCTGGGTTTCATCATCAGCACGTTCTACCTCGTGACGCATTACGCCGCGAAGATGCGAGGTGCCCAGTCCGCTGCGGTGGTCGCTCAAGTCTCCCTCGGCGGCACCACCGCCGTCGTCACGACCGGCGACGACGCGACGAGCGAAGCCCCCGGCGGCTTCTCGCCCACCAAACAGAAAGTCCTCGACGAGCTCGACACCGCCCAGATGACTGTGCTGCAGCTCGCCTTCTGGACCCTGGGCGTCGGCATCCTGCTCGGCGCTTGGTGGGCCGACCATTCCTGGGGCCGCTGGTGGGCGTTTGATCCCAAGGAGACCTGGGCGCTCATCACTTGGATCGTCTACCTGATCGTGATCCACCTGCGCTTCACCACCGGCCGCAACAAGGCTCTGGTCACCGCGTGGCTCAGCGTTGCCGGCTTTGTCGTCATGCTGTGGACGTACTTTGGTGTGAATCTGCTGCTGCCGGGATTGCACGCGTATGCGTAAAAAGTGGGGCAGTGGAGCAGGGGAGCAGTGGGGCAGGGGATGAGCGCGATCGGCGTTGATGTTGGCTTGCGCGTGACCCGCGGCTTCCTCGTTGGTGACGCTCGGGCTTGCGCGATCGCGTTGCTCAGCGTCACCCTCGCCCGCCGCCTCCCCTCCGGCCTCATCCTCCGCGGTCGCATCGTCGAGACCGAGGCCTACGTCGGCGTCCGAGATCGCGCCAGCCACGCCTTCGGCGGGCGACGCACGCCCCGCAACGAAGCCATGTACGCCAAGCCCGGCACGGCGTACGTCTACTTCACCTACGGCATGCACTTCTGCTTCAACGTCGTCTGCGCCGCCAAAGGCGACCCCCAGGCCGTGCTCATCCGAGCCGTCGAGCCGCTCGATGGCATCGAAGAGATGCGACGCCTCCGCGGCATGGGAGCCACCGCCTCCGACCGCCTCATCGCCTCCGGCCCCGCACGCCTGTGCCAGGCCTTCGCCATCGACCGCGAGCTCGACGCCGTCGATCTCGTCACCAGCGACACCCTCTGACTCGAGCCCGCGGCTCGCTCAACACGCCCCACCCGCCGCCCGCTCCGCACCCCCCGCATCGGCGTCGACTACGCCGGGGCCTGGGCCAAACGCCTGCTGCGATTCGTCGATCCCACCACCGAGCACGCCAGCCGCTCGACGCGGCCGCGTCCGAAACGCCAGTGACCACTCCCCCTCCCAGAGGGAGGGGGCCGGGGGGTGGGTTCGCTCGGCTGTTGCTGTTCAAAGGCGACCTTTCACCGCGCGAACACTCACCGCCTTCTCCTCCACCCAAACCCCTCCCGTCCGCATCCGTTCACTTCCCACCACGAATCTCTCGCAAACCCCGCTACCATTCGCCGAAGGAAAGAGTCTGAGTCGGTGTTCGAGTAACCGACGGCGGAGTGCACCCGTGTCCGACGCCACGCCCTTCCAACCTCACCCCAACGACCCGTCGTTCTTCCCGCACGCCCCGCAAGGCGGCCCGGGTCCTGCCTCCGGCGATTCGCCCGAGCAGGTGGATTGGTCCAAGCTCAAGTCGCTCGCGCCCTACCCGCCCGAGGCGTTCCAGTTTGTCAGCGAGGGCCTCGGCCACACCGTCCGCATGATCCACGGCCATCGCGACGAGGCCCGCGAGCTCGCCCAAGACGACCAGAGCCGTCACATCAACGGCCAGCAGCTGTGCCTGGGCCTCAAGAACTACGCCGTCCAGCGCTACGGCCTCATGGCCCGCACCGTCCTGCACCGCTGGAACATCAAACGCACCGAAGATTTCGGCAAGATCGTCTTCGCCATGGTGGACCTCGGCCTGATGCGCAAGACCGAAGAGGACACCATCCGCGACTTCGAGGGCGTCTTTGACTTCCACGAGGCCTTCCGCTCCGTCAGCGACGTCATGCGCGACGGCGAGTCCGCCAACGCCGGCCGCTAACACGCCGATTCTCTTCAACTCAAAGGTCTCAAAGGACTCGAAGGGTGAAGGAAGACCCTCGCGGACCAAGTGTCTCGCGATTCAGCTATCCTCTTTCTGCCTTGAACACTCCGAGTCCTTGGAGCCCTTTGAGTTGAAGTGTCTTCTCAGTGCCTCTGCGTCTCTGTAGTGAACGCCTTCCGGAGCCGATCGAGCGTGTCGAACCCGCCGCCCAACACCCGTGACTGGAAGTCGCTCCACCTCTGGGAGATCCAGCCCGTCCGCGACGTCTTGATCCTCCTGCTCATCGTGGGCGTGATCTACGTCGGGTACGTCGCCAGCATCGTCACCGTCCCGATCCTGCTCGCCATCGCGCTGGCGTATCTCTTCGAGCCGCTCGTGAGTTGGCTGACGCGACGCCGGATTCTCAGCCGCAACGGGGCGGCGACGGGCATCATCCTGTTCGCCGGCGCGGTCGTGGTCGTGCCCGCGGTGCTGATCTCCACCTTCGCCGTGGTGCAGGGCCTGCACCTGGCTCAGAACACCGCACAGAACATCGACCTCCTTGTCCGCTCGGTGGACAAGCCCGAGGACGAAGCTCTCCGCGAGCGAATCAATAAAGAGGGTTGGGGCCGCCTGCGCGAGTTCCTCGTCAACGAGAAGAAGAAGGGCCAAAGCCCGACGGACGGCGTGAACCCCGACGAGGCCGCTCCGCGCGACGCGGGCTCGTTGGTGCGTTCGGGCCTCCTCTGGGTGCGAGATAACTCGCGTGAATTGAGCAAGCAGGTGGTTGCGACGGGCGCCAACGCGTTCTCTGCCGCCGCGAGTCTGTTGACGTCGATCGGCGTGCTCATCTTCAGTGCCGCGCTCACGGCGTTCTTCTTTTTCTTCTTCTGCACCGGCTGGGGCAGCGTGCTGGCCTTCTGGGAGAGCCTGATCCCCGAACGCCGCAAGGGACGGGTGATCGACCTCTTGCACCAGATGGACCGCGTGATCGCCGGGTTCGTTCGCGGGCGAGTGACCATCTGCGCCATCCTGGGCGTCTTCGCGACCATCGCCTACTGGTTCGTCGGCGTGCCCGCCCCGCTCATTTTCGGCCCGCTCGTCGGCGCGCTGTTCATCATGCCCTACATCCACTTTGTCGTGGTCCCCGCCGCGATGATCGCCATGGCCATCGAGCCGAGCGGCATCGCCTGGCAGGCCAGCTGGTGGTGGATGATCGGCGGCCCCATCGTCGTCTACATCGCCTGCCAGATGCTCGACGACTACCTCCTCACGCCCACCATCCAGGGCAACAACACCGGCATGGACACGCCGACCATCGTCTTTGCGTCCTTCGCCGGCGGCGCTCTGGCCGGGATCTACGGCCTGCTCATCGCGATCCCCTTCGCGGCCTGCGTCAAGATCCTGCTCCGCGAGATCTTCTGGCCCAAGTTCAAGGACTGGGCCGAGGGCCGAGCCTCGGACTTCCTGCCCATCGAATCACGGGCCGAGCGGAAGTGATGGGGCGAATCGAAGTTCGTGGCTGGGGCAGGCGATTTCAGCCCCGACGTGGCCCCGGCGCGTGACGTTTGTCCCGACGCTTCCTAAACTCCGGCCCGATGCCCCACTCGACTCCCTCTCCGCGTCGGAACGCCAGCAAACCCCTCGCCCGCCTTGCTTTGGCTGACGGAACCGTGCTCCGTGGTTCTGCCTTTGGCGCCGTCGGCAAGGGCATCATCGCCCGCGCCGAGGTCGTCTTCAACACAGCCGTCTGCGGCTATCAGGAATCGCTGACCGATCCGTCTTACACCGGTCAGATCCTCGTTCAGACCTTCCCGCTCATCGGCAACACCGGCGTGAACGAGGAAGACGTCGAGAGCCACAAGGTGCAGGTCTCGGGCTTTGTGATCCGCGAACTGGCGCGGCTGCACTCCAATTTCCGTGCCACCAGCGACCTGTCTTCGTATCTCGCCAGGAACAACGTGCTGGGCATCGAGGGCGTTGACACCCGCGCTCTCACCAAGAAACTTCGCACCACCGGCTCGATCCAGGGCGTCCTGACCGACGCACCTGACAGTGGCAGCGGCGCTAAGACCGATGCCGAATTGGTCGAACTCGCCAAGAACAACCCGAGCATGGCCGGGCAGAACCTCGTCCCCCTCGTCGGTTGCTCAAACGCGTCGGCGTGGAGCGAAGACCTCGGTGACTGGACCCCGGTCGGCGTGCCCTCGACTGATCAGAAGAAGTTCCGCGTGCTCGCCCTTGATTGCGGTGCGAAGCGCAACATCCTGCGCAACCTCACCGAGCGTGGCTGCGACGTGTCGCTCGTTCCCCACGACATCACCGCCGACGAGATCAAGCGCCGCTACAAGGCCCGCGAGATCGACGGCCTCTTCATCTCCAACGGCCCTGGCGACCCGGCCGCGGTGGACAAGACCATCGCCACCCTGCGGGCGATCGTCGCCGACAACGACGTGACCGTGCCGACGTTCGGCATCTGCCTCGGGCATCAGCTGCTCGCGCTGGCGATCGGTGCCACGACGTACAAACTGAAGTTCGGCCACCGCGGGATCAACCAGCCGATCCTGAACACCGTGACCGGCGAGGTCGAGATCACGAGCCAGAACCACGGCTTCGCGGTGGACCGCGCGTCGCTTGAGAAAGTCGGTGCCGAGCCGACCCACATGCACCTGAACGACCAGACGCTGGCAGGCTTCCGCATGAAGCACAAGCCGGTCTTCAGCGTGCAGTACCACCCCGAGGCCTCGCCCGGTCCGCACGATTCGTCGTACCTGTTTGATCAGTTCGTCGACGCGATGGCCGCAGCGAAGCGGTGATTATCGGGCGTCGGGGGTGGAAATCGAACGCAGAACAACCGAAGCCGCGGCCCGACCGATAGAACTCGGTGACGCCGAGGGTGCGTGATCTCGTATGTACGGGGCAACAGCCGGCGGAGTCGTCACGTATAGATTGTCCGCTGATGATCGATCCTCGAGGGGAGTCCTCCATGGCCGTTGCTTTCGCCCGTTTCGCCCTTTCAGCAGGTGTCCTGACGTCGCTGGTCGCGGGATCGGTCCACGCTCAGGTCGCCGTGCAGCCGATTCGGATCGCAATCCCGGCTCCCACCGTCGTCGTCCCGAGCGGCGCTGCGGCGGCCGCCGCGGCTCGGACGCCTGCCGACGCCCGCGCGCGTGTGCTTTGGATTCGCAACGATCTCACCGGTCAGGTCGTCGTTCCGGGCACGACCTTCTCGAATCGCGACGCGACGACGGAGCCGAAAGAGGTTTTCAATTCATTCGATCACACCGGCGGCATCAGCTCCATCAACCTGAGCTGGAATTACCCGGGCGCGTACACCACGGAGGGGTTCACGCCGCCCACTGGCGGCGATCCGCTGAATCTCGCCTGGGTGAACATTTCCTCCGACCCGGCCGACATTTCAGATCCGCTCGAGCTCTTTGACGACGAGAAGCTCTCCGTTGTCCTCGAGCCGTGGCAAGCAGCAGTCTGGCCGGACGCCGACCTGAATGTCGCGCAACCGCTCGCGAGCTACCAGAGCGTGCTGGTGTCGGTCTCGTCGCAGTTCGAGGTCCGCATCTTCCGTTCCTACATGTTCTCGTTGACGGATGCCAACAAGCCTCTGAACAACGACAAACTCTCGTTCTTCTACAACCCATACAAGCTCGATGCGGCGCTCTCGTTTGCGTTCCTGTCCCTCCCGGGCTTCGACGTCGCGTCGCCCTTCGAGTTCGACGTGACCGGGTTCGATCCGCCGATCACGACCAAGGGCAAGGGCATCATCCTGACTCACTGGCTTGTGATGTCCGAGCGCCCGCCGTGTCCGGGCGATATCAACAACGACGCATTCGTCGACGACCTCGACTTCCAGGAGTTCGCGGCCCAGTACAACATCCTCGACTGCGCCGCGCCGGAGATGCCCCCCGGCTGCGGTGCGGATCTCAACTTCGACGGCTTTGTCGATGACATGGATTTCACGCAGGTCTTCACGCAGGCGTACGACAACGTGCTTTGCCCAGAAGCGAACATGATCCGCCAGGTCTACATGCCGCTGGCGGGTGGTCGCAACAAGTGGGACAACCAGTTCAACAATCCGTTCGTCTTCGACCTCATCACCAACCAGTATCCCGATGCGATCCCGGTTGACGCGAATGGCTGGACCGCTGCCCTGACGCCGAACGCATTGGTGAAGCTCGCGCCGACGCCTTACGGCAGCAAGTCGGGAGATCTCCCAAGCTATGCCGCGCTGCGAACGAGCCGCACTGGGCTGAAAAGGGTAACAGCGTTGAATGACGGATTGCCCTTTGATCAGCTTCAGGCTGAGTACGAGCGATTCCTCAACGAGGTGCTCGTCGTGCCCGATGCAACAACCACCATCCAGTACTATTTCCCCGGACCAACCGTTACTCCGAATTCGGAGTGGTTGAGCAACTCCTCGCCGAAGAAGATCAAGGTCCTCTTCCCGAAGACTCCGTGACGCGAGGTCGGCTTCGCGTCGCTTTTACTGCTTGGTGGCGGGCCACACGCTGGCGCCCTGACGTTCATAACGCGGCATGTTCGGGTCCGCGCCCTTGGACCACGCCTCGATCCCGCCGGCGATCGACTTGGCGTTGGTCAGACCGATCGAACGGAAGTACGCCGCCGCCTTCATCGAGCGCACGCCGTGGTGGCACAGGGCGAGCACCTGGCAAGCGGGCTTCTTTGCCGCGAGTTCCTGAATCTCGTCGGCGCGGGACTCAAGTTCGTCGAGCGGCACGTGCACGGTGTTCTTGACGTGGGCGAAGTCCCACTCGGGCTCGAGCCGCACATCGATGACGAGCACGCTCGCACCCGAGTCGAGCATTCGCTTGGCCTCGACGGGCGTGACCTCCCAATCGGGCTTGAAGTTGTAATCGCTGGCGAGTCCGGCACGGTCGTTCGACATGGGTTCCTTTCGTTCCAGTCCCGTTCACTCGAGCTCGTCGAGCAGCCCGCCGAGTTCGTTCAGCGCCTTGTTGTCGCCGACCCTTCGAGCCGCGGCGATGCCGGCTTTCACAGCCGCCACCGCATCCGGGATTCGGCCTGCTGCTTGCAACGCCCTGGCCTTGTGGAAATGGGTATAGCCATCGTCCGGGTTTGCCGCGATCGAGCGGTCGTAGAACGCCACGGCCTTGTCCGCCTCGCCGCGCTTGGCAAACTCTTGCCCCAGGGCGTAGAGCGTGAAGGCGTCGTTGGGGTCGGCCGCCAGCAGCCTTTCCAGTTGCTCGATGCTCGGCATGCCCAAGCCTACCCGCTCGGCGGCGTGGAATCCCGGCACTTCGGCGGGCAATCTCAAACGCGGAAATCTCGATAGACTCTGGCCATGGCAACCACTCAGACCATTCACACGATCGGCGTCATCGGCGCGGGACAGATGGGCGGCGGGATCGCTCAGGTCGCCGCAGTGCACGGCTTCAAGACCTT
>JBILLU010000297.1:0-3188 GCA_044375915.1 Phycisphaerales bacterium
GCAGCATGCCGGGCCAGGGCTTGCGGATGCAGAAGAGCCCGCCCTGATTCGCGGCGATCTCTTCGCCCTGTTCGTTCACGATCGCGGCGTCGATGCCGAGCATCGGCAGCGTGCACGAGCCGGGCTTGGTCGGCGTCGCGCCGGGCAGCGGCGTCACGACATGGCCGCCGGTCTCGGTCTGCCAGTAGGTGTCGACGATCGGGCAGCGTTTGCGGCCGATGTGCTCGTGGTACCAGATCCACGCCTCGGGGTTGATGGGTTCACCGACCGTGCCGAGGATGCGGAGCGAGGAGAGGTCGTACTTCTCCGGCCACTCGTTGCCCCACTTCATGAACGTGCGGATGGCGGTGGGGGCGGTGTAGAACTGGGTGACGCGGTGGCGCTGGATGATGTCCCAGAAGCGGCCGTTGTCGGGGAAATTCGGCGCGCCCTCAAAGAGCAGCGTGGGCACGCGGTTCATCAACAGGCCGTAGAGGACGTAGGAGTGGCCGGTGATCCAGCCGATGTCGGCGGAGCACCAGAACATCTGGCTGGTGTCAGGCACGAGGTTGAACGTAAGCTGCGCAGTGGTGTTGACGTACGTGAGATAGCCGCCGGTGGTGTGCTGGATGCCCTTGGGCTTGCCGGTCGAGCCGCTGGTGTAGAGCAGGAACAGCATGTCCTCGCTGTCCATGACTTCGCAGGGACACGCGTCGGAGACCCGTGCCACCAGGTCGTGCCACCAGTGGAACTTCGTCGGCGGATGGATGCTGGTGGCCTTGACGTTGGCGGGCGTGGTGCCGCTCTCGAACCGGGTGCTCGGCGGCTCGTGTCCGGTGCGTTTGAGCACGAGCACGTGATTGACGATGTGTCCGTGATTGGCGAGTTGATTGACGGCTTCCTCGACGTTCTTTTGCAGCGGCACAACCTCGCCGCGGCGGTAGCCGCCGTCGGCGGTGATGATGACGCGGCTGTGGGCATCCATCGCCCGCTCGCTGATCGCGTGCGGCGCGAAGCCGCCGAAGATCACGCTGTGGGCCGCCCCGATGCGGGCGCACGCGAGAATCGCGACGACCAGCTCGGGCACCATCGGCATGTAGATGGTGACGACGTCGCCCTTCTTGACACCCAGGTGCTTGAGCGCGTTGGCGACGCGGCTGGTCTGCTCCTGCAACTCGCGATACGTGACACGCTTGATCTCGGGCTCGCTCGCGTACTTGCTCGCCGCGGCGGGATGGCTGGTGTGCGGCGCCATCGGCTCGCCTTCCCACACCAAGGCGCAGCAGTCGCCATGGCCGGATTGCACGTGGCGGTCGACGCAGTTGTAACAGGCGTTGAGCTTGCCATTCACGAACCACTTGGCGTCGGGAGCTTCCCACGAGAGCACATGATCCCAGTGCTGGAACCACGCGAGTTTCTGGGCTTCCTCGGCCCAGAAGGCCTCGGGGTTCTGGATCGACCGGGCGTGGAGTTTCTTGTACTCGTCAAGCGAGCCGATGTGCCACTGGGCGAAGCCCAGGGATTCGGCGCTGACGGGCGGGAAGGTGCGGGTCTCTTTGAGCAGGGTTTGGACGTTGGACATGGGGAGGAAGGGGAGGAGGGGGGCAGCGGGGAAGGGGAGCAGGGATCAGAGCCGCGGGCTTCAGCCCGCGCGGTTCGGGTGGGTGGGCCGCGCGCCGCGGGCTCACAGAATACCAGCCGTGCGAGGCGGGCAGGTGCGGGTTCTCGGTCATTTGGGTTCGGATTTGGGAAGGGAATCATGGATTCGTTGCGGTTCCGCGGCAAGGTTCCAGTAGCATCGGGTAAGTCGTGCTGAGGGCACGGCCCTCAGGGAGTTGCATCATGAATCGCACCGGCTTTACCTCTGCCGCGGGCTTTGCGGCGTCGATCGTCGCCGTCGCGTCGGCCCAGACCATCACCAGCGTCGGCGTGCTGCCCGGCGACACCGTCTCCAAGGCGTGGGCGCTCTCCGCCAATGGCACGACGGTCGTCGGCCTGAGCCGCACACCCGCGACCAATGGCACCGCGGTGCGGTGGAATGCTGGCGTGCTCTCGAATCTCGGCTACATCGGCGCGGGCGCTTCCTCGGAGGCCTTCGGCGTGTCGCCCGACGGGCTCGTCGTCGCCGGCCAAAGCAACGATGCCGTCACCGGCATTCTGGCGTTCAAGTGGACGAACCCTGGGCCGATGATCGCGCTCGCGCCGTCCGGGTCGCTCATTCAACAGCACGCGGCGAGCGGCGTCGATGCAACGGGCTCCAAGTTCGTGGGAACCTACTCCGTGCTCGCCGGATTGGGTGTGTACCCGCGTGCCGCGTTGTGGACGAGCAGCGGCCTGACGACCCTTTCGGCCACTCCCGGCTCGATCGCCTCGGTGGCCTCGAAGATCACCCCCGACGGGCAGTACATCGTCGGCGACTTCGGCCCGGGCACTGGATTCATCGGGCTCGACTACAACCCCATCGCTCGCGTGTGGACCAATCCCACGACTTGGTTCACGATCGGAACGCTCCCCGGCGGCACCTGGTCCACCGGCATCGCCATCAGCGACAACGGGCAGGTCGTGGCCGGCACCGCCAACAACGGCGTCGCCAGCCAACGGGCCTATCGCTGGACCGGCGCCGGCATCGAGGACCTGGGCACGCTGCCCACCACCAACCCCTCCACCGGCTGGTCGCGCACCCACGCGATGACGCCCGATGGCTGGGTCGTTGTCGGCGCGGGCTCGATGGACATGACGCTCTCGAACAGGGCCGCGATGATCTCCAGCGGCGCGGGGCTGCAGAATCTCAACGATTACCTCCCCTCTGTCGGCGTCGATCTCACCGGCTGGAACCTCTGGGAGACGACCGGCGTGAGCGCCGACGGCACGGTGCTGGTCGGCAACGGCTCGTACTTCGGACAAGAACGCGGCTGGATCGTGCGCGACATTCCTTCGGTGTGCGCACCGAAGATCTACGAGAACTCCTCCGCGCCCGCCGTGTTCTGCGCGGGCGGGTTCGGGTTCCTGAGCGTGACCGCGCTCGGTCCGCATCCCACCGCCGGTCTGGCGTACCAGTGGTACAAGAAGGTCGGCAAGACGACCGTTCCGATCTTCGACGGCACAACCGGCGGCGGATCGGTCATCAGCGGCGCTCAGTCGCCGTTCATGACGTTCAACCCCGGCTTCCCCGATGTCGCGGGCAACTACTTCTGCATCGTCTACGGCGG
>JBILLU010000085.1:0-13008 GCA_044375915.1 Phycisphaerales bacterium
AACGACGACGGCATCCGCGCTCCGGGCATCACCCATCTCTACGAGGCGCTCGTGGACACCGAGGGCCGCTTCGGTGGTCCGATGCTTGGGCCGACCACCGAAGTCGTCACCATCGCGCCGCTCACCGTGCAGTCGGCGACCAGCCACGGCGTGACGTTTCACCAGCCCCTGATGACCACCGATGTGCAGGTGAACCCACGCATGAGCGGCGTCGCCGTCGACGGTCGTCCCGCGGACTGCGTGAAGCTCGCCGTGTCGAACCTCTGGCCCGAGCGCTTCGGCAAGGACTCGCGCCCCGATGTCATCATCAGCGGCATGAACGCCGGCGCGAACTGCGGCATCAACGTCATCTACAGCGGCACGGTCGCGGCGGCAATCGAGGGCGCGTTCCTGGGCATCCCCGCGATCGCGGTCTCGCTGCAACTGGGTAAGGGCCGGGCGCGATTCGATGTCGCTGCGGCACGGGCCCGCAAGGTGCTGGAGATGGTCCTTGCCCGCGGCCTGCCCGATCCGCACGAGTGTTTGTCGATCAACATCCCGGTGACCGAGACCGGCGGGCCGATGCCGCCGGTGCGGGTCTGCCCGATGAACACGCACGGGCTGGAGGACAGCTACGAGAAGCGGCAGAACCCGCTGGGCGAGCCGTACTTCTGGGCCACCGGCAGCGGGCTTGGCTTCCGCAGCTGCGACCCGGGGACGGATGTGGACCTGCTCTTGAAGGGCAACATCACGGTGACGCCGTTGATGTACGACCTGACGCGGCGTGAGCATCTGTCGCGTTGGACGGATCGATTGGGCGGGTGAGTACGAACCCCACGCGCGAGCGTGGGGTGGGCTGGATGTCCATTTTGAGAAGTACGCCGCGGTGACCCTCCGCTTGCGCGGAGGGTTCGTTACGCGCGAGGCTTGTCCGGCTCGGGCACGACTTCCATCTCTTCCACGACCGTCCGCCGAAGCACAACCTTGCCCTGCGGCGTGTCGCGGACTTCTTCTTCGGTGTGCTCGCGCACGACGATCTTGCCCTCGGGCTTCGCGGCCGGCTCGCCGACGGGTTCCTGCACGCCCTTCCAGATGTGCCCGAAGAACTCACCCAGCGAACGCGAGATGGATTTCTCGGGGGGCATGGGGGAGGAAGGGGAGCAGGGGAGGAGGGGAGCAGTAGGGCAGGGCAGCGGGGCGGTGCTGCGTGGTGGGCGCGGGGCCTTTCAGGCCCCGGCGTCATGCTTGCGATCAGTGATGTGCGTGCTTCTTGGCGGCCTCAAGCAAACCCGCGATCTGTTCGGGCTTGACGTTCTCGTGCAGGGTCTCGTCGATGAGGATGGCTGGGGCGGTGCCGCAGGATCCGAGGCACTCGAGCTCGATGAGCGTGAACTCGTTGTCGGCGGTGGTCTCGCCGACGTCGATGCCGAGGGCGTCCTTGACGGCCTGGGTGATCTTGGGCTGGCCGCAGAACTCGCAGGCGATGCTGCGGCAAACGCTGACGAGGTGCTTGCCCTTGCGCTTGAGCCAGTATTCCTCGTAGAAGCTCGCGGTGTCGATGACGTCGGCGGGCTTGATCTCGAGGAACTCGGCGACCTCCATCATCGCGGCGGGCGGGATCCAGCCGTAGGTGTGCTGGACCTCGTGCAGCGTGGGGAGCAGAGCACCCATCTTCCGCTCATAGCGCGGCACGATGTGCTGGCTGAGGTGCTGACGCATCTGCTGCGTCAGGAAGGGCCCCTGGCTGCGGTCAACGGTGGCGGACGCGGAGTTCTTGGTGATCCAGGACATGCGGGCGGACTATAGGAAAGCCGAGGTCCGTTTGGGCGCGGTTTACAGAGGGGGTTTTAGCGCCGCTGGGCCCACGGTCTGGATCGTCACTCGGCCCATGCTCCGCCGTGACAGGTAGTCGTTCACCTGCTCCAGCGTGATCGCGTCCACCGCCTTGGCGACCTCTTCGAGTGTGCGGCAGCGGCCGAGGCGGAAGTAGTCCGACCCGATCGCCGCGGCCCGGGCGCTGGTCGATTCGCCGCTGAAGACCAGGCTGGTCTTCATGCCCACGACGGCCCGCTGGAACTCTTCGGGTGTGATGCGGCCTTCGGGCGAATTGATGCGTTGCAGTTCGGCAGTGAGGACGTCGAGCGACTGCTGGGCTCGGTCGGGAGAGGTGCCAACGTAGGCGATGACGCCGCCGGTGTCGCGATCGCCGCGGTAACTGGCGCTGACGCTGTAGCAGAGGCCGCGCTTCTCGCGGACCTCGCTGAAGAGGCGGCCGGACATGCCACCCGAGAGAACGTTGACCGCGATCTTCTCAAGCATCGCGTCGGGCGAGGCTTCGTTGGGTGCGTCGTGGAGCAGGACGATCTGGACCTGGTTGGTCTCGTCCTCCTCGTGGGCGTACCCACGGGGCGAGGTCTTGGCGATTGCGGGTTCGGGTGCGGCGCCGGTCCAATCGCCGAGGATGTCGTCGAGTTCCGCGGCCAATTCGTTGGGGTCGACGGCACCAGCGGCACAGAAGATGGAGCGGGCCGGGTTCTGGATCGCGGCCCAGCCGCGGACGATCTCGTCGTGGGTGAGCGAGGTCAGCCCGGGCTCGTCGCCGTGGCCGCTGCGGTTGAGGGGCGTGGGATAGTGGCGATCGCGGGCGGCGAGGACGGCACGCTCCTGCGGGTCGTCGGCGAGCGAGGCGATGGCCTGCAGGCACAGGTCGCGAGCGGGCTCGATCGAGTCGGCGTCGAAGCGGGGGGCGAGTGCCATCTCGGTGAAGAGCGGCAGCACCTCGCGCATGCGGTTGCCGAGCATCGTCGAAGCGAGGCGGAGGAAATAGACGCCGTTGTCGACGAGGCGGGAGGCACCAAGGCGATCGACGGCGTCGGCGTGGGCGCGGGAGTCGAGCGAGCGTGTGCCCCGCATCAGGAGCTCGGCCCACATGGCGCCGCGGCCGAGGCGATTGGCAGGGTCGTCGGCGGAAGCACCGGGCACCAGCCACGAGAACGCGAGCGAGCGGACGCTGGGCATGGGCTCGACCAGGAGCGTTGTGCCGCAGCGGAGCTTGGAGACATGGATGGGCATCGGCGGAGTGTACGGGCCGGATTCTCGGGCGTTCGCGTGCGGCGGCGGCTGGATTCCAAGCCGGGTGTGACGCCGGTGCGGGCTGCCAGACGCCCGCGGAGGCCGACGGCGGGGCCCGCGGTTCACCCGATCGATTCTCGGGCCGATGGACTTGCCGGCGCATGCTCCGAGTTCCGATCCAAGACGCACACGACGGCATGGTGATCGGCCTGCCCGTCCTGCACCCCCGCCGGCCGGAGGTTGTTCTGCTGCGCCCCGGCGTGGCCCTCGACGCGCACACCATTGGCAAGATGCGGGAGCTGGGGCTTCGCGAGGTGTGGGTGAAGTATCCGCGGCTGGGGCACCTGAGCGAGTACGTCTCGCCCGCGGTGGTGACGGCGTGTTCGGAGCTGGCGGGGCAGGTCGGGCGAGCGCTCGATAGCGTGATGGGTTCGGCCCACGCCAAGCTCGACTACGCGGCGTACAGGCGTGCGGTGGGCGGGCTGATCGAGAAGTTCTGCGAACATCCCAAGGCGGCGATCTACGTGAACGAGATCGGCGAGAACGGCTCGGCCGCGCTGCGACACGCCAGCAACGTCTGCTTGCTCAGCGTGCTGATGGGTCTGAAGCTCGACTTTTATCTCGTGCACGAACGCTCGCGATTGCCCGCGTCGAGCGCCCGCGATGTCTCGAATCTCGGAGTGGGCGCGATGCTGCACGACATCGGCATGGCGAGGCTTTCCGCGGAGGTGCGACAGCGCTGGGACGAGTCGCAAGACGACACCGACCCGGCCTTCCGTGAGCACGTGCAGATCGGTTACAACCTGGTGCACGATCAGGTCGAGCCATCCGCTTCCGCGGTGGTGCTGCACCACCACCAGCACTTCGACGGCACGGGCTTTCCATCCAAGCCCGACGAGAGCAAGAAGGAAATCGGGCTAAAGGGGCAGGAGATCCACGTGTTTGCGCGGATCGTGGCGGCGGCGGATCTGTTCTGCCGCATCCGCAACAACGGACGCGAAGAGGGCGACCCCGCGCTGCCGACGGTTCGGGCGCTGAACATCATCCGCCAGCCCGAGTACGCGCGTCGCATCGACCCGATGGTGATGCGGGCGCTCTTCAATGTCGTGCCCGCGTACGCGCCGGGCACGATCGTGATGCTCTCCAGCGGGCACCAGTGCGTGGTGACGCGGTGGAGCCACAATCAGCCCTGCCGTCCGATGGTCGAGACGCTCGTTCCTCACGGCAAGGCGGTCGATCCGGTGGAGTTTGATCTGCGGCAGCGCAAGGACCTGAGCATCGCGCGGGCCGAGGGCTTCGCGGTCGGCGCAGACAACTTCGATCTCAAGCCCGGCGCGTACGACCTGAACTCAGGCGCCGACGCTCTGATCAATCGGGCGGCGGCGATGGCGGAGCGGCGCAAGGCGAGCTGAGACGTCACCGACGCGAGCGGCGTTGACCCCGAATCACTTCACGGGCGTGGTGTCAGTCTTTGGCGTGACGGTGGCAACCGGCTTGGGATCGACCGGTTTGGTTTCGGTGGCCTTGGTCGCCTCGGTCTCGACCTTGCTGGTCTCGGGTTTGGCGGCGTCTGCGACGGGGGCCTCTGTCGGCTTGGCCGCGGGCGGCTTGGCGCCGGAGGACTTGGGGGGGCCGCCTCGGGGGCCGCGGCCGCCGCTGACAACGGGGTTGCCCTTCTCGTCGAGCGAGTAGCCCGCGAGTTCCAGCCGCGCTTTGTCCCACGGTCCGGCGAGCACTTCCGACGGTGTGGGGTCGCGGAGCAGCACGGTGCTTCCGGGGGTCACACCCGCGAGCACTTCGGCGTAGGTGTCGGAGCGCTTGCCGATCCTGATCGGGGTGCGCTCATAGCGGCTGCCGCTCTTGGAGTAGGTGAAGCGAACGGGGCCGTCGCTGAAGACGCCCTGCACCGGGATCGCGATGGCGTCGTCGACGCGGCCGAGCGTGAGGCGTGCCTCGCAGCGCATCGAGGGCTTGAGCGCGACGATTTCGTCGCCGGCGTCGAGCTTGATCTTGACGGTGTACTCGCGTCGATCCGGGTCGCGCCAGCCGCCGGATTCGGCCAAGACGCCGATCGAATCGACCGTGCCCTGGAAGCTCTTGCCTCCAACGGCGTCGACCTTGATCATCGCGGCCATGCCGGGCTTCACGTCGCCCGCGAGGCTCTCATGCACCTGCACGCTGGCGACCATCTCGCTGGTGTCGGGCAGGACGATGAGCAACTCGTTGGGAAAGACCTGGCGACCGATCTGCAAAGGGCCCTCACCGCCGCCCCACATGTTGCGGCGGATGCTGGTCGCGTAGACCACCAGGCCGTCCGACGGGGCGGTGATCACCGATGCGTCGAGCTGCTGCTTGAGCTTCGCCAGCGTGTTCTCGCGGATAGTCAGCTGCGTCCGCCGGTTGTTGCGGCTTGCGGCCTTGCTGGCCAGATCGATCTCGGCGTTCATCTTGACCTTGGTCAGTTCGCTGCGGGCCTGATCGAGGTCGCCGTTCTTCTGCTTCTCGTCCTTGGGGAACTGGTACTGCTCGTAGACCTTGTCGTCGAGCTGGGCCTTGATCCACGCGCTCTGGGCCTTGATGTAATCGAGCTCGTCACGGTCAAGCTCGTCCTTCGAGAGAAAGCCCTGCTCCTGCAGCTTCTGCGAGCGGATCAGTTTCTCGGCGAGGCGGTCGAGCTCGAGCTTGCTCTGCGAGAGGGCAAGCCGGTTGGCTTCGCGCTTGGTCTTCACTTCGCCCTCGAGCCACTGGCTGAGCGAGAGCTCGGCAAGCGTCACCTTCAGCGACGCGTTGCGGAGGTTGTTGGCGTTCTCGTTGACCTGGATGTTGTACCCGTTCTCCGCGGCGACCAGCTCGCTCTTGGAGGTCTCGATCTGCAGGAGCTGCTCGTCGTACTGGGTTTGGATCTTGTCGGAGTTGAGCCGCACGAGGACTTCGCCGGCCTTGACGCGGGTGCCCTCGGGGATGATCTCCTGGACGACCGTCTGTTGTTCGAGCCGCGAGCGAAGCTCGACCTGCTTCTTGGCCTCGAGCTCGCCGGTGGCGAGGGTGGTGATATCGAAGCTGGTCTTGAGGACGGTGGCGGTGTCGGCGGTGGCGCGGGTGTCCTGGCCCTCGGTTGGGGCGGTGCGCGTGGCGCGGTACGTGCCGTAGGTCCCGGCCAGAACGACCAAGAGCCCGATCGCGATCGGCAGCTTGCGGGATCGGCGACGTGGTGCCATGGGCGTTCTCCTCAGCTCGGCTCGACGCGCTCGGCGTTTGGCCTTTGGATCGACTGTCCGGCGTTCGGTCGGTCTTTCGACCTGCCGCACGCGACCTTTGGATTGTCCTACCGGCTCGGCCGCCCCGCGTTGAGCGAAGTGCTGCGGCTGTTCCGGACCTCGTTCTCCATCGTCCGATCGCATCCCGCGGCCGGAGTCGATGGCTCGTATCCTGACGATCGTTCGCCGGGGCTTCGGCGGCTCGATGTCGGAGCATAGCCGAAGAGGCCCGGTGGACCAAGCACTATGACGCCCGAACTCCGTCAGTTCGTCAGAAAAAAGGCCTCGGATGCCAAGTTGTTGCTGGTGGTCGCGGCGCCGAGCGAGGCGCGGGCGGTCGCGGGCGATCGGGCGTCGGTGGTTCTGCCGTGGGCCCCGACCTCGATCGTGGAAGGGGTAGACATTGTGCTCAGCGGCGTCGGCAAGGCGAACGCCGCGGGCGCGACGGCGGCGGCGCTGGCGACCGGGGTGTACGGCGCTGTGATAAGCCTCGGCGTCGGCGGCGTGCTTCCGGGCTCGACCGCAGCGATCGGTGATGTGGTCCTGGCGACCAGCTCCGTCTTCGCTGATGAGGGTGTCGAGTCGGTGGCCGGGGAAAAGTGGGAGACGATGGCGAGCTTGGGGTTCCCGACCGCGATCGATGGTGATGGGGTCGCGGGCGACGCCGAGTTCGTGGAGTTGCTCCGCCCGCTCGCAGCGCGCGTGGGCGTGATCGCGACGGTCTCGACGTGCTCTGGCACCGATGCCCGGGCTGCGGCAGTTGCGAAACGCACGGGAGCGATCGTGGAGGCGATGGAAGGAGCGGCGGTGATGCTGGCTTCGGCGCGGCTGGGCGTGCCGGGCGCGGAGTTGCGGGTGGTCAGCAACACAACGGGGGAGCGAGTAAAGCAGCAGTGGGAGTTGAAGCGGGCGCTCGCGATCGTCGGTGAAGTCGCCCGGAGCATCGTCGCGTAAACACGCGTCACGCCGGCCGGATGCCCCGATAGAGCTGCTGCACGCGTTCGGCTTCCTGCTTGCGGACCATGTCCAGCACGGCCTTGGGGATGCGCACGTTCTTATCGTCGCGGGTCACGTTCGAGCAGTGCTCTGACAAACAGCGGTACAGGAACTTGAACGCGTCGCGGGGCTGGTGCATCTGGTCGAGCGCGTCCACCAGATCGCTCCGCGTCACTTCCTCACTGAACAGATCCAGGAGACTCAGCGGCGTTGCTCCGGGAGCAAGGCACGCGTGCAAGCGGCTCACGCACAGGTCGTAGAGCATCGCACCGGTCCATGAGAGGCGATCGACCATGTTCTGCTTGTCGAGGCGTGCTTCCTGGAAGAACGCGGCCGATTCCTTGTAGAGCGCGTAACGGAGCTCGACGGGAAGGAGCATCTTGACGCCCATGCCGTCTTGCTGCAGGAACTTGTTGTTGAGCATCGGCCACACGACGGCCCGCATGCGGTCGTAATCGCCGCTGATGAGCGTTGGTTCGTCGACGCGATCCACGATGATCACCAGACCGGTGTAGCCGAGGGCGCGGAGGATGGAGCGGAGACGCTCGAGCAGGCGGTAGCGGACCTCGTCGGAATCGGTGATCGGCAGGTTGTCCTCATCGCGCAGAATTGGATCGAGCTGGCGGAGCGAGCGGGAGTAGGACCGGTCGCTGCGGCTGGCGCTACGGAGTTGCTTGCGAACGCGCTTGCCGAGGAGGTTGAACGCGATGCGGTCCCACGCGAGCAGCTTCACCAGCGCGATCAGCCACACCGCCAGCAGCGTGAGGAAGGCGTAAAGCGCGGGGCCCGGGCCAACGTTCCAGCCGTCGGGACCGGGGAGCAGTTTGGCGAGATAGACCACCGCGGCGGCGGGGATCCATCCGAGCCACACGGCCGCGTGCGAGAGCACGCGGCTCCACGGCAGCCAAAGGCCGAGCTTGCGCCGGAGCTGCGTGGTGCGGAGATCGGCCTGATCGGGGCGGTCGTAAACCGACTGCAGGAGCAACAGATCGCGGCGACTGCCGGGGTCGAGCTTCTTGAGCAGTTTCTTGGCGTCGTCGCTGAGCAGCGGGTCGGTGGGGTCGGACTTGTTCAGCGCCGCATCGACGAGCCGCGGGACGAGCGAGGCGAAGATCGCGTCGAGGTGATCGACGAGGCGGATCTTCTGGAAACTCTCCAGCGGCGTCTTGCCGTTGAGGCGGGCGTGCAGCCGGTCGAGCACGCCGTTGAGATCGTCGTAAGGGATGAGCAGCACGCGGCGATCGGCGTGCTGGGTGTTGTGCAGGTCGATCGCGCGGGTGAGCTGCAACCGGATCGCGGTCTTGCCCGAGCCCTTCTCGCCGAAGACGATCGCGGTGGCGGGGCGGGAGAGATCGCCCAGGATCTTCTCGAAGTCGGAATGGAACGTGCCCGTGAGTGCCGGGAGCGCGAACGAGCCGGTGCCGGGCCTCGGCGCAGGAGCCGTTTCCGAACCCGCGGCGGTGTCCGCGGGCTTCTGCTCCGCACTCGACGAACTGGTTCCGTTCACGCCGGTCATCTTCGCGAAGACCGCGTCGTTGCGGGCCTCCTCGCCGCGGAAGGGGTTCTCCGCGAGTCCGAACCGGGATAGGAGTTCGTTGAGGGTCATGGGAAGAACGTGACACAGTGGCACAGTGGCAGAGTGTCGCAGCGGGAAGCTGTGGGACAAGCGGCGTCAGTGGGCGTGATGCGGAAACTTCGATTCTTGCACTTTGACACTATGCCACTTTGCCACTTTGCCACTCTTCTAGTGCTCCACCCGATGTCCCAGCTTCGGGCTCAGAGCGGCGAGCATCTTGTCGAGCGTCTTCTTGTCCTTGGCTTCGAGGTTCAGGCGGAGCAGCGGCTCGGTGTTGCTCTTGCGGATGTTGGCCCACCAACCGCCATGGTCGCCCTTGACGTTGAAGCAGTCGACCGTGACGCCATCGAGCTCGTCGACGGTGCCGTTGGAGGGCGAGCCGGGGCCGTAGAGCTTCTTGATCTCGGCCAGGGCGCCGTCCTTGTCCTCGATGTTGAAGTTGATCTCGCCGGACTGGGCGTAGCGGGCGATGGGCTTGATGAGCTCGCTGAGGCCCTTGCTGCTCTCGGAAAGGATGGTGAGGATGACGCTCATGGCGATCGCGCCGCTGTCGGCGTTGAAGTTGTCGCGGAAGTAGAAGTGGCCCGAGAGCTCGCCGCCGAAGATTGCGCCGCTTTCGGCCAGGGCGCCCTTCATGAACACGTGCCCGACGCGCCCGCGGATGGGGCGGCCGCCGAGCTTGGTGATGTCCTCGGCCACCGCCTTGGTGGAGCGCAGGTCGTACGCAATCGCGGCTCCGGGCTCCTTCTCAAGGAAGTACTTCGCGAGCAAAGCCGTCAGTACGTCGCAGCCGACGATGTTGCCCTTCTCATCGACCGCCATGCAGCGGTCGGCGTCGCCGTCGTAACAGAAGCCCACGTCGGCCTTGTGCTTCAGCACGGCTTCCTGGGTCCACTTCATGTTGGCGGCGACGAGCGGATTGGGCTCGTGCACGAACTGACCCTTGGTGTTCTCAAAGTGCAGCGGGATGATCTCGAGGCCTGGCGCGGCGCCCAGCGGCGATTCCTTGCCGAAGACCTTGGGGATCATGGTTCCCGCCATGCCGTTGCTGGCATCGATCACGACCTTGAGCTTGCCCTTGGTGTGCAGGAACGAGCGGACGTGCTTGCAGTACGCGCTCCACAGGTCGCGCTGCTCGACGCGCCCGCCCGCGGGGACCATCGTCTGCTTGTCGACCATCGCGGCCTGCTTGCGGATCTCGCCCAAACCCGTCGCCTCGCCCACCGGCTTGGCCTTGCGCTTGGAGACCTTGAAGCCGTTGTAGTTCGGCGGGTTGTGGCTGGCGGTGACCATGACGCCGCCGGCGCAGTCGAGGTGGTTGACGGCGAAGTAGATCATCGAGGTGTCGCACATGCCAACGTCGATGACGTTGCCGCCCTGGTCGGTGATGCCCTTGATGAGGGCTTTGCTGAGCGAGGGCGAACTGGTGCGCATGTCGCGGCCGACGACGATGTTCTTCATCATCGGGCTGGTCTCGCCTCCGGCGGCGGCGTCGGAGAGGAGAAACTTGCTCGCGCCGTACCCGATCTGCCAGGCGAGGTTCTCGTTGAGCAGGTCGGGGTAAGTGCCGCGCACGTCGTAGGCTTTGAAGATCCGTCCGAGCATTCCAAGCAACTCCTGTCGCCGCCCGAGCGAGTCGCCACGGGCCGCGGAAAGACATCATCGGCCGTCGCGGCCGCGAGCGTCGATGGTAGCGGTTGGAGCACCCGAGTATCACCCAAACAGCCGCGAGATCGGCCCTGAATCCCGGAAACAAAAGACCCGGACGGCCTGTTCTAAGACCGTCCGGGCCGAGTGGAGATGGCGGGGCAGGTTGCGGCTCGGCCGTCACGGGCAGATCAAGTCGTTGTACGCGACGGCGAAGATCGAGAAATCCGCGTCGTCCACGCTGCCGTCGCGGTTCAGGTCGGCCGGGCAGCCAAAGGGCATGGTCGGCTCCTCGCAGAGCAGGGTGTCGTACGCCTGGGCGAAGATGGAGAAGTCCGCGTCGTCGACGACGTTGTCGCGGTTGAGGTCGCCGATGCAGGCGACGGTGAAGAGGGTGGCGTAGGTGGCGTAGTCGTACGCGACGAGTCGGTTGAGCGTGCCGTCGAAGATCTGCGAGCGGCCAGAGAAGTAGAGGAACGCGTTGTACGAGCGGCCGCGGGTGAGCGTGCCGGCGGGGATTGCGTGGGCGGTGTCTGCGGCGTTGAATCCGAACGAGTAGACGACGCCGCCGCTGAGCGCGTCGTAGATGATGACGAAGTTGATGCCGAAGTCCGCGGGCGTGGGGGCCGCCCAGGCGTTGAACTCGAGCGCAAGGTCGAACGCGGCGTTGGCGTTCTGCATCGCGGCGATGGTCGCGGGTGTGTACGCGGGGACGCTGTCGGGCCAGTAGGGCTGGGCCTGGCGGGTGAGCGTGACCTGCACTGGACCGAGCGTGCCGCCGCTGGCGTTGCATGTGTACACGCCGGCGGGGAACGCCGCGAGCAGGCTTGGTTCGTCGAAGAACGGCTGCTGGTAGAGCAACGAGCCTGGAGAGACCTGCGGCAGTCCGAGCACGGTCGTGCCGTTGGGCAGCGTGAGCGTGGCGCTGGTGACGTCGCCGGGGTCGGTGGTGAGGCGAGCGGCGTAGTAGTAGGAATAGGGAAATGTCGGCGGCGTGCCCGAGAACTGGTAGTAGTAATGGGTGTAAAAGACGTCGAGCCCGGTCACTGCGGCGCGGGCCGAGGAGGCGAGCACGCCGAGCACGAGCACGATCCCGGCGATCCACCAGTAACGGCGTGATCGCGCCGAGTCCGGTCCGGCCCTGGGCTCGCCCTCGTTTTCGACAATGGAATCAACCCACGCGCCGGTCAGCCGTTCAATCCGCTTCAGCATCAGCATGCCCCGAGGAAGCGGCCTCTGGCGTCATTGTCGCCGGGATCGGCCGGAACGCAAGGGGAAAAACGAAGATCGTGGTTCGGTGGTTGATCGTCGCGGCGACTGTTCAGATTCCGCTTATTCCGACTGTGCCGATCGAAGCGGTGGCCCGGCCTTTGGCGGCCGCGGGCGTCGAAGCAGTGGTGGGGCACATAGCGGTTGTGGCGATCAGGCACGGACTGAGAACCTTTGGGTGTCTTTCGGGTGTGGGGTGTGTTGAAGTGCGCATCTCTTGCCGTCGATTCCTACGGAGCCGGATGCATCGGCGCGGGAGGGATCGCAGCGCATGTCGCTCGAATTGCTTCGAAAGCTCAATTCCGTCGGACTGATGAAGCAGCTCTCGCCGGCTATCGGTGTGGACTTCGGCGTGGGCTCGCTCAAGCTCATCCAAGTCCAGCCGGGGCCGGTGCCGACGCTCATCGCAATCGCGCAGGTCGACACCCCCGACGAGCTGGAAGCCGACCACGCCAAGCGGCTCGACTTCCAGCTTCAGCAGCTGCCCCGGCTCATCAAGAAGGGCGGCTTCAAGGGCAAACGCGTCGTCGCGTCGCTTCCCTCGTGGCAGCTCTTCTGCAAGCACCTGCAAGTGCAGAAGGTCGACGGCATCCCGCTGAGCCAGCTCATCGCCGCCGCCGTCGGTCAGCAGTGCGGCGTCGACCCCGCAGCTCTGGTCCTGCGTCACATCGAAGTCCCCGCTGGAGGAGCGAAGACCGAGGTGATCGTGAACGCGGCGGCCCGGGCGGCGGTCGAGCACATGGTGCACGCGATGCGCAAGGGCGGGCTCGAGCCCGTCGGTATGCACAGCGAGTTCGCCGCTGCTGAGAAGGCGTTCGAGATTGCGGCGGGCGATGAGTCCGGGGCGGCGACGCTGTACCTGGACTTCGGCGTGCACACGACCAAGGCGATGATCACGCATGCGAAGGACATCGTCTTCGAGCGCGTGATCGAGGTTGGCGGCCGGAGCCTCGACCGGGCCGTTGCCAAGCAGCTCCGCTGCCCGCTGGCAGAGGCACGCCGCGCCCGGCGCGAACTGCAGGAACTCGGACCCGCCCAGCCACCCGCGGGCGAGGGTATGGCATTCCTGAAGAGTGCGCCGTCGAGCGCCGCCGACGGGATCGACCTCCATGAGCCTTTGGAAATCCTCGCCGACGAGATCCGCATGAGCATGCGGTACCACGACGCGATGTTCACAGGCAAACGCGTGGAGCGTGCCGTGTTCCTCGGTGG
>JBILLU010000086.1:0-12974 GCA_044375915.1 Phycisphaerales bacterium
GAACCGGAAGCAAAGCCAGAGCCGCCCCCCGAGGCGCTGGCGGAGAAGGTCGAGATCGAGCCGCCGCCGGAGATCTCAACCACGGTCGTGTTCGAACAGCCGACGACAGCGGCGCCCGTCAAACCGATGGTCGCGCCCGAGCCGGCGCGTGAAGCGCCACCCGCGGCGGTGCCGACGCCGGTCGCACGGCCGCCCGCGGCGCCGATGGCGGGCTTTGCCGGTGTGAACGTGCAGGTTGCGCGGCGGGTGGTCTACGCCGTCGACGTCTCGGGTGCGATGGCCCAGTGTCTCGACACCGTGCTGCTCGAACTGCGGCGTTCGATCGGCCGCCTCGAGGCCGAGCAGCAGTTCCAGATCGTCTTCTTCCGCGAGGATCTGTCGGGCGCGACGCGGGTGGTGGCGCTCGACGACGCGGGCGGCAGGGCCACGATGCTCAGTGCAACGCCGGATGTGAAGCAGCGGGTCGATCAGTTGCTGCGCTCGGCCCGCCCGCTGGGTCGTTCGGCGCCGCTGGCGGGCCTGAAGCGGTCGCTGGAGTTCGGCCCTGACGTGGTCTTCCTGCTCACGAGCAACATCCGCCGAAGCGACACCGGTCAGGGCGACAACGCCCGCACGCTGCGGCTGATCGATGATCTGAACCCCAAGAGCCGCATCACCGGGCGGCGGCCGGTGGTGATCAAGACGCTGCAGTTCGTCGAGGACGACCCGACGGGCCTGATGCAGGCGATCGCCGAGGCCCACGGCGACGGGCCGGGGTCGTACACGCTGCTCAAGATCGCCGACATCGAGCGGGCGGTGCGCTGAAATCCAGTAGGACCGGCTTCCAGCCGGTCGGACCACAGCGGGCTTCAATGCAGAATCAGCGGCAGGAAGACCGGCTGGAGGCCGGTCCCACTGTGTTGTTACGGGCACGTGAGCACGTCGTACGCCCCGGCGAAGATCACAAAGTCCACGTCGTCCACGCGGGCGTCGTAGTTCAGATCGCCTGCGAACGTGAGCAGCGCGTCGTAGCCTGCCGCGAACGCGACGAAGTCCACGTCATCGACCACCCCGTCGAGGGTGAGGTCGGCGGGGCAGTTGCTCCACTTGTAAAACGTCGCAGGGATGTTGCGCTTCGCGATCGGCGCGCTGGCGAGGGCGCCGAAGGCTTCGTACCTTAGCGAAACGGTCCCCACGTCGGCGGCGTTGAAGTACTCGACGCGGAAGTCGTGCATGCCGGCCTTGAGCGGGAGGAAGCCCGAGGCCTCGGTGAGGGTGTGCACGCCGTCGTTGTCGACGACGAGTTCCCCGTCGACGTACAGCCGTGCGCCGTCGTCGCTGTTCACGTAGAGGCGGTAGATGTCGTCGCTGGCGACGTTGAAATAGCCCCGGAAGACGACGCCGGCGTCGGTGTACAACCCGGTGCCGCCCAGGCCGCTGCCGCCGGTCCCGGCGACCGCGATCGAATCCACGCGTGAAGTCACCATCGACCCCGCGCCAAAGTTGGGCAACTCCACCAGTGGTGCCAAAGCCGAAAGATCGAAGTACGCCCCGATCAATCCGTTCTGCAGCGAGGACGGCGTGCGTGCGGATCGCAGATCGGCGTTCTCGTACAACAGGATCGACGACGTCGTGGTCGACGTTTTGTTCACGGAGTTCTTGACCGAGTAACTGAACGTGTCCACCGCCGGGTCGGGCTGATTCGGGGGGATCACCGCCGGGGGCGTGTAGCGGAGCACGTCGCGCCCGTTGGGTCCGGCACCGACGACACGTGTGATGGTGCCGCCGAGAGTGGTGGTGGAGGAGAACGACGTGATCGTCAGCCCCAGGGTGCTCGGGTCGCTGTCGTTCGCGAGCACGTCGATGTTGCGAGCGCTGGGCAGGAACGCGCCGGTGTTGTCGGGGGTGGCGACGGGCGAGCCGACGCTGCCCAGAGCGGCGGTGACGGCCTTCTGCGCGTTCAGGCGGCCGAAGCCGAAGACGCCGTCGCGTGCGGGGTACACCAGCGAGGTGTTCCCGAGGCGATCGGTGTTGGCGTACATGATCTGCTGGATCTGATCGGGCGTGAGTGCCGGGTTCACCGACCACGCCAGAGCGGTGAGGCCGTTGGCCAGGGGCGTCGCGAAACTGGTGCCGGAGGAATTGCCGTAGCCGCCGCCGAGCTGGGTGGTGAGGATGCTGACGCCGGGCGCGAAGACCGCGACACCGTTGCCGTATCCGCTGAAGCCCGCCTTGGCGTCGCCGAAACTGGTCGCGCCGACCACCACAGTGTCGGGGTAGTAGAAGCCGGACCAGTTGATGTTGTCGTTGCCCGCGGCGTAGAAGAAGAGGGCACCCCTGCTCTTCACGAATGTGCCCGTCGTGCCGACAGCAGCGCTGTCGACGCCGGTGAACGACGCGCTGATCGTGCGGGCGCCGTTCTGAGCGGCCCAGCGGGCGCCGTCGAGGATGGCGCTCTGCGGGGCCGAACCGTCTGGGCTTCCCGAGCAGCGGATCGGCATGATCTTGAAGTTCCACCCCGCGCCGCTGACGCCCAGGGCGTTGTTGCCGATGGCGGCGGCGGTGCCGGCGCACGCCGTGCCGTGACCGTTGACGTCGCTCACATTGCCGCCCTGAGCTTCGGTCTTGCTCTCGATCGAGACGTAACCGGGTACCAAGCGCGAGGCGAGATCCGGGTGGGTCTTGTCGATGCCCGAATCCACGATCGCGACGATGAAGTTACTTGAGCCGGTGGTGATGTCCCAGGCCTGCGGAGCCTTCACCTGAGGCAGGTGCCACTGGCTGCCGTAAAGCGAGTCGTTCGGGGTGGCGTTGGGGAAGCAGAGCCAGTCGGGTTGTGCGTACTGGTAATCGCCGGTGCTGAGCAGCTCGCGAGCGCGGGCGTTCTCGTCGTGCCCGCGGGCACCGGGGAGCATGAGCGCGACCGCGCCGACGGGGGCGACCTCGACAAGGTACTCGTCGGTCTCGGGCCAGTACTGGACGATGCGCATGCCGTTGAGAGCCAGACGCGAGCGGGCGGCGGCAAAACGCAGCATGTTGGCACCGGGAATCGCGAGGTCCGCCGCATCGATGGGACGCGGGCGGACGATCAGGCGTCCCGTGAACTCGGTGCTGCCGGGTTTCTCGATGTAGATCGGAAGTGCGTCACGCTGCACGCTGCCAGCGTGGGCGACCGAGCCCGAAAGCAGGGCCAGCCCGAGCGAAGAGAAAAGGGCCGTCACGCGGCAGAGCGAGCGATCCATCATTCGAGCGTCCTCCTCGGCGGGGGGTGGGCAGGGTGGGCGGGTGGGGGGGGGTGGGGGCAGAGCCTCCCCACCCGGAATCGATTCGTTGCTGAAGCCTGATCCGTTGCAGCGGGAGCAATCCACGTGCGTGAATTGGCCCCCCGCAAAGGAGGGACGATTCTCGCATAAAGACGCATTCAATACAACGGAGAAGCGGGGAAGTTCATGCCCGTGGTGCAGAGTTTTGGCACCGCGACGCAAGCGCCCAGACGCCGGTTCTCGGCCTAGGGCCTTGCAGGGCCCTTCGTGGCTAAGGACAGAACAGTGCTTCGTAGGCCTGAGAAAAGACCACGAAGTCGGTGTCGTCGACCAAGCCGTCGGTCACGAGATCGGCGGGGCAGCCCGAGGGCATGGATGCGTCGGCGCAAAGCAGGATCTGGTACGCGTCCGAAAAGACCACGAAGTCGGCATCGTCGACGATCGTGTCGCCGGTGAGGTCGGCCTTGCACGCCGCTCTGGTGCCGAAGGCGTAAATGGTCTCTCGGTCAAAGGCGACGATCGCGGTCGCGCCGGGGAAGCCGGTCGATGGGTTTGCTTGCTGGGCTGAGAACGCGAGCCGCAGGCGGTAGTTGGTCGCGGGCAGCATCGTGTTTGCCGGGATGAGAACGCCGGACGCACCGGCAACGAGCGGAGCCGAGAAGATCTCGGTCCCCGATTCGGTGGTGATGCGCAGGACGGTCTGGCCGGAGTTGGCGCCGGGCGGGAGCGAAAAACTGTTGAACGTCAACGGCCACGGGATCGTGACCGGCGCCGCTGCGATGGCATTGAGGCTTGCCGGCGTGAAGGTTGGGATCGCCTGGGGGTAGAACGTGGCAGCCGGGCGGTTCAGCGCGGCGGCGATCCCACCGAGCGTCCCGCCGGCGATGGTGATCGTGTACGAGCCGGCTGGGAAGCTCCAGTTCATCGACGCCTCACTCGCGAATGAGCGGGAGGCGAGAAAACTGGATTCACCGACCGGGAAGAGGAACGCACCGATGTTCCCCGGGGTCGTCACCGATGCGAGCGACGCATCGCCTGATTCTTCAAGGTCGACCCGCGAGGACCAGACATAAACGCCAGGCGTTGTCGGCGGCGTCGGGCTCGTCTGCTGATAGACGAACGTGTATCGCAGGTCATAGCGGATGACGCCAGCCCCGGCCGAGGTGGCCAGGAGCATGGTCAGCAGACACCCACCAATGCACGATCGCATCGCTCGCTCCCGGCCGCCCAGTTGCAACGCAAGCCTCGAGCAGCCCCGGGATGCCGCTCGTGCTTCGCCGCCTCTTGGTGGCGGATTGTTTCACATGTCCGCGACTTCCGAAAGAACCATCTGGTGGTTCTTCGCCGATTCCTCAAAGACACTGAGGAAAAACGAGAGCTTATCGGACGATATGCACCTGTTCGGGTGCTTTCGCCCGAGTCGCTCGCGCGATGCTTGGCGGTCACGGGCAGATGAGCTCGTTGTACGCGGCAGCGAACAGGACGAAGTCGAGGTCGTCGACGACGCTGTCGGCATTCAGGTCCGCCGGGCAGTCGGCGGGCATGGCGGGATCGGCGCAGTCGAGGATGTCGTACGCGGGTGCGAAGATCACGAAGTCCGAGTCGTCCACGAAGGTGTCGGCGTTGAGATCGCCGGGGCACGCCGCGGCGGTGGTGATGGCGGCATTGGTCGCGCGGTCGCAGCCGACGATCGCGGTCGCCCCGCCGAAGCCGGCGTTGGCGGTCTCGATGCGGCTGGAGTAGTACAGAGTGGCGCGGTAAGCCGCTCCGGGTTGCAGTTTGTTGGCCGGGACGGTGATCGAGGTCGACGTCTCCCCGGGCTCGGCGGCGTTGAAGACGATCGCGTTCTGATCGTCGAAGATCGTCAGGAAGGTGACGGCGGCGTTGGCGGCAGCCGGGCGGGTGAAGCTCGCGAAGTTCAGCGTGACCGCCTGCGTCGCCGGGAACGACGCAAGGGTGTCGAACGACGACGCGTCAAACGCGGGTACCTCTGTGCAGAAGAAGAGGTTTGCAGGGCGGGAGAGCGCGGCGTTCGCGGTACCGAGTGTGCCTCCGCCGATGGTGTGGGTGTAGACGCCGGCGGGGAAGGCGAGCTCCATCGCCGCCTGCGAGGCGAAGTTGCGGGCCGCCAGATACGACGTCGGCGCCACCGGGAAGAGGTTGTACGCGAAGGGGAAGTTGGGAACCGCGAGCGACGCCGAGGCGAGATCGGTGGCGTTGCTGGTCAGCACGCGGGTCGCAAAGACGTGCAAGTCCGGTGCGGCGGGCGGTGAAGCCGAAGTCTGGGTGTAGAACGTGGTATAGAAAATGTCGTAAAACGTGACACCCGCGCACGCTTGGGACGACACGCCTAACGCGAGACCGGTGAACGCAACAGCGGTATTCATAAATCCTCCGCGGACGGAGCGATTGTCGCGGGTACAGGGGGGCGGTGCAAGCAAAAAACGAGGTCGCGCACGCGAGAGCCGCGGATTGGATACGCTCAAGCCCGAACACCTGCCGCCCGGAGAGGGCGGTCGGAAAGGAATCCCATGGCACGGACCGCCGCTGTTTCTATTGTTTCTGTGTTGACGCTTGTGCTGGCGCCGAGCGCGCGGGCCGATGAGCCCGCCGCGTCGCCCGAGGCCGGTTCGGCGACGAATGCCGAAGCCGCCCCGAAGGAAGCGTCGTCGGGCCGCTTCTTTTCGCCCAAGACCAAGGACGATTGGACGTTCCAGTTCGAGCCCAGCGCGTGGTACGCCGGCCTGGGCGGAAAGATCCGCATCGCCGGTGCTCCGGCGGGTGCCGACCGCGTCCGCATTAACGACCTGAACCTCGACTCCCCGAAGTTGACGCCAGCGGGCGAACTGCACCTGCGCACCGGCGACTGGCGCTTCAGTTTCGGCGGCTTCTGGTTCAATCGAAGCGAGACCACCACCATGGCGGTGGGGGGGCAATTGGGCGCGATCGCCTTTGCTCCCGGTGATGTCGTGCGAAGCGAGTACTCCCACGATTCCTACGAGCCGACGGTCGGCTACGAGATCTGGCGGCGCGACCCGCAGCCGGGTGATGCGACCAAGTTCCTGCCCCGCATCGAGGTTTTCGCGGGCGCCCGCATCGACGACATCGAGTTCAGTTTCCAGCGTGCCGCCGCGACGGCCCGCCAGCACGAGACTTTCGGCCAGTTGATCGCGGGCGTGAAGGGCTCGATGGACATCGCCGACCAGTTCTCGATCGACCTGCAGATCGGCGCCGGCGGCTGGCCGGGCGGGCAGCGGGCGTGGAGTTGGGACATCATGGTCGGCTTCATGTGGCGACCGATCGAGAACGTCGGCGTGCAGGTCGGCTATCGCAACCTGTTCAGCGAGTTCAAGACCGGCGACGACGCCAATAAGTTCTCGTACCAGGGCGCGACGGCGGGCTTGTACTTCGGCGCGGTGGTGCGGTTCTGAAGCACGCCGGTCCCGATGGATTTGTGGCGCCGGGATTGGTCGCTCGCCGCATGGTCTTGGTCGCAGATCGCCGCGCGACAAAAAGTCAAGCGTCCATTCCGAAAATCGGGGTGCGAAATCGGGCGAAAAATCGGGGCCGCGACGTAAATGCGTGAAGATCAAAATCCTGTCTGCTTCTGGACTTGACGCGTGTCACGTGATGGCGGATACTCAGGCCGCTCGGACGCGGTGCCGAGCATTGGCGTGGGATCCGGGTGGAGATTGGCGGCATTGCATGCGGCTGCGGGGCTCATTGATCATCGTCCCTGACAGGGGTCTTCTGAAGTCCTGACGCGTGGTTGCACCGCGGCGTCACGGCGGTTGTACCGACGTGCCCTGCGGAACTGCTGCGTACGAGATTTCGATGGACCCAACCGTGTATTGTGGCAACGATGCCAAAGGCTTGAGTGGGTTGGGGTTGGAGTGACGGTTGGGCGTGGGGGAGTTTGCGTCGGAGGGGTTGGGCTTATAAGCGGGCGACCAGCGCGGGAACAACGCACATGGCAACGATTACGAAGAAGGACCTGATCGATCGCATCACCGATCGCACCACGATCAAGCGCCCGACGGTGAAGACCGTTGTGCAGGAGTTCCTGGATCAGGTCATCACCGAGCTCAAGAAGGGCAACCGGCTTGAGTTCCGTGACTTCGGCGTCTTCGAGGTCAAGCAGCGTGCCGCCCGCTCGGCCCAGAACCCCAAGACCCTCGAGCGCGTCGAGGTCCCGGCCAAGCGCACCGTGAAGTTCAAGGTCGGCCGCCTCATGCGCGAAAGCCTTGAGGATCCGGCGACCCGCGGCAAGCCCGCGGTGGTCGTGCCGGCGAAGGCGCGCGTCGCGGCCAAGGTCGAGGCCTGAGGCGAGTCAGCCAGCAGCGACGGCTTCGGTCCGACGACTGATGTCGACGCTCAGGGAACCAACTTATACCGTCCGCCCGCGATGCCCCAGCGGGCCAGCAGAGGCAGTCGCGCATAGAGCGTTTCGTAGCTGTCCGCGCTTCGGCGGAGGCTGACGACGAGTTCCGAGGAATCCAGGTGCAGCAGTTCGCACGTCCCGACGTGCGAGCGCTCGGCGTGACCGCGGATCGACTCGACGGCGAGCGAGCGGTCTCCGATCTCGATCGTCACGCCGGCGTGGAAGACGCTCTGGGCGATATCGATGCGCACGACCATGCCGACGTCTTCGCGGCGGTCGGCGTCCACGAGGTCGGGGCGCACGGCTGCGAGGGCTCGCGACGAGACGGTCCAACGGATGGTGTGCGTCGTAAGGGACGCCGGAACGACGCCGCTTGTTGCAGCGTGCCGCGATTGGGATGTCATTGCGACGCTCATCCTGCCTCCCGTTCGCTGTCGGGCTTGGAGCCGCCACCGGTGGACGACGGCCGCGGCTCGGCCCGCCCGCCGCCGACGAAGCCCAGGATCTTCGCGGCCGCCTGCAGCCCGCGGCCCGCGGGACTGACGAACGACGCCGACATCTTCTCCATCGTCTCGAGGAACTCGAGCATCGAATCGATCCGCTTGTTGTGGGCGAGCAGCGCGGGGTCGGCCGGACCCTTGCGGTCCTGCGTCAGGTCGCGGATCTCGTAGAGCGACGCCCGCATCGGATCGACCTCGCGCTTCATGCGTTCGCGCACGATTGCACGGAAGAGCACCCACACATCTTGCTCGGCGTGGAAGTACTCCTTGCGGTCGCCGCGGCGGTGCACGCGTTCGACAATGCCCCACTCGAGCAAGGCCCGCAGCGACATGCTCGCGTTGCCGCGGCTGATCTGCAAACGCTCCATCACGTCGTCGGTGCAGAGCGGCTCGCCGGTGATGTAGAGCAGGGCGTGCACCTCGGCCATGGTGCGGCTGATGCCCCAGGCGGTGCCCATCTTGCCCCACGCCGCCACGAAGCGATCCTGCGCCTCGGTCAATTGCTTGGTTTCGACGTTCGCCATGCCCTGCTCCCGGGTCGTACGCCGCGCCGGATGACTCCCAGCACTTCGCTCAGAGTATAGCAGAAGTTTCAGAAGAAATTGAAAGCGACGACAGAAACGCAAATTCAGGCTCGAAAGGCACTTCGCAGAACACAGAAACCTCCCCGTACGGAACCTGTCGGATCGGGGGTCTGACTCGAATATCCTCTAGAGGCGACGTGTCGAGAGCACGGCGCCCATGGCCAGTCCCGGCCACCAAACGAGGTCGATGCATGTCCAGCGAACCCGGTCTGACCCGAGATGAATCCGCCGCGCTTCTGGATGACAGCGCGATGCCCGGCCGCGGCAAGAAGTCTGGCAAAGGCAAAAAGCTGCTGATCGGTGCCGGCGTGCTCGTCGTCCTCGCCGGCGGCGTGATCGCACTGCTGCCCACCATCGCCGGGAAGTTCGTCAACGGCACCCAGATTCTCAAGAGCGACCAGCTTGTTGGCTCGATCCAGTCCGCCTCGCTCGGCTGGTTCGGCGATCAATCCGCCCGCATCGCGCTGGTTGACTCCAAGAACGCCCCCGCCGGCGCGCTCGACGTCACCATCGATCGCAGCCTGCTCGCCCTCGCCACCAACTGGTACGACCTGGGCACGATCAAGGTCAGCGGCGATGTGCAGTTCCGCGAGGGCGAGGCCGCACCCAAACCCGCACCTGCTGCCGGCGGTCGCGAGGCCAGTGTCAGCGTCACGACCAACCAGATCCCGCTACCCAAGAACCTCAAGGCCAAGCTCGAGCTGCGGCTGTCCAAGCTCACCGCCCTCGACAGGGACCTCAAGCCCGTCGCCGAGCTGAGCGACGTGAAGGCCGACGCGAACCTCGCGGTCGGCTCGCCCATCACGCTCGACTTCTCCGCCAAGACCGGCGCCGCGCCGCTCGAGGCCAAGGTGAAGATCGACAACTGGACCGACGCCAACGGCGTGATCCACCTCGACAACGCCTCGCTGGCCAAGAGCTCGCCCAAGGTCGACGCGATGGTCTCGGCCAAGGACCTCTCGGTCGCGTTGCTTGACGCCATCGCCAGCACCGCCGCGGGCAAGCCGCTGCATCTGAAGCAGATTCTCGGCGAGTCGCTCACCTTCGCGGCGTCGGCCAACGGCGACTACCACGGTGGAGCCGCGTCGCTCGACGTCCAGAGCGCTGGCGCGACCGCGAACGCGAAGCTCTCGCTCAAGGACGGCGTGATCGCGCTCGACGCGCCGGCCGAGGCCAAGCTCACCAGCGCCGCCGCGATGGCCGCGCTGGATTCGTTCATCACGAAGGAACAACTCGGCTCGCTCGCGATCACCCGCGCCCCCGGCGGCGTGGTCCGCGTCGAGACCCTGCGCGCCAAGCTGGGCGATTCCGGCCCCGATCTCCGCGGCGGAGCCATCAACGCCTCGCTCACGCTCGATTCCCTGCAGGGCACACTCACCGCGGGCGAGACGAGTTCCAAGGTCGCCGTGCCGTCGCTCGCGGTGACGTTCGCGAGCACCGACCTGAGCGCGGGCGCGAAGATCACCGCCGCGTCGTCGGCGACGATCGACAGCGGGAGTGGGCCGCAGAACGCGGGAACGCTGAACGCCGACATCACCCTCGCCGGTCTGCTCGACGACAAGGGCGCACCGCTCGCGGGCCTGCCCAAGTCGATCGACGGCACCGTCTCGCTCCGCGGCGCGTCCACCGGCGTGCTGCAGCCGTTTGTGGCCGCGGCGCTCGCGAAGTCGGGCGTCGCGCTCGACCTGCCCCGCGACATCGGGCCGACCGCCGATGTGGAACTGACCGCGGCCTCCAAGTACAACGTGATCGATGTGGACCTCAACGCCCAGTCGCAGTCGCTCGGCGCGGTTGCCGCTCTGCGTGTCACCGACACCGAGATCAGCGCCCGCGAGCGCGGCGTGTCGCTCCGCCTCGCCAGCGCCGGACAGATCGCCTCCCGCATCGTGAAGTCCGAGTCGCTTTCGTTCCCCAAGACCACCGGACAAGTCGGCCTCACGATTCCCACGCTCCGCGTGCCGATGGACGCCAAGACGCGGGCCCCGAAGCTGGATCAGCTCGAAGCCAACGCACGCGTGGACGCTTCGGGCTGGAACGTCCTCGCGTCGGCTCCAGCGTCGGAAGGCACCGTGCCGGGCAAGGCGATCGAGCTGGACGTGCGTGACCTGGGCGTCGATGTCGCGATCACGCCCGGCAAGGCCGCGACGGCGATCATCGCGGGCAACACGGTGGCCAACGGCTCGCCGATGAAGATCGACGGCAACTTCTCGCTTCCCTCGGTCGCGTCGCTGTGGACCGGTTCCACGCCCGCAACGCCAAACCTGATCGCCAAGCTCGCCGGCGCGTTCTACGCGCTGGGCACGATCAAGGTCGACGGCGTCCCCTCGTCGCTCGCCGAAGCGCTGCCCGGCGGCGGCCCGGTCCCCGCGCTTGCACGCGAAGCTCTGGGCGCGACGTTCGACACCTCGGTCTCGATCCTTCCCTCCGGCAGCGACGGCCTGTCGATCAAGGCCGCACTGAATTCCAGCCGCACCAACGTCGGCATCGACGGCGAGCTCGCGGGCAACAGCCTGGTCTTCAAGGCGCTGGGCGACGGCGTCGTGACCCCTTCATTGCTCGACGCTGTGCAGAGCGGACCGGACAAGGTCACGCTCCGCGCCCCGGCGAAGTACACGCTGACGAGTGACCCGGTGACAATCCCGCTGACCGCCGCGGGCGCGCCGGACTTTGCCAAGGCCGGCGAGCTCAAGGCACGCCTCGCGGTGCTCGGCCAGGCGATCGTGACCAAGGGCGATCAGTCCTACGGCGCGAACGACCTGACGATCAATGTTGCGGTGCCGCTGTCGACGCTGTCGGACAAGGGCGCCGGCGGCGAGGCGAGCGTGCAGGCCACCGGCGGGCTGGTCACGCCCGATGGCCAGAACTTCGGCGCCGTCGCCGCCCGCGCGAGCGCGCCCCTCGGCGCGATGTACGCGCTCAAAGGCTCGGCGACGATCGAGGTTCGAGTGAACGACGTCGCGACCGCGGGGCTCGACAAGGCGATCAACCAGCCGGGCCTTGTCTCCGGCGCATTGGGACCGACGGCACAGATCACCGCAAGCACCCGCATCGATCCTCGCAGCAAAGACGGCAAGAGCCTTGCCGACACGCTCGCGGGTGGCGAGATCACCGCCGACGTCACGCTGCTCGCTCCCCGCGTCGAGATCCGTCAGCCGCTGCGGGCGACGCTGTTGCCCGATCGCATCCAACTCACCTCCGCCGATCCGATCCGCTGGACCATCGACCCGGCGTGGTTCGATCGCTTCGTGCTGGGCAAGGGCCAGCCGCTCGCGCCCGGGGCCAAGCCCACCGATCTCAGCATGACCAGCCCGGCCAAGGCCGAGGTCGTTATCACCAAGGCCGTGATCTCTCGCGCCAACTCTGAAGGGGGCACGAACGGCATCGGCGGCCCGCTGAAGCCCGGCATCTTCGCGCTCGACGCCACCGCTCGCATCGCCGCACTGGAACTGGCGGATAGCCGCAACGTGCGGACGCAGATGGGCGACGCGACGGTCAAGCTCAAGAGCCTCGACGGCCCGGCCCCCGGGCTGGCCTTCGACCTCAACTTCGGCAAGCTCGCCATCGTGCCCGATCCGGGCAAGGCAGGCGCCGGCGGCGGCACGCTCGCCGGCACCGTCACCAACATCGGCGACGCGTCGGGCACGCTCAACACCGCCAACCCGATGATCACCGCCAAGGGCGACATCAAGTCGATTCCGACGGCGCTCATCGACGCCTTCAGCGTCAAGAACGGCCTGCCCGGCGACATCCTCGGCCCGAGCGTGAATCTCACGCTCGACGCCAAGAACTTCAGCAAGACCGGCGGCACCATCCGCACGGACATCACCAGCACCGAGACCAAGCTCACCAGCGCCAACGGGCCCGAGGCTTTGCTGCCGCGTGCTCTGATTCAGATCAATGGCGAGGTGAAGAACGGCGTGCTCATCACGCCGATGCTGATCGCCTTGCGACGGTTGGACGGCGAGTTGAGCCGCAAGGCGGGAGACTTGCTCCCGTCGCTCGCCGAGGTCGAGAAACGCTTCGAGGACAAGCAGGCGATCATTCAGTCGAGCCGCCTCGAACTGCCGCTGGACGGCGATCTGCGGAAACTCAACGGGCAGGTCAGCATCGACCCCGGCGAGGCCCGCTTCAAGGTCGGCGGCGGCCTGGGCGGATTCCTGAAGCGCATCAACGCCAAGGACGAGGGCAAGGCTCTGCAACGCCTCAAGCCGCTCACGATCACCTGCGTCAACGGCGTGCTGAGCTACCCGCGTTGGACGTTCCCGGT
>JBILLU010000087.1:0-12965 GCA_044375915.1 Phycisphaerales bacterium
GGGGTCCAGAAATCGGAGAAGGCGTCGGAGGAGGGCGGGAACATCCCCAGGTCGACGCGGTTGTGGCGTTTGGTGGAGACCGCGACGAGGGTCTTGCCGTCGGACCACTTGGCGACGATGAGACCGCCGGGGTTCACGGACGTCGAGGTCGGGCGAAAGGACGTGATCCCGCCGTTGAATGCGGCCACGCCGTTCATAATCGGGTGGGAGGGGTAGGCGACAGCGCCGAGCGTGGCTTGGCCTACGCTGAACGAGGACAGGGCGGGGACGATCTCGTAGTCGCCGGAGATCCAGCGTCCGCCGAGACGGAGGGAGTCGAGGGAGTAGCCAGTCGTAAAGAGCGCGGAAACGACGCCGCCGCCGGCGTCGACGTAATCGGCGAGCACGTTGCCGAGCGCGGTCGAGTTGTTGAATGGGTCGTTGGACCAGACCAGGACAGCGTCGTACTTCTGGAGTTGGGCGAGGGTGGGAGTGTCGACGCGGGCGTTGAACACGTCCACCTGGCCTAGCGTGCCG
Source organism: Phycisphaerales bacterium (assembly GCA_044375915.1). Classification (GTDB taxonomy): domain Bacteria; phylum Planctomycetota; class Phycisphaerae; order Phycisphaerales; family UBA1924; genus JAFEBO01. The sequence goes on from JBILLU010000087.1 coordinate 517, forward strand.
GTGGCCCTGAGCTTGAGTTGCACGTCCGCGGAGTAAACCTGAACGTCGGCGGCGACGAGCAGCACCTTGGGGCGGATGACGTAGAGCAGGGCGTTGGCCATGAGCTTCACGCCGTCGGTGCTGGGGAGCCAGCCGCTTGAAAAGGCGTCGGCGGAAACTGGGAACATGCCCAGATCGCAGCGGTTGACCTTGGGGCCGACGGCGACGAGGGGCTTGCCGTCGGACCAGGAAGCGACGAGGGTGGCGCCCGGTGTGAGGGCCGTGCCACTCGGGCGGATGCTGCTGGTGCCACCGTTGAACGACTGGACGCCGATCATGATGGGGTGGATCTGATCGGCGATGGTGCCGAGCGTGGCGTTTGTGCCGTTGATCGAAGGGCCGAACGCGATGCAGTTGTATGCAGCGGTCCAGGTGCCGCCGAGGTTGCTGCCGGGCGATCCGGCGGTGGTGAAGATGGTCTGCACCACGCCGCAGCCGGCGTCGACGTACTGCTGCAGGACGGTGCCGAGAGCCGCGGCGTTCGACCACGGAAAACCATTGGTGACCATCACGGCGTCGTACTCGTTGAGCTGCGTCAGCGTGGGAGTGGCGGCAGCGGCATCGAACGCGGCGACGGTGCCGAACAGGCCGGTTGCCGAGAGCTTGTTCACGACATCGTTCACGCGGGCGGGATCGGGGGAGATCGCGTGCACCAACAGCACGTCGGGCTTGCGCTTGGCGCCGGCGAACGCGGCGGGCGAGCACAGGCAACAGACCAGCGCGGCGATCAGGGCGATGACGAATCGGGGCATGGGCGACCTCCTCCGAGAGAAGCGGCGGCGGCCGCGTGCTTTGACAGGCGGAGAGTCTACCGGACGGGTGCAGACATACCAACGGCAATCCGCGACGGCGGTAGCCCGATAATCAAGGGATCGGGTGGTGCGTCAACGTGCGCGGCGCTTCACGAGCGGGCCGTCATCGAGGGCAACACGTCTGCGAACACGTTCGTGTTGTTCGTCGGTGGTTCACTGTCATGGGCGGAGCCAGTGCGGTGTAGCCGTCGGCGAAGCGAATGAAGTCGGCATCATCCACGAAGCCATCGGCGTTGGAGTCGCGAAGGCGACGCTCGTGGCAGATCGGGCAACCAAGGGTGTTGGCCATGAGGCAGGCGATTGTGGTGCGCTGGTTCGAGGCTCTGGCGGGGGACGACAGGAGCCGGGGAGGATGCCCGGGGCGACGAGGCGGCCGGAAATGATTGGAAGAGCCGGAAAAGCGCTCGGGGTGGTCGGGCGCGTCGCGAAAGGGGTTCGGGAGCGGGCGAAGCAGGGGCGGAACGCCGGAAATACGGTGCGTCGGGCTTGTCAACGGCTGTTTGTTTGCAGATACTCACCGGACCGACGGCCGCGCCGCCTTGGCGTTTGGCTGCCGGAGGGCCGTTCATAGGACCGCGCGGGTCGTCAGCGACACCCGAGCGTGGTCCGAACGAAGTCGTCCGACTCGACGTAGGTGGCTCCCCCATCGCCGACGCGTGTCGGCGGCGGGCGTGGTGTGCTTCGGAAACGGAATTGATGGGGGGCCTGCACGACGCAGGAATGGCCATTTGCACCCTTACGGAGGTTCGCCGCATGTCATTCGAAGCCGCCGTTCACGCTCAAGCAATTGAAATCGACCGTCTCGCGCTCGAGATGACCGCCGCCGCGGGCAGCGGGCATCCCAGTTCGTCGATGGGCATCGGCCACCTCGTCACGGTGCTGTTGTTCCACACGATGCGGTGGAGCCCTGACTACCCCGACTATCCGACGAGCGATCGGCTGGTGCTGTCCGAAGGCCATGCGGTTCCGGCGGTCTACGCCGCCCTGGCCAAGCTCGGCGTGATGTACGGCAAGGACCCCAACGCGCGGCGCAAGCTGACGGTGGACGACCTCAAGAACCTGCGCTCGATGAACAGCGAGCTCGACGGGCACCCCAACCCGATGGAAGGCATGCCGTTCTTTGACTCGGCGACCGGGTCGCTTGGGCAGGGCCTGAGCGTGGCGGCGGGTTTGGCTGAGGGCGCGAAGCTCGACGGGCTGGACAAGAAGATCTACTGCATCATCGGTGACGGCGAGTGTCGCGAGGGACAGATCACCGAGGCGCTTGATTACATCATCGATCACAAGTTGCACACGGTGCTGCCGATCTTCAACTGCAACGAGTACGGCCAGAGCGACCGCGTGAGCGGGCAGCAGAGCGCTGAGCGGATGGCGGCCCGGCTGACGGCGATGGGCTTTGAGGTCAAGGACATCGACGGCCACAACCCCAACCAGATCAAGAGCGCGTTCGACGCGTTCGCCAAGACGACCAAGCCGATGGCGATGATCGCGCGGACGGTCAAGGGCTGGGGCGCCGAGTCGATGCAGGGCGCTTCGTGGCACGGTAAGCCGGCCAGCGGCGACGCCCTCAAGAAGGCGCTCGCGGAGCTTGATCAGAAGCGGATGGAGCTCACCAGCAGCCTCGGCCAGGGCGATGCGTTCACCATTGAGCCGCCGCCGGACATGAACACGCCTGATCTCGCGGTCGGCGACATGCCGAGCCTGCCCGAGGCGATGAAGGCGATGGACATGGAAAGCCTGTACCAGTCGGGCGTCATTGCGACGCGCCGCGCGTACGGCATCGCTCTGCGGGCCCTGGGCAAGGTGAACAAGAAGGTCGTCGCGCTCGACGCCGATGTGTCGAACTCAACGTTCAGCGATATGTTCAAGAAGGACACGGCGAGCAGCGCCCGGTTCTTCGAGTGCAAGATCGCCGAGCAGAACATGGTGGGCGTGGCGACGGGCCTCTCGGCGGCGGGCAAGGTTCCGTTCTGCTCGACCTTCGCGAAGTTCTTCAACCGCGCGTACGACCAGATCGAGATGGCGATCTACTCCGGGGCGAACCTGAAGCTCGTGGGCAGCCATGCGGGCATCACCCTGGGTTCCGACGGTCCGAGCCAGATGTCGATGCCCGATATCGCTTGGTTCCGCGCCTTTGCCACGATGAAGGACCACCGCGGGAACCCCGGCTGCTACATCCTGCAGCCCAGCGACGCGTTCGCGGCGTATGCCCTCGTCGGCGTCATGGCCGAGTACGAAGGCTGCTGCTACATGCGGACCCTCCGCGCCGACACCGAGTTCCTCTACAGCGAGAAGGACGTCTTCAACCTCGGCGGCTTCCAGACGCTTGCAGAGGGCAAGGACCTCGTCATCGCCGCCAGCGGCTACATGGTGCACGAGGCCAACAAGGCACTCGACCTGCTCGACAAGGCCGGCATCAGCGCCACGCTGCTTGATATGTACAGCCTGCCGTTCGATGCCGACGGGGTGCTCGACCTGATCAACCAGGCCGGCGGCAACGTGCTGACGCTCGAGGACAACTTCGGCGGCGGCCTGGGCTCGGCGATCGCCGACGCCCTGACCGAGAGCGGCGACGCCTTCAAGCACAAGCAGATGTTCGTCAAGCGCATCCCCAAGAGCGCCAAGACCCCCGACGAGATGCTCAAGATGTGCGGCCTGACGGCGACCGACGTCGTGAAGGAAACCAAGAAGCTGCTCGGCGTGGACTGACGCCCGCGGATCGATCGATTCACGCGGAATCGGCCCGTCCGATCCTCAATCATGACCCCAAAGAACGCGGCTTGCGGCCGCGTTTTTCATTCGTTCTCGGACCTGCTGCGGCAATGTGGTGACGCTGGAAACTGCGGCGTGACGCCGTTCGTATGGTCTGTCAGACCCGGGCGGAAGCGATGCTGCCGCGGTGTCGATGCTGTTGCACGCGGCCCACGCCAGAAGGTGGGCCGGACGGAGAAACCTCGTGGCCCGGGTCTGTTCCACTTCCCATTGTGCGCGTTCATTGCCGGTGTTGCTCGCGCTCGTCGCGGGTGCGGCTGCGGCCTTGGCCGAGCCGGCGCCGATCGAACTGCGTGCGGCGCGGGTGAAAGTGGGGGATCAGCCGAACCTTGTTCGCGAGCGATTGATCGCGGGGTCGGCTGTGCCGCGGATCCTCGTGCTCGACGGCCCGATGAGTCCCGATCGCGAGGAAGCGCTCGCGAAAGCCGGCGTCCGCGTGCGTGGTCATCTTGGCTCAAATGCATTCCTCGCGACGATCCCCGCCGGTTCGCCGAAGCGGATCGAACAGCTCGGGTTCGTCACGGCGATTACGGACTTTCGTCCGGAGTGGAAGCTCGCGCCGGAAGTCCGGGTGCGTGCCGATGGTCTCGCCCGCGGAGGCGACCAGGCTCGGCGCAGCGGGAGGACGTTCCGCGAAGCGGCTCGGGTCGCGATTGAGCGCTCGAATAGGCTCGGATTGATCGTCACACTGATGCCCGGGAGTGACCTCGCCGCGGCTCGCACGCGACTGGCGGCGATCCGCGGCGTGGAGGTGCTCCGCATCGACAACGCGGGCGGGGACCTGCTGGCCACTGTCACCGCTCCGGCGGCGTCGGTCGGCGCGATCAGCGCGCTGCCCCCGGTGCATTTCGTCGAGGAGTTCCCGGAGTTTGAGGATCGGTTGACGAGTTCACGCTGGATCGTTCAGACCAACGTGTCCAACAGCACGCCGCTGTACACCGCGGGGCTCGACGGCACCGGCCAGATCATGGGCATCGTCGAGGCGTCCACCTCTCCGCTGTTCACGCACTGTTCGTTCGCCGACCCCGAGGGCGACCCGTTCGGCCCGAATCACCGCAAGATCGTCTCGTACCTCGCGTCGGCTCCCCCGCGAGCGACGGGGCTGCACGCCACCCATGTGTCTGGCATCGCGATCGGCGACGCGGGCGTGAACGACGACACCCGGGGCGTTGCGTACGGCGCGCGGATGGCCTTTGCCAACGGTCTGGCGCTCAACGAGTCGGTGATCTTCAACCTCTTCAACGCCAATCGCAGCGCGGGCGCGTTCGTGCACAACAACAGCTGGGGCAACTCGAGCACGACCGCGTACGACGTGACGTGCCGCGCGATCGACAACTTTCAGTGGCTCAATTCGGACTGCTTGCTGTTGCAGGCGACGTCGGAGTCTGGCGGGCTCACCAATCCCGAGAACGCCAAGAACAGCCTCGCCATCGTCGCGACCGGCGACACGCCGAATCAGCAGAACGTGGTGTGGGGCGGCCTGGGCCCGACGCCCGACGGTCGCCGCAAGCCCGACATGGCGGCGCCGGGCAACGGCACCATTGCGCCGAGCAACTCCGGCGCGTGCGCGACCATCGCGCAGAGCGGCACATCGATGTCTACGCCCATGGTCAGCGCGATGGGCGTGATGTATCGTCAGTACTTCATGCAGGGCTTCCATCCAAGCGGTGTCGCGACGCCGGCGGACTCGTTCACCCCGAGCGGCGCGCTGCTGAAGGCGATGTTGATCAACTCCGCGGTCCGGATGACCTCGCAGACGTCGTATCCCGACAATCGCGCCGGCTGGGGGCGATTGCTCGCCGACCGCGCCGTGTACCTGCCGGGGGATAGCCGCACGCTGCTGGTGCGTGATGCGTTGAACGCCAGCGCCGGTGCGCTGACGACCGGGCAATCCCGCACCTTCCGCTTTGTCGTCAAGCCCGGCAGCGAGGACCTTCGCATCACGATGGCGTTCCACGACGCGCCGGGTGCCGCGAGCAGTGTGAACCCGGTTGTCAACAACCTCGATCTGTCGACCATCGTGCCCGGTGGCTCATCGATTCTGGGCAACGTCTTTTCCGGCGGCTGGAGCACTGGCGGCGGCAGCCCCGACGGGATCAACAACGTTGAACAGATCATGGTGCAGGCCCCCGCTGCGGGTGTCTGGTTTGCAAGGATCGACGCGACTGCGGTGAATGTCGGTCAGCAGGGCTATGGGCTGATCATCACCGGAAACGTCGCCGAGGCCACCTGCTTGTGCGATCTGAACGCGGACGGCGTGGTCGATGACCTTGACTTCCAGCTCTTCGCCGTCGCGTACGACACGTTGCTCGATCCGCTCGGCGACTTCAACAACGACGGCGTCACCGACGACGCGGACTTCTCGATCTTCGCGCCGGCATACGACACGTTGGTGTGTCCGTGAGGAGAGCGGCAAAGTGACCAAGTGACCAAGTCCCTTGAAGTCTGTGCCACTCTGCCCCTGCCGCACTATTCCTCAAAGAACTCTTCAGCCGTTGTCTCGTCGTCGAACGCGACCGGCGCAGACTGATCGTCCGCCAGGATCGTCTCGTCGAATTCGCCCTCCGCGGCCACCCACACCGCGTCCTGCGTCTCGTGCTTCGAGCGCGTCCCGCCGCGGCCCATACGCAGTTTGGTGTTGAACTTGCCCGTGTCGATGAGCTTGTCGTCGTCCTCGCGCTGACGCCGTGCCCGCACCACCAGCCGCAGCGGCACTTCGACAAACGGCGTCTCTTCGCGCAGACGATTGATGAGGAACCGCTGGTAGTTGGGGCGGAACAGTTCCGGGTGATTGACCACCATGGTGATCGTCGGCGGGTTCGTCGCGGTCTGGGCCACGAAGAAGACCTTGGCCTGCGTGCCCATGGTGTCGGTGGGGCCCTGACGGGTCACGATCTCGCGGATGAGCCGGTTCAGCTTGCCGGTGGTGACACGCTCGCCCGACTGCTGTTTCATCTCGAATGCGAGCTCGATGGTCTCCCGCACGTTGGTGCCGTCGGCCCCGCACATGAACGCGATCGGTGCGAACGCCAACGCCTTCAGTTCCTTGCGCAGGTAGTCCTCGTATTTGCCGACGGTCACCGGCTTGTCGTCGCGTCCGATCTGGCCTTCGGCAAGGTCCCACTTGTTGACGACGATGATTGTGGGCTTCCAACTCTTGGCCGCCACCGCCGCGATCTGCTCGTCCACCTGGCTGATCTTCTCCGTCGCGTCGATCAGGAGCAGGATCACATCCGCCCGCTCGATCGCCTTCACCGCGCGGTCAAACGCCCAGTGCTCGATCATGCTCTGGAACGACTTCTTGCGACGCACGCCAGCGGTGTCGATGGCGATCATCGTTTTGCCGTCGAATTCGAAGCGCACGTCGATCGCGTCCCGCGTCGTGCCCGCGATCTCCGACACGATCACCCGCGGCTCGCCCGCCAGGGTGTTCACCAGCGTGCTCTTGCCGGCGTTGCGCTTGCCGACAATCGCGAGCATCAGATCCGCCCGGATCTCCGGCTCGCTCCCGATCGCGGTATCCGGCGTGAGCGCGTACAGCGATTCGATGAACTCACGCCGCATGTAGTTGTTCATCGACGAGACCATCAGTGGCTCGCCGAACCCCAGCCCCGACAACTCGTGCGCGTGTGCTTCCCACTTGGGCCCATCCACCTTGGTGGCCACGATGTGGATCGGCGGACGCGACTGCTTCTTCCCCTTCGCCGCTCCGTCGCCCCGTCGCTTCGTCGCTTCTCGGCCGGTTCCCAGCTTGCCTTCCCGCAGGAGCTTGGCGATCTGCAAGTCGTGCGGCGTCACCCCCGCCTGTGCATCCACCGCAAACAGGATCAGATCCGCACCCTCGACCGCCGCCGCGATCTGCGACTCGATGTCGTTCGTCAGCGTCGCCAGGTCGGCGCCGATCTCGTCGAAGCGCTCGCCCTCGGCCGCGTACACGCCGAAGCCGCCCGTGTCCATGATCTCGACCGTCTTCTTGGGGTCGTGCACCCCCCGAGGCCCGGTCAGGTCGACAATGGCCGCCACGCGGTCGCGGGTCACTCCGGGCGTGGGATCCACGATCGACACCTTCGACCGGGCGATCATGTTCATCAGCGAGGACTTGCCCGCGTTGGGGCGTCCGACAATAGCAATACGTGGAATGGGCACGGGGAATAGTAGGGGAAGGGGTGGGGCATGAGGTTGGAGCGAGAGCCAGCTCGGAACTCACACGCACCGATGCCTTGACGAGCCCCGAGCGTCAGCGAGCGGGTCTCCTTCGCTCATGTCGGCCAATCGCCCGATCGCAACGGAACCCACTCGCTCACGCTCGGGGCTCGGTTCGTCTGCGCCTTCTCTTTCCCACCACCAAAAGCACCGGCACCCCCGCCGCCATCAGCGTGCCCTGCGGCGAATCCCGCAAGGGCCTCCACCGCGGCTTTGGATTCTCCTCCCGCAGATACCGCACCATCTCGGCCCGCTGCTTCCACGTCAGCACGTCGAACAAATCGCCCAGCAACTTCAACCCATCCCGCGGCTTGGGCTTGAAGTTCGTTCCCGTCGCGTACTCCTGGGCCAGCGTCTGAATCCGCCCTTCCTGCTCCGGCGTCAACTCCAACCGCCGCCCGATCTTCTCGAATCGCTCGCGTGCCTGCGCCAGCGACGCGTCGGTCGGCCGCCGGATGTCGGCGAGTTTCTTTGCGCGTTCGAGCTTCGCAAGAAGCACAGCGTCCGAGTCCGCGTCGACTCGCGCCATCATGGAGTCAGGCATTGGCGCGGGGCCTGGAAGGCCACGCCCCCGCTCCGTGCCCGGCTCCGTTCCCCGCTGCTGCTGCAGCCACGCCGCCCGATACTCATCCACGATCGCGCGGTACGCGCCGCGTGCATGCTGCGGCAGCGCACCCTCGATGATCACATCCAACGCCGTTGGGTTCGCCCACGTCGGCCGCGTGGTGCCAAACCGCGCCAGCACCTCATCCACTCGTTCATCCACGCCGCTCGCGATCGCTTCCTGCAACTCAAGCAAGATCGGGATCTTCCCGAGCCCGCCCGACATCACTTCCGCGACCCGCAGCCGCACCAGCCGATCGATCGGATCGCGCTCCGCGGGTGTGAGTCGCAGCAAGTCGATGGCGACGATCTCCTCGCGATCCTCCAGCTCGGCCAACATCCCATCCGGCCCGATCTTCACCAGCGACACCCGACGATCCGCCACCTCGACCCGCGGCCCTGCCAAAAGCCCCGGCTCGGCCGCGGGCTCCACCGTCGTGGCCGCGAGCGACGCTGGCGAGAGCCCCGCCGCCGAACCCATCAGTCCGAGAATCGCCGCGATGGTCGCCGTCCGCATCGGGAGCCTCCTGAGCGTGTGCTTCTTCCTATTGGGAACGACGCATCGCGGGTTGCATTGCCAACACCGCGGCACCTCGTCGCTCCCGAACGTTCCGATCAGAACGAACTCTCCGCCGGCAATTCCGATGGCGTCTCGCCCGGCATCTTCATCTCAAACAGATCCAGCGGCGGCAACCCGGCCACCCGCCGCTCGTGCTCGAGGAGCCACCGCTTCCGCCACAACTCCCCGGCGTATCCGCCCATCGTCCCGTCCGATGCGATCACCCGGTGGCACGGCACGATCACCGCCACCTTGTTGGCGCCGTTCGCCGCACCCACGGCGCGGAACCCATTCGCGCTGCCGACACGTTTCGCTAACTCGGCGTACGTGATCACCTCGCCAAAGTTGATGTGGCACAACTCCGCCCACGAGCGGCGTTGGAACTCCGTGCCTTCCTGGTCGATCGGCACCGTGAACCGTTGCAGCCGCCCCGCGAAATAGTCCTTGACCTCACGCTCGAGAGCATCGAGCAGAGCACCCGCGCCGCTCGCGATTCTTCCGTTGGCGGCATCGGTCGCTCGCATCTCGTGCGGCGGGAACCGCAGGGCCCGCACGCCGCGATCGGTTGTTGCCAGCAGCAACTCACCCAGCGGCGAGCCGATGACGCGTGTGGCGATGGTCCCCCCGTTGGGCATGTCTTCAGTGTACCGCGCCGTGCAATGCCGGCGGTGGGGCCGGCGGTGGGGCCAGCAGTGGAGCGAGTGGAGGGGGCGCGGTGCCTCGACGTGAAGGCGCGAAAAACAACCGGCGATCCCGAGGGGATCGCCGGCGCTACGTTCAATTACGTAGGAGTCGGGCCGCGCATCGCGCGGGCTCCGTCGAGCCTGGCGCTTAAGCGCGCAGCCCCTGCGTACAACGATCTATCACTGGATCACCTCCTTTACCGGAACACCTGCGCAGCCGTCGCGGTTTGTACGTCCGCCGCCGCTGGATTCCTCCGCGGGCCGTCACCCGCGGCACATCGCCCGGCGGGTCGCCCAGTGAAGGGTCAGATCGCGCCGGTCGTGGAGGCCGTCTCCGGCACGTTCGTGCAGTGCACGTGTGAACCGGTTCGAGCCACCGATAGTCCATTATCGCCGAAACGCCTTGCGGATGCAACAAAATTCGCGGGAGTTGAGCAAGGCGACGCCGCACGGCGTGCGAACGAGGGACCGAGAAGGAAACACAAGAGGCTCAGAGGTACAGAGAGATGGGATTGGGTTCGAGCCAAGGCAGAGAGCCCAAGCCCGCGGCATGGCGCGAAACCCGATCGCCGCGCGAAATGCCGCTGGAATCAAGGCCCTTTTCTTTTCTGCGTCTCTGTGCCGCTCGTGGTGAATGTCTCACTTGTACTCATCGAACGAGCCGGCCTTGGCTTGCTCGTCGACGTATTTCTGGAACTCGCCCATCTTGTAGCTGATGAAGCAGAATGCGTGGTGCAGCGTCAGCCACTCGAGGTCGGACTTGTCCTCGTCGAGGTCCTTGCGGAGGCGGTTGAGTTCGGCGAGCAGGGTTTCGGCTTTCATGCCCGATCGTTGGCGCGGCCGCCGAAGCCGTCACTCAAAGGTCACCAGCGGTGCGAGGCGCTCGAGGGTCTTGGTTCCGATACCGCTCACGCGGTCGAGGTCCTTGAGCGACTTGTAGTTGCCGTTCTTGGCGCGATCGTCGAGGATGCGCTGGGCCAATTTCGGACCGACGCCGGGGAGCGATTCGAGTTCAGCGAGCGTGGCGGTGTTGACGTTGATCTTGGCGCCGGGAGACGCGGCAACCGGCGCGGTGGACGCCGGGCTTTCGGATTGCGTCGGGGCGACGGCGGGTGCCGGAGCCGATGGCAACTCGGTGACGATCGGTCCGCTGGCTTTGGGCTTGGCCTCCGACGCTGGTGCGGCCTGTGCCGCGGCGGGAGCGGACGGCTTCGCGGCGTTCTTCACCGGCTCGGGCTTTGGAGTGCTGATCGCCGCAGCGGTCGGCGTCGCTCGCGACGAAGACAGCGACCAAGACAATCCAACCGCTGACAACGCGACGACGAGACCGACCCCGATCCATCGGGCCGGGCCGTAGGTCCAGTCTTCAACCACGGGCGGCTGGGACATGGGGGGAGGATAGCAGAAATGGCAAATGGCGAAGAGCAAATGGCAAATGGCAAAGGGCAAAGGGCCAGAGCGCCAGACAAAAGACGAGGACCCGATTCTCGAGAATTTGGCACTTTGGCCATTTGGCTCTTTGGCCCTTTCTTCCCCCGTCCCCTTGCTCGCAACAATCGCCATCATGAACTACTACGACATGTGGGTGAACATCAAGGACTCGCGGAAGGACTTGGAGTTCGCCGAGGCGGTGCGGGCGTATCTGGATTACCTCAAGGGCCAGGGCATGATCGCGGGCTGGACGCTTAAACGCCGCAAGTTCGGCTTCGGGCCCGAATCGCTCGGCGAGTTCAACATCACGGTGTGGGCTGAGAACCTCGCCCAGCTCGATGCCGCGTTCAGCCATGTTGCCACCCGCAGCGGCGAGGTGGAGCGGCTGCACATTCCTGTGTACGCCGCGGTGACGGACTTCAAGAGCGCCCTGTGGCGGGATTTTCCGGATCCGGAGCGGGTGCGGTCGTAGGTCGATTGGACAGAGAGAACGCGGAGAGGCGGAGGGGGGCGGAGTGGCGCGGAGGGGATCGAGTGGGGAAGACCCCAAGCAAAGGTGCCGATGGCCGACACGTTTTCTGACATCACGATCCGAACCCTGTCGAGGCTCGACGACGCGCACGTCTCGCAGTTGGCGGATGTGCTCGTCGATTGTGTCGACGGCGGCGCGTCGGTGAGTTTCATGCTGCCGCTGACGCGGGAGCGGGCGCTGGCGTTTTGGAACAAGGTCGCGGCGGGCGCTGCCGCGGGTGAGCGAGTGGTGCTGATCGCCGAAGACGGACACGGCATCTGCGGCACGGTGCAGTTGATCGTCGACCTGCCGGAGAATCAGCCGCATCGGGCGGATGTCGTCAAGATGCTGGTACACCGCCGGGCCCGACGCCGCGGGCTCGGCGAGGCGCTCATGCGGGCTGCCGAAGTGGAGGCGAAGAAGCGCGGCCGCACGGTGCTGGTGCTCGACGCCGTCACCGGCGGCGACGCGGCAAGGCTGTACGAGAAGCTCGGTTGGATCAAGGTCGGCGACGTGCCGCGGTTCGCGCTGATGCCCGATGGAGCGAAGTGCGGGACGACGTACTACTACCGCGATCTGGGCAGCTGAGTCAGCGGTGGAAATGGCCAAAGGGCCAAAGATCCAAAGGGCCAAATCACTGGAAACGACGGCCGCTGCCTTCATTTGGCCATTTGGCGCTTTGGCCCTTTGTCTACCCCTTCGCCCCGATCTCTTTCAGCAGCGCCTCATCGATCCCCAAGAACTCCCGCATGTGCTGGTCGTACGTCTCGGCGTGCTCGTCGCGCGACAGGTCCAGGCGCAGCTCGTTGATCACCTTCGTGCCCTGGCCGATCCAA
>JBILLU010000298.1:0-3145 GCA_044375915.1 Phycisphaerales bacterium
ACGCTCGGCAGAGGACCGCGAGGTGCTGTCATTGTCCAGAGCGTCCTGTTACCGATCGACAGTTCGGCAGCTGCTTGCTTAGCGGTGAGAAGTGTGCGACTCCGCTCACCCCCTCGACCGGACTTCTCCGGTGGCTGAGGCTGCGGATGGACATGCTCGACGCGGACCGCAACCTCTTCGCGCGGGCGCTGGCCGCGCCGAAGCGTGCGTCCCTCTTCGAAGGCCATGAGAAACTCCAGGGCAGCATCGGCAAGACGGGACATCGCGGCGGCTTCACGCTGGGTGGGCTTCATCGGGTTCTCCTTTGCCGGATCGTGCCACGCACCGAAAGTGAAGTCGAGTTGAGCGCTGCCAACCCGTTGGCAACGGTTCCGCCCACGTTGGCCCACGTCGCGTCCTGGCCGGGGCGGCCTACCGACCCCGCCACGGGGCCGCCCGGCGCTCGGACGGGCGAAACAAACTCTGTCGCCAAGCGCGGCTGTTCCCGCGGGCCAAGCCACGCGATCTGGCCCGGGAAGTACCTAACGCCATCCGCCTCCCCTGCCGTAAGGCTTCCGGCTGGAAGGCTCCCGCTAGGCGCGGCCTGGCACACGACCTGCATGGGCGCTGCGGTGGGGACGCCGGGGACGGGAGAAGAGGATTCAGAAAGAGAGAGATCATTCAATCTTTCAATACCTGCTTTCCGCCCACGGGCACGCGACGCGTGGGCGCGCGCGGGGAATAGATGAACGATTGAACTTTCTTGTTCAGGCCAGCGCATACACCACCCTCGGCTTGGTTGCTGTCTCCTCGGTCACCTGCTCGATCTGCCCGGTTTCCAGGAGGTTGTCGATGACTTCCTGCCGTTCCCGCTGGGTGAGCCACTGCGTCTTGCGGCACAGTTCACTGCGGGAGATCTTTCCGTCCGCCTTGCGCACGATGCGCAGCACACGCTTCTGCCGGGCGTCGAACACGCCGTCGGCAACCCACTCGTGGGCGATGTAGAGCATCCTCCGTGTCAAGTACTCCGACAGGTCACACGCCCAACGGGCCGCAGCGGCGTCGATCACTGGTTTCGGGGCGTTGGCGGAGCAGGCATAGACCAATGCGAGGCGGCACGCCTTCTCTTCGGCCCGTGCCCAGAGCGACCGTCCGGCCTGATCCGGCCTGCCGAGTTCGGCGTCAACAGTTGCCGCCAGCGCATCGAACAACGCGCCGGCCTCCGGCGTGGCATCGACGACGAGGGGCTCGGGATGCTCGCCGGCGAGGTTGCCGCCGGGCTTGAACGATCCCCACCATGCAGCGGCCTGCTTGATCGCCTCCGGCACCGGCCGCGCCTTGGCTCGCTGACGCGCCGGCGTCGCGGTCGCCTCGAACACGAGCAGACGCGCGATGAACCCATCACTGAGGCTGTCAGCCGTCAGGGACTCGTAAAAGTGCTCGGGGACGGTTGTGCCGTAAACACTGACGCACGGCTGGTCGACCACCTTGTTCCGCTTGGCGTCGGCGTAGGCCTTGCCGCGGAAGATCGTGTCGGCGCTGGAATAGAGCTTCATCAGCGCCGTGAGGACGTTGAACAAGTGCGGGGCCTTCTTGGGATCGCCGATGGTGCGCAGGAAGCGCCCGAACTCATCGATCTGGAACAGGATCGCGGGCTCCGTCTCCACGGCGGTGACCAGCCCCGCATCGGACGCGAGGTCCTCGTTCCCCTCGTGCTCGACCATGTCGGCGGCGAAGAGCACGTTCTTGTTCACCTTGCGGGCGTGGTCCTTGCCTGCGCCCGATGGGGCGACGCCGACACTGTAGAGATTGGTGCGGTTGCCGCGCTCATCGCGCACCTTGCGTGCCGCGAGCACGGCTTGCAGACAGACGCCTGCGGCGAGTGCGAGCACGGGCTGCGGCCGCGTGGCGGTGGCGAGGTTGTACGCGACCACCTGCTCGATCAGCCCGGGCACATGGAGGAGGTGCTCGGGGAACGGGCCGGGATCGGGAACACGCTGCGACGGTGCTCGCTGCGCGTCATCGCGGCGGCGCTCGGGGTCGAATCCGGAGAGGTCCACGTCGCTGGCCTCCACGGGCCCCGTGTCACGAAGCCACCCGAGCGGTTTGTCGTGCGGCTTGCTCGCGGCGTCCGTCACCTTGTGACGGAGTTCCTTCTCCGTCCACGGCGGATCGCAGCGCGGGTTGTAGCGGTCCGCCAGCAACCGGAACGCTGTCTCCGCGTCGAGGCCGAAGCCGTGCACCATCGCGGTCGCGGCGGTATAGGTCTGGCTGTGGCCGCCCGAGCCGGAGATTGCCGGCGGGATGCGGTCGAGGTACGCGGCGGCACGGCGCTCAACGTGGTCCTGTGGGAGCACAGGGAAACGATCGCTTCTGAGCGGAGCGGATTGGGAGGCGATCGGTTCCTTACGCCCGTGCCGCCTCTCGGTTACCGCCTCCGCCAGCGCCACGACGGCCGCGGCCCACTCCGCGTGGTCGATGACAGCGGGATCGCCCTCGAGCGGGTCGTAGGGCTCGCCGCTGGGGTGCGTGCCCGGGCCGACGACGGTCTGCGCCCCCGTGCTGCGGAGCTCGACCATCATCTTGCGGGAGACCGGGTCCTGGTGCTTGCGGGTCAGCGCCCCCTCACAGATGTACCACCAGTGCGAGGCGGGCTTGCCGGGCCGGCCCGACTTCGCGCCCGTCGCAGGCAAGAACTCCGGCGCGAGCGCCACCGCTTCCTCGCAGTCAAGGTCGACGTCGACGAGCCAACCGCTGGGCTCGCCCAGCAGCAGTCCGATGTTGCCGGTGCCGTTGAAGTGCTGGGGCAAGTCGGGTTCATCCAGGCGCAGGGTCTGCCAGCCCTTGAGCACAGGGATCTTCGTCCCTGCGGGCACCGGGATGGGCGCATACCCGCGCGACCGGTACCACCGGGCCGCATCGAGCAGGTTGTGTGTGTGCTCGGGGATGTGCATCAGAACGGGATCTCGTCATCAGGGATGCCGTGCGTCGTGCCCGCGGGCGCGCCAACGGCGTCGGGTACAGCATCGGGATCATCCAAGCGGGCGGGGCGCTCGCCGAGGTGGTGCGAAGAGACGCGTTCGAACTGGTCGCCGGCCTTCTTTTCGACGGTGATCGCCAGTGTCTGCGCGAGGGCCCCGGCCTTGGCCGTCTCGACCGCCTCCTC
>JBILLU010000088.1:0-12855 GCA_044375915.1 Phycisphaerales bacterium
GAAATGGCCCGTGGTCGCCGTTGAGACCATGCGCCGCATCGCTGGTGCCGCCGAGGAACGCATCGCGGAGCTTCCGGCGCACCACGACGCCCCAACCAAGCTGATCGAGACGGGATACTCCACCGCGGCCCTGGCCCACGGCGCCTGGCAGATCGCCCGAGATGTTCGAGCCAAGGCCGTGCTCTGCTGGTCCGAAGCCGGCGGCACGGCACGCTACCTCTCCCAGAACGATTTTGATATTCCCATCGTCGCCTACTCGTCGTCGCTCCGCGCCTGCCGTCGCATGGCCGTGCTGCGGGGCGTGATCGCGGTGTGCGACAAGGCCCCGGAAGGCATCACGCCGCTGCGCGATTGGAACCTCCGCGCCGATCAGTTCCTCGTCAGCCGCGGGCTCTGTAACCCCGGCGATGCGATCGTGATCGTCTGCGGCCGCCCCCTGGGCAAAACCAGAAGCGTCAACATGGTCGCGCTGCACCACGTCGGCGACGACGACTCCGGCCTGCGCACGCACAAAGAGTGATGACGCTCACCCGCGGACGCGCAGCCGGCCACCCGCTCGTACCGATCCATCAGCAGCAGCGAGCCGGGGCGTCCTCGCCCCGGTGCGGTTGCGAACGGTGTTGAACTCTCGCTTGAAAACCGGGTTGAGCAATCTGTTGCAAGTACTTGGTCCTCCGACGAGTCGGCTGGCACCTGCGCCGGGGCGAGGACGCCCCGGCTCGCTGTTCCCTCAAAGCGCCCCGCGTCACGAGCAGCCTGTTCGATCCCTCACCTTCGCGTTACACGCTACATTGTCCCCGTGCCCGCCCACCGCACGCATCACCCGCTCGCGCCCGCGGCGTTTCTCGCCCCCGCCGCCCTCGTGCTCGGCGTCTTCTTCGCCGGCTCGCTCGCTCAGGTGACCTATCTCTCCTTCACCCGCTACACCGCCTTCAGCGGGCCGGACTGGGTCGGGCTGGACAACTACGCCCGCCTGCTCTCCAGCAGCCGCTTCTGGGGCACGCTGTTCAACAGCACCCTCTACCTGCTCGTCACACCCGCGATCATCCTGCTGAGTCTCCTCGCCGCCCTCGCCGTCGACGTGCGACTCCGCGGCATGTCGTGGCTGCGGCTCGCCTTGTTCCTCCCAGTCGTCACCCCCACCATCGTCGCCGCACTGATGTGGCGCCTCCTCTACAACGAGGACTCCGGCGTGCTGAACGCGGGATTGCGGTGGTTCTGGCTCGATGGCGTCCCCTGGCTCACTGAACGTCCCTGGACTCTCGTTTCCGCCGCGCTGGTCACGCTCTGGAAGGGCTTTGGCTTCTACATGATGGTCTTCCTCGCCGCACTCACCGCCGTCCCGAGGGAGCTCCGCGAGGCCGCGGCACTCGACGGCGCCAGCCGTACCCAGGTCTTCTGGAACGTCACCTTCCCCTCCATCCGCCCCGCGATCGCGCTCGTCTTCGTCATCTCCTCGATTTCGGCGCTCAAGGTCTTCGAGGAGCTCTTCGTCACCATCAAGGGCGCGCCGATCGCGCACCAGACCGTCGTGCCGCTGATCTATCAGGTCGCCTTCGAGGAAGGCAACTACGGCATGGCCAGTGCGATCGGTATCGCCCTCTTCATCATCATCCTCGCCTTCAGCATCGTTCAACTCAAGCTCACCAGCCGCACAGAGCCCTGAATCCCAACTGCCCCACTCCTCCGCTGTCCCACTGCTCCACTGCTCCACTGCTCCACTGCAACTCATGTCCTCAGCCGCCCACATGATCGACCGCCGCCCGCTCTGGAGCACTGCGCTCTGGTACGCGATCGCGGCAGTGCTCACCATCATCGCTGTGGGACCGGCGATCTGGCTCATCGTGATCGCCTTCCAGCCCGCCGGCGGCGAGCTCTACTCCCTCCGCGGCGGCTTCACGCTCGACAACTTCAAGGCCGCGTGGAACGACGGCCATCTCGCCCGCCCCCTGCTCAACAGCGTGCTCATCACCGTCGCCCGAGCCGCCCTCAACGTGCTCATCGCCGCCCTCGCGGCGTACCCGCTCGCCCGCATGTCCTTCCGCGGCCGCGACGTCGTCTTCGTGCTGCTGCTCGCCACGATGATGATCCCCGAGCAGGTGATCGTGGTGCCGATGTTCCGCATGATCGTCGGCATGGGCCTGTACGACACCCTTGCCGCCGTCGTGCTGCCCTTCAGCGTCACCGCGTTCGGCATCTACCTCTGCCGCCAGGCGTTTCTCGCCATCCCCACAGAGCTGGAGGAAGCCGCCCGGATGGACGGTGCCGGCAGCCTGCGGATCTGGTGGAGCGTGGTCCTGCCGCTGAGCGCTCCGACGCTGGCGACGCTGGCGCTCTTTAGCGTGATCGGTGCGTGGTCGGACCTGCTCTGGCCCTTGATCGTGCTGCAGGATCAGGACCAGTTCACGCTCCCGGTGGCGCTCAACAACATGCTCAGCCAGTTCGAGGCCAACACCCGGGCCGCATACGCAGCCGCCGTGCTATCGCTGGCCCCGATACTGATCCTGTTCGCAGTCGCGCAGCGATTCCTGAAGCCCGAACTCTTCGGCGGTGCGGTGAAGGGGTGATCAGGTCGACCCGAACCACCACGCGACCTTGCGATTCTCGCCGCGGCGTACGACGCCTTGGCCTGCCCAGCTCGCCTGCCCAGAAGCCCGATCGCATGTGACTTCAATCACCCCACCGGGCCGGCCTCACCGCCGGCCCCGCTTTCGTTTGCGCGGCCCACGGAAGTGCAACCGCGCCTGTCCCCCGGCAAGACGCCGCGTCACCAGCGCGATATGCTTCGCTCAAGCGACGACCGCCCTGAGGCCGTCGCGACATCGTGTGCCCGTAGCTCAACTGGATAGAGCGCTGCCCTCCGAAGGCAGAGGTTACAGGTTCAACTCCTGTCGGGCATGTTCGGCCTCGCACCAGGCAGCCCACATGCAGAAGCCTCGACGAACGAAAACGGACCCGATCGGGTCCGTTTCTTGTCGCATTACTTCTTCTGCGACGCATCCCACGCGGCTTGCATGAGATCGTTTGGAGGCGTCGGGTTGTAGACCGTCACACGTCGTCCGCAGTCCGGACACGTTGTTGGCCCCGGCTTGCCGAGTCGCTCGTTCAGAATCACGTACGTCGGCGGAAACTTGGCCTTGCCATCCTTGGTCCAGAAGCAAGTCTCGACGGGATAAAGAGTCCTCTTCCCGGTCTTTGGGTTCGCGTACGGAAAAGTCTCGCCTCGCGGAATCGAGAATTGGTCGATCACCTCGCCGGACTCGGAATCCATCAGCGAGACGAGATTCGCACTTGCTGTCGGACTGTTCCGCACTGAAGAGAAAACGGACCACCCAACGTAGCCGAGGAGCAAAATCGACGCGAGAGCCAGAGCAATGGCACCAAGCGAGCGAGAGCCTGCAGCAGCAGCCTTCGGCTGCTCCCTGTTCGATGCATGGCTTATCTCAACGCCATCCAATAATGAGCTCTTCTCTGCCGACTGTGACATAATCTCCAGTTCTCCACAACGGTTCGACAGAGCAGTTCTTCGCCATCGAGATCACGGAACGATCAGTGGATTCGTTTCCGAAATGGCTGCGTCGTTGTAGGCCGCAAATCGCTGGCGGGTCGAATTCCACATGTCCAGTCGAACGTTAACCTTGGTGCCCGACGGGAAGTACAGGGACGGATCGGTCGCCTCAAGATCGTTGCGAAGTTCAACGTGGCCGTCAAAGAAGCTCAGGTTGCCGAGACACTGAAGACCAGCGCGAACGGCTCCGCCACCGGTCGGGTCGACCTTCCGACTTCCGTGGCGAAACGCCCAGAATCTGGCATCGATCGGCTTCGCCCACGCTTGGAATGGCTCGCCGGGCGCCGCGGACCGGACAAATCCCTTCGACTGATTCCACCAGGGACCCAAGTCGGAGAAGGCACCGCCGAACGAGCTGTTGCCTAGTGAGTAGTTGTATGTCGGCTGAGCAAACGTCGTCGTGCCCGGCTCGAAATAACGGTGGGTCTCGATGAGCGCGACTTTGCGAGATGGCGAGCCAACAAGGTTGATAGACGGCCGGAACTGGCCGCGATCCTGACGGAAAACGGATCCTCGCGTAGGCGACGGGGCACCGAGCGGCGCCGGCTCCTGCGTTGAGAAAAACTGCGTGATCGTCGAGTACGAATACATCCGCTGACGCTGCCAGATGCCGCCGACCGGAGCCGAAGGGAAGGGGTCCGCTTCGAAATTGTTCTCGGGACACTGGAATGAGTTCACGGTCGTGTACCAACGCATCCGAGCCGCCCGCGTTTCTTCAGTCAGCTGAGAGGCCGGAGCACCGTCTCCCGGTCCCCGCACCCCCAAGTACGACAACAGCGTCCCGGTCCAGTCCCACTCAGTCGTGGAGATGCCGTTGAACTTCGAAGTTCCACTGCTCGCCAACGAGTACGTCGTCGGGCCAGTCTTGTTGTAGCGAAGCTGCCCAATCGCGTCGAAGCCTGAAGTCGACGGAGAGCCAGGCAGCCAATCGCGATGGTCTGTCGCGTATGCGTTCATGCCAGTGACAACCTGGCGCATGTTGCTGCCGCAGATCATGGAACGAGCCGTGCGCCGTGCCGCACCCAGCGACGGCAGCAGGATCGAGATCAACAGAGCGATGATCGCGATCGCGACCAGTAGCTCGATCAGCGTGAACCCGGTCGATGGTTTCCGGCCCTTGGTGTTCATTCCTGATTCCCTTCCTTCGCGGCCCTTTTCCTGGACCTTGCTCTTGACGGACTTGGTTTGATGCTTTGCTCGGCGGCACCGGCCGCGGGTTGTTTCTGCACTCACCGCCTGCCGCGGATCGATGCGGGCGTCGGTTGATCGTTCTCAGTCGCGTTGATGGGCGAAGACCCGAACAGGTTCGCGGCGGTGTTCCATGCCTCGTCGACCATGACGTGCGGCGCGTCCTCCTGACGTGGAGCGAGTGCTCATCGAGGCAGCATACCAGACGCTAATGCAGCAAGTGATTGTGAAATATCCAAACAAAAACCGATTCTATTCAAGTTCTTGAACTCTTGACGGTAGGCCACAGGGGCTGGACGAGCCTCGTAAACCGGCCTCACCGCGTCGATCTTTTGCGGCGTCTTCACAATCCGTGAGGGTACTTGTGAGGGTTCTGTCACCAGCCAGCCGCGCATGCAACGACAGCCACCCGGCAAGTCGGCAATGCAGTGCAAGCGAGAACGCAGGGCGGCGGCGACACTCGATCGGAGGACACGGCGACTCGGTCGTCAGCCGCCTCTCTGCCCCCCACCCCCAAGCCCGGCCTGTCCGGAGGAGAATCGCATGCGTTGGAACATTCTGGCCGCCGTGGCAGGCGGCGTCTGCACGATGGCCGCGGCCAACGGAGCCGAGATGCTTGTCTGCGGCTTTGGTAGCAACAAGGTCTATCGCTACAACATGTCCGGCGGCCTGATCGGAACGCTCGACGCCGCGGGGAACCTGTCGGGCCCGCTGTGCGCCCGCATGGGGCCGGACGGCAAGATCTACGTCGCCAGCGAGGGCAACAACCGGATCGTGCGCTTTAGCGCCAGCACCGGGGCCTACATCGACGACTTCATCAACGACCCAGGGCTCAACTCCCCCACCGGCATCACCTGGGACCGCGCCGGCAACGCGTACGTCGCGAGTTTCAACGGCAACAAGGTCCGCAAGTACACCAGCAGCGGCGGGTTCGTGTCGGACTTCGTGACGGCTGGCAGCGGCACGCTCAGCGGCGCCGACAACGGCATCTCCTTCGGCCCGGACGGCCACCTGTACGTCCCCAGTTACAACAACAACCGCGTGCTCAAATACAACGGCGTCACCGGCGCCTTCATCAGCTCGTTCATCCCCAGCATCGGACGCCCACGCACGTTCGAGTGGTTCAACGGATCGCTCTATATCACCACCGAAACCGGCAACGCGGTGCAGAAGCGCAACGCGACCAACGGCGTGAACCAGGGCAACCTGGTCGCGGCCGGGTCGGGCGGTCTGCAGACGCCCATCGGCATGGCGTTCGGCGGCGATGGATTCCTGTACGTCACCTCGGCGAACAACAAGATCCTGAAGTACAACGCGACAACGGGCGCGTTCGTCGGGGTCTTTGCCGACGCAACGACATCGGACCTGAACCTCCCGGCGTTCATCACGATCATCCCGACGCCGAGTGGTGCGGTGGTGCTGTTGGCGACGTCGCTGGCGATGGCACGGCGGCGGCGGTGATGAAAGACTGCTTCAGAAAGACTCGTCCGCGCATCCTCTCCCCGCGAGCGGGGAGAGGACCGCTTCGCCAAAGGCGAAGCAGGTGAGGGGATTGCGGGTACCTGATCGCTTTGCGCCACGTATCCGCAAGACCCCTCCCCGGTCTCGCTGCGCTCGACCACCCCTCCCCGCTTCGCGGGGCGGGGAGGCGCACACGTTCGCACTGAAGCCGCCTCTCACGCCAGCCGGAATGTCCGACGATCTCGAGAAAAAGAACACTGGAACCTTTTCGGCTCCAGTATTGTCGTGACGACGAGATACGCGGGCTGCGCCGGGGCCTAGAAGGCCCCGCCCCCTGCGCTGCCCCACCCTTACCGCGTCCCACTCCTCAACGGTTGTTGTCAAAGCTCTTATCAGGCCACTTGGGCGCCTTCGCGTCCGGCAGCGGCTTCGCGGCGATCGTCTCCTGCAGATGCTTGATCGCCGCCGCGAGCTGGGCGTCTTCGCCCTTGAAGGTCGCGTGCGGAAGGTTGTCCACGATCATGTCGGGGTCGACGCCGTGGCCTTCGATCAGCCAGATGTTCTTGCCGTCGGCATCGGGGCCGAAGACGCCGGTTTCGCCAGCGGTGGCGGCGCCGTTGTCGGTGAGGCGGTTGCTGGAGCTGAGCCAGACCTCGCCGCCCCAGGTGCGCATGCCGATCACCTTGCCAAGGCCAAGGCGCCGGAAGCCATCGGCGAAGGCCTCGCCGTCGGAGGCGGTGAACTGATCGCACAGGACGACCATGTGGCCGCGGAACGCAAGCTGCATGTTCCAACTGGATTCATCGCTGACGCGTGAGGCCCAGTACATCCACGGCTTGCGGAGCAGCTGACCAAGGATCCAACTGTCGATATTGCCACCGGTGTTTCGGCGGACATCGACGATGAGCCCCTTGCGATTGAAGACCGGGAAGAAGTTCTTGGTCCAGCGGGTGATCTCGCCGCCGCCCATGTTGCGGAGGTGAACGTAGCCGAGATCGCCCTTGCCCTGCTCCTCGACGATCTTGCGTCGGGTGTACTGCCACTCGGTGTATCGCATGTCGGCGGCATCGCCCATGTTGACGGGCACGACGATCACGTCGCGCGATTCGCCGCCGTTGGCGGGCTTGACGCGGAGGAGCACCTGCTGTCCGGCCTTGCCGCGGAGCAGTGAGGCGGGTTCGGCGGCGAGGGTCGGCACGCCGTTGATGGACTCGATGATGTCACCGGCGACGACGTCAACACCCGGGCGCGCCAGCGGCGGCACGGCGCTGGGCTCATCGGGATCGAAGTCGTAGACGCGATCGACGCGGTAGCCCGCCGCGTCGCGCACCAGTTCCGCGCCCAGCGAGGCGATCGCGACATCATCGGATGGCCCGCGGGTGTCGCCGCCCTGCACGAAGTGGTGCAGCGTCGAGAGCTCGCCGGAGAGCTGGCCGAAAACATCGTTGAGTTCGGCGCGGGTGCGGACGCGCTCGACCAGCGGCGCGTACTTGTCGCGCATCTTGTTCCAGTTCACGCCGTGCATGTTGGGGGCGTAGAAGTAGTCGCGGAGCAGGCGCCACGCGTCGGTGTACATCTGCCGCCATTCCTTGACGGGCGTGAGGCTGAAGCGCCACCTGGAGAGGTCGACGCCCTTGCCGTCCATCTCGGCCGGGGCGGCGTTGGCGTCGACGATCGAGAAGGCGTCACGCTTACGGATGACGAGCTTTTTGCGATCGAGAGAGAGGTCGTAGGAGTTGATGTCGGCGGCGACGGTCTTGGTCTCGATCTTCTCGTTCCCGATCGGCAGGGCGAGCAGGTTGCTCTTGGTCTCGGTGCCGCGGACGACGTCGATGAAGAACAGGGCCTTGTCGGTGATGGTGAGGCCGAAGTAGTTGCCGTTGGTGAAGGGGACTTCTTCGATACGGGCGGCGATGCCGTCGAGATCGATCACGACCTCGGGGATCTTCTTCTCGTCCTTCTTGGCGTCCTTGGTGCCTTCCTTGGAGGCGTCTTTGGCAGCGTCTGTCTTGTCGTCTTCCTTCTTGGGCTCGTCCTTCTTCTCGCCGGTGATCTCGGGCTTCGTGTCGGGCTTGGTGTCGGGCTTGGTGTCCGGCTTCTTCTCTTCCTTCTTGTCGTCCTTCTTCTCGTCCTTGGCGGGAGCGAGCTCGTCATTGGGCCGCCACGGCGAGCGCTCGCCCTTCTTGCACGCGATCAGGTACAGCTTCGACTTGCGGTCAAAGTACGGCTGAGGCGCCAGCGCGCCCCACGGACTGCCGACCGACGACACGATGTGGCGATCGGAGATGAAGTAGATCCACTTGCCGTCGGGCGTGAACTGGGGCGAGTAGCTGTTAAAGCGGTCGGTGGTCAGGTCCGTGATCTGCCCGGTCGCGACCGAGTAGAGGCGGATCTGGTTGTTCGCGTTGGCGGCGGACTCGCTGAAGAGCAGCCACTTGGAATCCGGCGACCACGACAAATCGCCCGGCACCTCGAACTTGTTCTGCAGCACCTGCTTGGTGGACTTGTCCTCGAGGTTGGTGATGTAGAGCTTCTGGTTCTTGTCGACGTGCGCGACGAGCTTGCCGTCGGGGCTGGGGAGCATGTCGAAGCGGAGGATCGAGCCGTCGGTGGTGATCTGCGTCGCCTCGCCGACGCCGTTGGTCGGAACTTTCCAGATCTCGACCTCGCCGGACTGATCGGAGTACGCGAGCATTGACTTGCCGTCGGGCAGGAAGACGGGGCGGCGATAACGCGTGCCGCTGTTCTTGGTGACGTCGACGAAGCGGCCCTGCTTGGCGGGCGCGACGAAGACCTGCCCGCGGGCGGCGAGGGCGAGGCGATCGCCGCTGGGCGAAAGCGACCACTCGCTGATCGAGCCCGCCGGGTTCTTGATCCATTGCTCCCGCATCTGGTCGAAGTCGCTGGCGAGCGAGATATCGACGGGCGCGTTCTTGCCCGCGGCGATGTCAAGCAGCCAGATATCCGCGCCGTGCTGATACACGATGCGGCCGCCGCCGAGATCTGGGCTGGCGATGTCGTACTCGGCGTGCTTGGTGTGCTGCTGCAGGTCCTGCCCGCTTGGATTCATGGACCAGATGTTCATCATCCCGTCGCGGTCGGTCGCAAAGTAGACGCGGCCGCTCCAGACCATCGCGTCCTTGCTGGTACCCGCGAAGTCGGTCGTCAGCGGCGAGGCCTCGGCGTCGCCGTCGCTGAACTTCCAGAGCTGCTGGATGAAGCCGCCCTTGTATCGCTTCGTGAACGAGCCCTGAAACGGCAGGCGGGTGAAGAAGAGCGTCTTGCCGTCGGCGGCATACGCGCCCTGGTCGGCCTCGTAGAGCGGCACGCGGGTCCGCGCTCCGTCGCCGCTCAGCACCACAAGCTGCGACGAAGGAAGCGTCGCATGCTCGCGGGTGGAGAACATCACCTTGCCCTCGGGCGTCCAGCCGACGTATCCCATGCGTGCCGCCCCGAACGTGCGGCGGGTCGGCAAGCCGCCCTCGAGCGGCATGGTGTAAATCTCGGTCGGCCCCTCGTACTGCCCCATGAACGCGACGGTCTTGCCGTCGGGCGAGATGGCGGGATTGGTCTCATCGCCGGTGCCGGTGGTGAGGCGGGTGGCGACGCCGCCGGTCGCCGGAACCTTCCACAGATCGCCCTCGCTGACAAAGACAATGGTGTCGCCATGAATCGCGGGCTGGCGGTAGTAGCCCTTGGTCTGCGGGACAGTGTCGGCGGCGAGGGCTGAGCCAGCGACAGCGAAGACGACGGACGCGGTGAGCTGAATAGTGAAATGGCGAGATCGCATGCGGGAACCTCCGGGAGGGAGAGGATACCGCGAAATGGAGGGGTGGGTTGCGGAGCGTCAGGAGTGCCCGACTGCTGGCGTGAGCACCGCGGCGACAAACAAAAGGACCGACGATACCACGGCTAGCCCAGCGCGTTGTTTCCGTTTGCCGCCTGTACACGTCACTGCAGAGCAACAACCGAGAACAAACGAAAGACACAATCCCCAGAAAAGCGAGGCTCCGACGCCTTGACCAATGGCATGCCCCAGACGCCAATCAGCCAGTATGTGGGTCCTTTCGGTGACCTCTGCAGCGGCCAGCCATCCGATTCCGACCAACATCCACGTGACAGCGTTCACGGACAGAGCGATGACTTCGAGGCGGAACCCTGACCCGATGAATCTCGTTTGTTGCACATCCAAACGTGCCCCTCGGTTTTCAACGAACGATTCGCTCCAACAAGGAACTGGTTCCTCCCTCGGCCGCCATCACTCCCCCCGCACAATCACCACCCGCGGCTTCTTCGCCGGGTCGAGCGTCGCCAGCAGCCAATCCAGATCTTCCTTCTCGAACCCGATGCACCCGAGCGTCCCCGCGCCGTCGGGATGGGCTCGGTGGATGAAGATCGCGCTGCCCTTGCCCGGCACGACCGGCCAGCGGTTGTAATCGACGACGATGCAGACCCGCATCAACTCGCTGTCGGCGCCGAGCCGCTCGGTGAGTCCCTTCGCCGCGTCGCCGCTGACCCATTGGTTGTACGTCGGAGAATCGGGGCGTTCATCCCACGCATCGTCGTCGGTGGCCTGGCGGTACGCGAGTTTGGTATTCACGACCGCGTCACGCCCCAACGCCTCGGTGAGCGTGTACGTGCCGCTGGGGGTCATCTTGTCGCCCTCGACCTTCTCGCCCGAGCGGGCGACGCCGTTGGCGCCGACGGAACAGGCGATGGGGCCACGGATCACCGACCAGTCATCTGTGCTCAGTCGCTCAAGTAGCCACGCCGTCGCATGGCGATGGTTGGGCGCAGGCTCGTTGATCACCAACAGGCATTGCGTTGCATCCACGAGCGTCGCATCATCGCGTGCGATCACCTCCACGGCCTCCACTTGCCAGGCCGTCCGATCCACGGCGTGCGTACACCCACCAAAAGCGAACGCGCACGCGACCAGCACGCCCCAACCCAACGAGCTGCTGAAGATCCTTCTCAACACCTGATCTCCCTCCGCGTCCCTCAGCCCCCTCCGCCTCTCCGCGTTCTCTCGTTCCTACTCAAACCGCAGATGCTTCACGCTCTCCCCGCTATCGCGTAGATCGATCAAGGCATCAATCCCGATCTGCAGGTGCTTCTCGACGAACGCCTCGGTGACGGCCTTGTCGCTTTCGCCCGTTTTCACGCCGTCCGGAGTCATGGGGTTGTCGCTGACCAGCAGCAGCGCGCCCTTGGGGATCGAGTTCGCGAAGCCGACGAGGAAGATGGTCGCCGTCTCCATATCGATGCCGATGCAGCGGATTTGCCGCAGGTACTCCTTGAACTTCTCGTCGTGCTCCCACACGCGCCGATTGGTGGTGTAGACGCTGCCGGTCCAGTAGTCGCAGCCGTGCTCCACGATCGCGGCGCTCACGGCACGTTGCAGACGGAACGAGGGGAGTGCGGGCACTTCCGGAGGCAGGTACTCGTTGCTCGTGCCCTCGCCGCGGATGGCGGCGATGGGGAGCACGAAGTCACCCAGCTTGGTCTTCTTCAGCCCGCCACACTTGCCGAGAAACAGCACCGCCTTGGGCTCGATGGCGCTAAGCAGGTCCATGGTCGTCGCCGCCATCGCGCTGCCCATGCCGAAGTTCATGATCGTGATGCCCGCGGCTGGCGTGCCGGGCGCACCCGTCGCCGACTGCATCGGGCGATCACGACCGACGACGGGCACGCCGAATCGCTCGGCGAACTTCTCGACGTAGTTGGTGAAGTTGGTGAGAAGGATGTACTCCCCCCAATGATCGACAGCACGCCCGGTGTACCGGGGCAGCCAGTCTCGCACGATGTCGGATTTGGACTTCATCGCTGACGCACAGCATATCCGGATGAACCGGCGCTCGCGTCCGTCTGCTGCTCGCGTGCCCGGCAGATCACGGCCCGACGAACGAATCCATCGCGTCGTCAGGCATCTCGAAGCCCTCGAGCTTGCCGGTGCGTTCGATGTGCGCAACCTGCTTGAGCATGATCTCAAGCGCACGCGGCAGCCAGATATTGTCGCCGCAGGCTCGCTCGGGTGTCGACATCCACTTCACGGCCCCGTCCGCATGGAGCACGTACTGCCCGCGACCGGCGTGATTGGAGGAGTTCTCCAACGGGTCGATCGGCTGGTGCGCGACCGCGCGGCGGACCACCGGCGAGCGATCCGACAGCACCACGACCTTCGCGGGCTCGCACTCGACACGCTGCCAGTTCGGGCGGCTCGAACCCATGATCTGATAGCTGAACGAGATCGCGTTCAGGTCGCGCCAGTCGTACGTCTCGACCTTGACGTCGCCCCGCTCGGCGTCGGGGTTGCCGGCGCACGCGAGATCGGACAGCTTGGCGTAGCGGGTGCGAGCGAGTGTGTACAGGTTGGCTGAATTGGCCTGCGGCTTCTGCGGCGAAACGTTCCACCACGGGGTGCTGCCAACGCCGCCGAGCCCGGCGGTCGCCACCGGGAACTGATCTCGATAGTCCCCGGCATAGAGCCCCATCGCCGAGGCCACGCCGCCCAGATTCGAACGGCACGACGCGAGCTGACGCTGGTCGCCCACGAAGTTCAATGCCGGCCAGAGCACCGAGACTCCGATCAGCAGCATCGCCGCGATCGACAACGCATCGGCGAGCCGCCACGAGCG
>JBILLU010000339.1:0-3115 GCA_044375915.1 Phycisphaerales bacterium
ATTGCTGAGGAGCTTGGCATAACGCGCAGCGCGGTTGGCCAGATCCATGATCGGTCGATGCGGCGGCTTCGTTTGATGCTCACCGAGAAACGCTGATGTCTCAAGATGCGCGATGTGACCAGTTGCTTGCTGAATGAGTCGCGTGTAATAGGCATTCTGCTTAATCAGCGAGGCACACAATGATCGCACATCCTTCTCGCTTGGATGAATCAATGCGCTACGTGATTGCGATTCAATGCGCAATTCTTCCTCGATAGTCAATTTGACCATCATCCAGTCACCCCATGTCATGGTGTCATATCTTCAGTCCATGCTTCAATCTTAGATTGCCGTTCATCCGTCCATGATGACTGCAGCTTGAACCATTGCCGCCAGTGTTCACTGCCTTTGCTACGGTTGCATTCGCGGCAGGCTGGTACAAGGTTATTCACGACGGTGTTGCCACCTTTGTGGCGTGGCTTGACATGATCCAAGGTGTCGGCCGCGGCATCGCAGTAGGCGCAGCAGTGCTGCCATGCCTCAAAGATTTGCTGCCTGAACCGTTGCTTTGCGGAGCGCTTGGGAACGAGAGATGTGCCATCAATCTGATGATCCACGCAACTCCGGGATAGGTAGGACGTTGACCGAGAGGCCAAGGATGTGATCGTTGGATGGTGCCAACTCTGTCAGTCGAGACACGAAGTTATCGCTTACGGTTTCGGGGTCATCGTCTTCGCTTTCGACGACGATGGTGTACTCGATCTCTAGGACGTACTGCCTCACGCAGGGCTTACCAGCATTGCCCAGCCAGTACCGGGGCCATCTACTTCCCAGCGGCGCAGCCAATTCTTGCGGCTGTAGGCAATGCCTGCGCCTTTGGTGTGGTTGACGTAGCCACCGTTCACCATGTCGGCCTCGCCGTTCGGATCGTTGTGGATGTAAGCGCCGCTGGTAGCGCCGATGATTACGGACCAGTGGCCGCCGCCAGTAGGTGCGCCGACAGGCCCCTTGTGCAGCCAGCCGACCATCACGGGGCGTCCTGCCTGCAGTTCGGTGTCAATTACGGCAGAGTTGCAGTTCGTGCGCAGTCGTGCATTGAGACCCAGGGACTGCAGCGCCTTGATCTGCGCTTGCGCGTCGGTGGTGTCGCCGTACTTGACGCGGATCTTGTTGTAGGCGTCATCGCCGCTCACCTTGCCGTAGAAGCGGGCCACCATGGCAGCGCTGCTGCTGAAGCATTCGCGGTAGCCGGTGCCGCTGGCGTTGTCGTTCTGCGCCTCGTAAGGGACGCGCAACAAAATGCCCTGCTGTTGCAGTTGCGGGATACCCTTCTGCCAGAGTGCGCCTTCGGCCTTACGTCGGCGCAGCAGGCCAGCCTCAACGGCACTGCCAGGGTTGCGGTAGAGCAGCATGGCTGCTGGCACCGATGGCCAATCCTTATCGCGCAGCGCAGTGCTGATGGTTTCAAACCCAGCGCTGCCGTAGAACCCAGCGCCGAGGTTGTAGGCAAAGCTGATCAATGCGCAGCGCTGCGGATCGGCCATGCTTGCCCAGTGCGGGATCGCGCGCAGGCGGTCTGCGATGCGGTCCACTTCCAAGCGGAGCAGCATGTCAGCTTCGATGACGTTGATCTTGTCGCCGCGCTGTACGGCGCTGCCATCCGGGAATCGCGTGGTGCCGTAACCGATCGTCCACGGATCGCCGCCGCTAAGCGGATCGGGATAGGCGCTCAGGTGACAGCCTTCAAACTCCTTGATGATCTGGATCGCATCGGCCAGATCGGTCTGCACACCGGCTGTACTCCATGTCTTGAACCATGGCTGATCGCGGCTCAGAAGGCGCGGACCGATTGCAGCTTCCAGTTCGCTGATCGCCGCCAGCTGATGCGGCAACCCTTTGAAATAACGGAATAGGTCAATCAGCCGCAGTGGTTGCGTCATGGCCGTTGCAGGTGCTGCGGTGCTGGTTGCCGGTAGCTAAATGCGCTCTTGATCTCGGACCAAATGACAGGACTGAGCATGGCGGCGACGACAGCGAGGATCACCACCTGCGCCATGCGCGTCTCCAGTCGGCCAACGCGGACGCCTAATCCGCTCCGCTCAGTCTTGTCGGAGATGGCGGCATCAAGCAGCTGTTTGAGCTGGCCTTCCAGCACGCCGATGGCGCGGAGGATCTCGCCGTGCGTTGGCTCAGTCACCGCTTGCGGGATGCAATGCCACGCAATGCGCCGAGGATCAGCTGGGTCCAGCTGTTAGCGCGAACGCCGGGCACGATTGCCAGCAGTTCAGAGCCAGCCAGCAATGCCACGGCGATGCTGGTGATGTCTTCCGGTGTGGGCGCCATGACTGCAACAAATCGCTTCCCTAGGTTAGCTACTTGGCGCCCTGACGCTGATCAGGCTGATGGAGACATTAATGTAGCCAGCAGATAGGTGGTCTTCCTGCGGCTGCGTGGCATAGCACCATAGCGTGGTCGCTGGCACCAGGTCTGTAAACGTGGTGTGACCAGCCCATGCTTCAGGGCTGAGCGGAAATGACAGATAGCCACCTTGCTGCGCGCGGTAGTGATCACGCAGCAGCTTGGCCTGCGCTTCTGTCAATGCGGTAAAGCCAAGTGCAAGGGTATGGCTAAATGAAGTGGTGCCATGCCTGAATCGCACGGCGCCACCAACAAAGCCAGATTCCTCAGAGACTGGGTAAGTCCCAAAGGAATACGAGCGTGTCTTGGGTTCAAGCGCCGGGAATGTAGCCATCAGTTCTGCAGCGTGATGACGCTGGCGCCCACCGTAAACGTCCCAGATGCTGAGGCAACGTCACTACCGAAATCGTTGTAGGCCACCAAGTTATCGTTAGATGCAGTACCTGTGGACTTGTAGATCACGGCACCTCTGGCGGTGATGGTGCTACTCGCCCAGCTCACAGCAGCAAAGCTGAGGGTGACGCGATCGTTGGTGGTGTCCTTGGTGACGGTGCAGGCGCTGGTTACGCCACCGGCGGTATAACCTGTGCCACTGACTTCGTTGGTGACGTCATTGCGTTTGTCGTGCGTGTCCTTGTCGGGCGTGTAGCTGCTAGTGACCAGCATCACCTTGAAGGTGTCAGTGTCGAAGTCGATGGCACCACGGGCCATGTCATCA
>JBILLU010000089.1:0-12838 GCA_044375915.1 Phycisphaerales bacterium
GTGATCGAGCGGCAGTGGCGTGCGATCGCGCGGGTGGCGCGTCCCGGGGCGCGGATCATCTTCCGCACCGCCGCCGCGGGCTCGCCGATCGAGCGTTCGCTGCCGGCGGACCTGATGGCGAAGTTCGTGTACCACAAGGAAGACTCGGCCGCGTTCTACCTCGCGGATCGCTCGGCGATCTACGGCGGGTTCCATCTGTACTCGGTCGTCTAGCCCGCGCCCCGGGAGGAACATGCCCGCTCTCGCCGACAACCCGACGCCGCACGTCGCCCGCGACCCCGGGGCGGCGATGGATCGCATCTACAAATTCCAGCGGCACATCTACGACGCGACGCGGAAGTTCTTTCTGTTCGGGCGCGACGGGTTGATCGCGTCGCTGCGGCTGATGCCTCACGAGACGGTCGTGGAAGTTGGCTGCGGCACGGCCCGCAACTTGATTCTGATGGCGCGGCGGTACCCGGGCGTGAAGCTGTACGGGATCGATGCCTCGCAGGAGATGCTCGACACCGCCGGAGCCAGCGTCCGCCGCGCCGGGTTGGCGGAGCGCATCCACCTCGCCCGCGGCTATGCCGAGGCGCTCGACGTGCGTGATGTCTTCGCGCTTGCTGCCGCCCCGGATCGGATCGTGTTCTCGTACGCGCTCTCGATGATCCCGCCGTGGCGTGAGGCGATGGAGCATGCGCTCGAGACCGTGCGGCCCGGCGGCACGATTCACATCGTCGACTTCTGGGATCAGGCCCGCCTGCCGCGGTGGTTCCGATGGTTGCTCACCCGCTGGCTGGCGCTCTTTCACGTGCATCATCGGCCGGAACTGATGGGCTACCTGGAGTCGCTCCGGCGCGACGGCCGTGCGGCGGTTGAGATCGAGTCCATCGGCGGACGCTATGCGTTTCGGGCGGTGGTGCGAACGCTGCCCTAAGACCGTGAAACCTGTCGGAACGTGAACTCCTCGGGGCCTGCCCCGGAACCGAGCCCACTTCCCGGATCTGCTTGGGCGCGAGCCCCGGGAATCGCCCGTCACGGACCCCAGCGTGCTTCGGTTCGATTTCGAGGATGGACACGGATGGGGACTGGGCCGATCGAACGGACCAGCGATCAGGTTCCGAACATCGGCGCTGCCGCCGATGTCTTTGTGGCATTCTCTGCAATAAGACGGCTGCTCCGTCGCTAGTCCTCGTGGGTGAGGCATGGAGCACCGGCCGCATGGCGGCAGAACGCCGAACCAGATCGCGCGAGTTCGCGGGCGAGATCGTCTGCGTGGCATCGTCGGCGCTGCTGTGCGTGGCGGCGTTGTTCGCCAGCCCTTCGTCGTCGCACTTCATCGGGGTGCAGGGTCGCGTGGAAGACTCGGGCTCTTCGGGCCTGGGATACAGCGACGCCGTGTTCCTTGCGGGCTTCCGGCGGCCAGTTGCCGATCCTGCGATGCTGCACCGTCCCGATCGCAGCGATGCCCTTCGGCGGCGGCTGCTGGCCGATTTTGAGGCGGACCGCGCCGCCCTCGAACCCCGGATGCCCGGCGCGTCCGACCGCGAACTGCTGCTTGCTTATCTCACCCTGCGCGTCAACGGCAGCACGCCGGTCTTCGACCCGACCAGCAGCGTGAGCGACGATCTCGCGCGGGCGTTGACCTTCACCTCGGGCAATTGCGCGACGCTGGCGATGCGACTGATGCTGGTGCTTGAGCTCTTCGGCGTCGACGCCAAGCTCGTGCACTGGTGGAGCCCGGCGATGGAGGGCCACGTCTTCGTGGATGTCTTCGATCCGCAGGAGCGTCGGGCGTATTTCCTCGATCCGACATCGAACATCGTCATCGGGCTGTCGTCCGACAGCCGCGGCCTGCTCGAATTGCTCGAATCATCCTCCCCCAACGCAAGGCGTGCCTTGGTCGAGGGCGGCCTCACGGCGTTTCCGCAATGCTTCTCGCTTATCGAGAACGCCCCGCTGGATTTCGATGAGTGGTCGCAGGCCAATCGCCTCCGTGCCGTGGACTGTGCGATCTCCGCGCTCACCTTTGGTCTTCCGATCGCGACCCGCAAGTGGACGAGCGGCGAGCAAGCGCCACCCGCTCGTCTCTGCGAGCTCACCGACACCTATCCCACGCTCAGCGGCGCCTTTGCGCCATCGCTTGAGACCCTCTCCGGTGAACCCTGATGCTGCATCGCCGACCAGTCTGGCTGCGTTCACGACGCGGGCGGTGGCTTGTCGCGGCGTGCGCTGCCGGGCCGGTGATGTGCGTTTCGGCGTTGTGGCTGCCGTGGACGACCGAGGTGCGGCTGGACGCCATGGGTGACATCGGCACCGAGACGTTCACGATCACCCGCAACAAAGGCCTGCTGAGCGTGATCGGGCCGATCACGCCAGGACCCAAGCCGCGGACCTTCGCCGCACAGTGCTTGGGCCCGGTCTGGAATCTGCAGATCCGCGTCACCGGCCTGAACGCCGAGCCGAGGCTCTTCAAGATCAAGGACGGCGTGGTCGCGGTCACGCGGCGCAACCTCTTCGGCCGCGTGCTCTCGTCCGAAGACTGGCTCAACATCGACACACGCTTCGTGGGTTACAAGCACGAAGAGCTCTATCCGGTGGAGAGCGAGATCATGGCCAACATCCGGGCGGGATACTGCGGCACCAACGGGCAGTACGTTCTGGTGGCGCCGTCGTTGCCGTAGCGGTGCAACGACACGGGGAAGCGGCGTGCGATCACCCCGCCATCGCGCGGATGCGTTCCTCGCCGACGCGTCGTCCGCGCGGGCCTTGGGCGAGGAAGTTCGCCAAGAGCCGCGGGCCTTCGAGGGTGAGGAAACTCTCGGGGTGGTACTGCACGCCCTCGACGGGTTGCTTGCTGGCGTCGGCGAAGACGCGGCGGAGGCCCATGATCACCTTGCGCTGGCCGCCCTTGCCATCGTCTTCAAACGTCCATGCGCTGACGACCCAACCGTCCTGTCCCGGCCCGGGCGGCGGAGGGACGGTCTCGGGCAGCACGACGAGCGAGTGGTAGCGCGTCGCGACGAAGGGGTTGCTCATGCCGGCGTAGATGCCCTTGGCGTCGTGATGAATCGGGCTGGTCTTGCCGTGCATCTGGATGACATGGCGGGCGACGGTCATGCCGCTGCCGTCGGCCATGCACTGGTGCCCGAGGCAGACGCCCAGGATGGGGATGCGGCCCGCGTACGCCGCGATGACGCCGCCGCTGACGCCGGCTTCTTTGGGCGTGCAGGGCCCGGGCGAGATGATGATGTGGCTGGGGCCGTGGCCGTTGTCGAGCGAGGCGATGTCGTCAGGCCGGATCTTGTCGTTGCGGACGACGACGAGATCACGCGAAGGCTCGAGCGTGGAGTCGAGCTCGCCGAGGCGCTGGACGAGGTTCCAGGTGAAGGAGTCGTAGTTGTCGATGAGGAGAATCACGCGGAAAGGGTATGGGGCGGAAGCGGAGCGGGGTGCCACTGCCGAGCGCTTCGCTCGGCAGTGCTGGAGCGTCCGGGGCCGAAGAACGCAACGGCCTCATTGGGAGTCTCATCACTGCCCAGCGAAGCGCTGGGCAGTGGCACCCCGGTAGTGGGAACACGCTGTCGTTCGCTCTACCAAGTCTCCGGATCAATCACCACGCCTTCATCCTTCAGGCCTGCGTACCACCGCGCGGACGACCATGCCCAGTCTGTTTCACGCGCACACAGCCCGCGCTTGACGGGATTGGCTTGGATGTACCCCAACTTCTCGAAGTACTCGTCGCGCGACCAGATGTTGCGGTCGTAGCCGCCGCCGGGTTGCCAGAACCGTGCCACGCCGCGCGGATCAACAACCTCGGCGAGCACAGCGGCGTTGAGCTCTCGCCATCGCGCCACCACCGTCTTTGCGACGGGCGACTTCAGGGCGTTGAGGATCCGCGGCACGGTCGCCGCTTCCAGATCCGGCGTGATGAGCAGGTGCACATGCTCGGGCATCACCACAAATCCGTGCAGCCGGAACCGCAGCAAGCTGCGAGCGTGCATCAACTGCGTGACCACCAAATCGC
The DNA here is from genome assembly GCA_044375915.1 of Phycisphaerales bacterium. GTDB lineage: Bacteria > Planctomycetota > Phycisphaerae > Phycisphaerales > UBA1924 > JAFEBO01. The sequence continues at coordinate 4,010 of JBILLU010000089.1, forward strand.
GGATCTTCGGATGCCCAAGGAACGGCCGCCGGTCGCGGGTGGAGAACGTGAGGAATCGCCCGCCGCGTTCTCGCTCGAATCGCTGCAGCGTCTTCCGAATCGGCCGCCGACCCTTCACGTAAGACCCCCCTCCCTGCCCCAAGGGTGCCACTGCCCAGCGCTTCGCTGGGCAGTGGTGAGTATACCGAAGGAAGGATCGATCTGTTTTTGGGAGGCCTTTCACTGCCGAGCGAAGCGCTCGGCAGTGGCACCCGGCGGCGGCCGTTCCAAGGCCCGGGCGTGACCCCGGGCTCAGAGCGGGGCGGTTCGCGAGCACCGAAGGTGCGACACAAACGGTCGAGCCAATCGGGCCCATTACCATGCCGTCATGTCAGCAGGTGACCTCGCACACCGCAAGCAGACCCTCATCACCGAGATCCAGATTGCGTTCTTTCCCGTTCATCGAGGCGGCGGTGTCTCTTGGTCGGAGGCCGATGTTATCGATGGCTACGGCACCGCTGAAGCCCGCAGTGCGGCACGGGCTGCGGATAAGGACAAGCACTGGTCCGAGCTTCTGGACAACAAGCAATGGATGCCCGACCGGCAGGATCGCTTCGCTTTTCTCGATCCCATCGGCGCCGCGTACTACCTGCCCGCCGCGATGATCTTTGAGTTGCGGACGGATAAGGACTGCTGGTTGGTTGAACATCTGACCCTGGGGCCTTCAGCGCGGACGTGGGCGAGGTTGAACGCTTCTCAATGCTGCTGCGTTGCGCAGTTCCTGCGCCTTCGGATCGACTACAAGACCGCAGAAGGAGAAGGCATTTCGGCGCGGGCGTATCAAGCTGCAGTGGATCGCGGATGGGATCGCTTCGCGCATCGACAGGCGGACGCGTAGATACGAAGGTTCGCGTATGGACAGCCGCCCGTGATATAGCAGCAAGATCCTGCAACTCTCGCGGCATTGGTGGCAATTCCTGGGGAGAACCCGGAGGCGGGGCAGGAGCGATCCCATGTCCGACGCACGCCGATTCTCGTGGGCCGAACTTCCTTCCGATACGCCGATGGCGAACATTCAGCAGCAGTGGATCACCGGCGCGCACATGATGATCTCGCGGGTGCGGCTGGCGAAGCACCGGCTCAGCCCTAACCGACCCTCTCCAGAATCTCCAACACCCCTTCGATCTCTTCGAGTGGCGACACATACTGCGCGTGCGGCTTCAGCCTCTCATCCGCGTTCTTGGGAACCGCGAAGTACGCGACCCGCTCCGCGATCGCCAGATCTGACAGCGAATCGCCGACGCCAGCGAGTCTCTCCTTGGTGAACCCCGTCCGTTCGATCAGGCGTGCGATGCCAGTGGCTTTGCTCACGTGCGCCAGGTCGAGGTTGATCCATCGCACCGTGTGGCTCACGCGGATCGGCCAGCCCTCGCGGCGGCAGCGGTCTTCCAGCACCGGGATGAGCGACATGAGGTACGCCGTGTCGTCGTGATAGATCGACGCGCTGGCGGCTTTGCCCGGCTGCATCACGACGCCCGTCGGGAACAGGTCCCTCTCCATCCACGCGATCAGCCCGCGGACCGCGGCGGTGTGCGTGGGCGTGATGGCCGGGTCGATGACGAACGCGCCGTCGCGGGGGTCGTAGAGCCACACGCCGTTCTCGGCGACGCAGGGCACGAGCGTGTTGGCGGTGAGGCGGCAGAGGCACTCGACAAAGGGGAACGGGCGGCCGCTGGCGAGCGCGACGATGGGGCGATCCCGCTTCGCGCAAGCCGCTTTGTTGTGGGTCGCGATCTTCGCGAGCGCCTCGGCGTCAAGGGGATGATGGCTTTCGGGCCCGAGGCAGCCGTCGATGTCGCAGATGATGGCGTCGAAGCGTCCGTGCTTTGTCACAACCTATTGAATGCACGTCGCACGCTAGCGGGTGTAGATCAGCCGCCGTGCCACCAGAAGGCCACCTGCGAGCAGGCAGGCGATTCCGAAGCTTGTCAGCGATGGGCCGAGCAGGCTGGAACGCTTTGGTGGCGTCGGAGCGATCCGCGGCTCGATTTGCGGTTGCAATTGTTGCTGGCCCTCTCCGCGTCGAAGGCTCTTCTCCTGGAATCCGGCGGTTGAGACTTGGAACGCACCATCGGGCAGTCGCGGCACGACAGCGGCTTCGATAAGCACATCGTCGCGCACGCGAGGAATCTCAGGTCCTTCTCCTTTCGGAGGCATCATCGCGGGCTCGAAGGTCACACGGCGGCGAAAGCCGATGAGCGCATCGCAACCTATCACCGGACGAAAATCGGAGTACTCATGCTGAAACAGAAGAGGTCCGGATCCTTCGTGGAATTTGACCTTGCCCAGAACAAGGCGTCCCGAACCGGCGTCAGTCCGGAGATGAAGCGTGACTCCCGTTGATCCGATCGAAATCTCAAACCCGTCCGAACCAACGTCTCGTACCTTCGCTGTCTGCTGCGGAAGACCGACCGCGGCGAGCCACTTGCCCGCAAAGAGCGGTGCGGCATCGAGGAACGTCGAGCGATCCACCGCCATGTCGAGCGCGGCGGCGTGTCGTTCGACCGTCTTGACGGACCCTTGCGCCATGAACAAAAGCAGTTCGCCGCTGCCAGTAAAGACCATTCGCTCCCGGAACGGATCGGTCGCCAAGGCGGGAGCATCCGTCGGCTGTCGGTTCCGACACTTGCGAACGTCCATGGCGTCAGGCCATCGGACCGACATGAAGACGTCCGCTCTGAGCATCGTTACGGTCTGCTCGTCTGCGGAAACGACCGGACGATCCATGTCCCAGATCAGTGACGCGGATTCGACGCGCTCAAACTGGGTTGCCCATGCCCCAACTTGAGCCGGCACCGGTCCCGCCAGCGCGAGTGGTGCGGTTGTGACAGCCCACAGACTCCGCCAACATATCTGACGAATGGATCGATTCACTGCCAACCTCCGCACGGATACAGCGCCGAGAACAGCTAGAGATCGTATACGACTTGATTCACTTCGATCGCGTTCACTGGGGTGCATCGGCCGCTCAGGCACGATCCGCCGCGATAGACGGTGTAGGTATACGGGCCAAGCGGGTCCTTCATGGTTTGGCACACTTCGTACGCGGTACCTGGGCCGCACATGTCATTCTGATCCCGAACGAACCAGTACGTGTCGCTCGCGCAAGGTACGCCGGAAGTGCAATCCGGACCGAAGTATTTCGGCTTCTCGCCGAGATATGCGTTCTTGTTGCATGGATTCATCTCGCCGCCACCGCTCTGGCCGCCCAGAAAGACCAAGAGGCTGCCGAAGATACCGAAAATCAACGCGTCGCGTACATCTGTTCGCATGATCCACCTCCTCGTCGGATTTGACATCCGAGTCTCCGTGATGTATACAACCCCCCGAGGCAACGTGTCTAGCAAGATTTTGGTGAATCTGCTATTGTGGAGTACGTGTGAACAACGCTGTTGCATCACGATCGAGCAACCACGGACTGACTCTCATCGAGTGTCTGTGCGTACTCGTGATCATCGGCATCCTGCTTGCACTTGCGATTCCATCGCTTCGACAAGCACGGGTCGAGGCCCGTCGGTTGCTGTGCATCTCCAACGCCGCTCAAGTCAATAAGCTTGTATTGCTCTACACCGGGGAGAATAAGGGGAGCTTTCTCTCGCGATTCCCCGACGACGCGGCGTACGTGGACACGCCGATCGGATTCTCTCGGTTCGAGGGGCAGACGCGTCGTTGGTTTCGATCCGAGCCGTGGTTGAGCTTCTCCGGTCTCGCCGCAGACGCGCCGGCGCTGCGATGTCCGGCGTCGCCATACAGCGTCGCGAAGCAAATGGCCCTCGATCGGCCGCGAGACTTTCGTCTGACTGCGGCCACGATCATCGATCCGGGGTATCTCAACCCCGCCTTGCGCCCGGCGGACTGGATTCAGTCGACCGGTGCGCGCGTTCAACGTATCGATAACGTGACGTTCCCAAGCGCGAAGGCTCTCACATTCGAGGAGAATGTGTGGCATGCGTTCGCTGGTGCTATCGAAGCCAGTACCGATCTGCAGCATCTTGAATGGTGGGGTACCCCCAGTCCGATCACCTCTGCGTTTGCTGACGGAAGCGCCGAGTTGTTGTCGCGATCAAGAATTGGCGTTTTCGTGATGCGGGCCCCGCGATGGGAGTCTTCTCCGTTTCAGACGACCGCGTCGGGTGTTCGAGGCAGGGATCGCTAGTTCGTCACTAGACTCTCGGGGTGCTGCTCGTCTATTTGCTCGCCATCTTCCTCTCCGCCGCGTTGCTCTTTCTGGTGCAGCCGATGGCGGCCAAGTTGGTGCTCCCCATCCTCGGCGGCTCGCCCAGCGTGTGGAACACCACCATGGTGTTCTTCCAGGCGTTGCTGCTGCTGGGGTACTTCTACTCCCACCTCGTCACCAAAAAGCTACCCCGCCTCGCGCAGGGGGCGGTGCACGCAGTCGTCATCGCCGCGGGCGCGCTGATGCTGCCCATCGCGCTGCCGAAAGTCGTCGGCACGCCCGGGCCGGGCGAGTCGCCGGCGTTGTGGCTGTTGATGTTGCTGCCCTTGGTCGCCGGCGTGCCGTTCTTTGTGCTGACCACCACCGGCCCGCTGCTGCAATCGTGGTTCGCGGCATCGTCGCACCGGCGTGCGAAGGACCCGTACTTCCTTTACGCGGCGAGCAACATCGGGTCGTTCGTGGGGCTGCTGTCGTTCCCGTTCTTCCTCGAACCCCGCTTTGAACTCGCGGAGCAGTCGGCGTGGTTCAGCCGCGGGTACTACGCGTTCGCGGCACTCGCGGCGTTGTGCTTCCTGTTCGCGTGGCGCGGCGGCGACCGATCGAGCCGCTCGACCGCCGCGCCCGACGAGCCGGTGACGATCACATGGTCGCAGCGGCTGCTCTGGATCGCCCTCGCCGCGGTGCCGTCAAGCCTGTCGCTCAGCGTGGCCCACGCGATCACGACCGACATCGCGCCGGTGCCGCTGCTGTGGGTGCTGCCGCTGTCGATCTACCTGCTCACGTTCGTGGTCGCGTTCTCCAGCCGCATCCGCGTGCGGCCCGAGTTCGCGGGGATGTTGCTGCTGCCCGTTGCGCTCAGCCTGCTCGAGGTGCGCTTCGCGGGGACCGCTCTGCCGAACGAACTGGTCTTCGCGGTGCACTTGCTGCTGCTCGCCGTCGGCGCCCTGATGTGCCACACGCGCCTTGCCGCGTCGCGCCCGCCCGCCGCCGGGTTGACGGAGTTTTATCTCTGGCTGGCGGTGGGCGGCGTGGCGGGCGGGCTGTTCAATGCGATAGTGGCGCCCAAGCTTTTCAACGCGGCGTTGGAGTACCCGGTCGCGGTGGCTGCCGCGTGCTGCCTGATCCCGTCGCGACACGCGGCCACCGATCGCCGGTCGCTCCTCTATTCGGTGCTCGCGGCACTGGCGATTCCCACGCTCGCGGTTGTCGCGGTGCAGTGGCTGGAAGCCCGTGGCGCGATCGGGCCCGCCGCGGTGCCGGTGTCGAAGTTTCTGGCGCTGATCGCGGCATGCGTGGTGGTCGCGATCCCGCCGCGGGGCCGCTACATCCGCTTCGGCCTCGCGGTCATGGTCGCGTTTGTGTATTCCATGCTCAGCGCCCGGCAGCAGGGCGGGGCGTTGCTGTATGTCGAGCGCACATTCTTCGGTATCCACGAGGTCTATCAGAGCGGCGATCGCACCCGTCTCGTCCACGGCAGCACGACGCACGGCATGCAGTCCGACCGCGAGGAGCTCCGTCGCACGCCGCTGAGTTATTACCACCCAGACGGCCCGCTCGGTGATGCCATGCGCCGCGCACAAGTCGAGGGTCGCCCCGCCGACATCGCGATCGTCGGTCTTGGTGTCGGCACGACGGCGGCGTATTCGCGATCCGGCGATCGCTTCACGTTCTTTGAGATCGATCCGGCCGTCGTCGGCATCGCCCGCGATCCCGGCCTCTTCACTTATCTCGCCGATGCCCAGGGCACGATCGATATCGTGCTCGGCGACGGTCGGGCCAGCCTTGCCCGTGAATCGCGACGCTTCGACCTAATCACGCTCGACGCTTTCAGTTCCGATGCCGTGCCTCTGCACCTTCTTACGCGCGAGGCGATTGCGACGTACCGCCAGCGGCTGAAGCCGGGCGGGGCGATCGCTTTCCATGTGTCCAGCCGCTACCTGGCGCTTGGGCCGATCATCAGCGCCACCGTCGCCGCGACCAACGCCGGTTCCGACCCCGACCCGATGGTCGTCGTTTCTCGCGACGACCTGCTTACCCGCGACGAGGGCGCCAGCACCGGGCGATACCCCTCCACGTGGCTGCTTGCCATGCGACGCTCCGAGGCCGCTGCAATGATCGCCGCTTTCAGCGAATCGCCGAACCCGGCCCGGCACTGGCGTGCGATTCCGGTTCCCCGCATGAAGCCTTGGACCGATGCGTATTCCAGTATCTGGAGCGCTCTGGTTCCGGCGTTTGCCAAGGACGCCCTTGAGGCGGCAGAAGCATCGGCCGCGCCCGCGCCCAAGTAGCCGCCTCTATCCTTCACCATGCCAGTTCTCGACTACCAGACCGCCGGCGAATCGCACGGCCCAGCCCTTGTCATCACTGTCACCGGCCTGCCCGCCGGGCTGGACATCGACGTCGACTTCATCAACAGCGAGCTCGCGCGTCGCCAGGGCGGCTACGGCCGCGGCGGGCGTCAGCGCATCGAGCAGGACACGGTGGAGTTCCTCACCGGCGTCCGTCGCGGGCGCACCATCGCCGCGCCGCTGACGATGGTGATCAAGAACAACGACTCGCGTCTGGACGACCTCGCGAAGACGCCACCGGTGTATCGCCCGCGCCCAGGGCACGCGGACTTGGCGGGCAGCGTGAAGTGGCTGACGACCGATTGCCGCGAAACCCTGGAGCGTGCGAGCGCTCGCGAGACCGCCAGCCGCGTCGCTGCGGGTGCGCTGGCTCGCTGCCTGCTCCGCGAGTTCAACATCGAAGCCTTCGGCTTCGTCCGCAGCATCCTCGATGCACAGACCAGCGTCAGCGTTACCGAAGCCAACTGGCAGGACCTGAAGAAGATCCGCGACGCGAGCGAGACATACTGCCCCGATGAGGCCGTGACGACGCGGCAGTGCGAGATCATCCGTCAGGCCAAGATCGACAAGGACACCGTCGGCGGCCTGGTCGAGGCTCACATCTTCGGCTGCCCCATCGGGCTGGGCTCGTGCATGGACTGGACGACCAAGTTGGATGCACGGCTCGCGTACGCGGTGATGGGCATTCAGGCCTTCAAAGCTGTGGAGATCGGCATGGGCAAGGACTGTGCCTTCAAGCCCGGCCATCAGGTGCACGACCCGATCCGCTACGACGCCAGAGAGCGCGACAAAGCCCATCTCGGCTTCGTCCGCGACAGCAACAACGCCGGCGGCACCGAGGGCGGCATGACCAACGGCATGCCGGTGGTGGTGCGAGGCACGATGAAGCCGATCGCGACGCTCTTGCGGGGGATGCCGAGCGTGGACCTGAACACCAAGGCCAGCGAACAGAGCAGTTACGAACGCAGCGATGTGTGCGCGGTGAGTGCGGCGAGCGTCGTGCTTGAGAACGCCTGTGCGTTCGAGGTGGCGCGAGCGTTCACCGAGAAGTTCAGCGGCGACTCGGTGACGGAGATCCGGGCTCAGTACGACGCGTATTTGCGTTTCGCGCGGATGCTGCCGCTGGAGCCGCCGGTAGCGGTGCTTGCGAAGGGATGACGTGTCGTTCGGGAACGGGGAACGTTGGGACCGAGCGTCGCGCTCGTCCGACGTTCTCTCGCCATGGTTCTTTGTTTTCGTGACTCTCTCAGCCTCGGCACCGCGGAATGCAGGTTGCCGTGCTGAATGAGGCGAGCCTACTAGAACGTAAACATCGAGAGGTCGACCTCGAGCGGACATGATCTGCCGTTTCCCGATATACTGCGCTATACGGGAGTCCACCATGAAGGCACGATCCATTCTGACCGTCGCGTGCTCGATCGTTCTGCTGGCCGGCGTCAGCCCGGCTCAGTCCACGCCCCCCGCGGCCAGTCCCGCCGGCACCGCCGCTCCGGCCGACAAGCTCTCGCCCGAGCAGCTCGACCAGCTGGTCGCCCCGATCGCGCTCTACCCCGACAGCCTGCTCACCCAGGTCCTGATGGCCTCGACCTACCCACTCGAGATCGTGCAGGCCGACCGCTGGGTCAAGGCCAATGCCTCGCTCAAGGGTGACGCCCTCGCCAAGGCGCTCGAGCAGCAGACCTGGGACCCGAGCGTCAAGTCGCTGGTCAACTTCCCGGATGTGCTGGGCATGATGAGCGAAAAGCTCGACATCACCAGCAAGCTCGGCGACGCCTTCATCAGTCAGCAGAAGGATGTCATGGACTCGGTGCAGCGCCTTCGCTCCAAGGCTAAGGCCGCCGGCAACCTGGAGAGCAATCAGCAACAGACCGTCACCGTGAATCAGGCCCCCGCCGGTTCCACCACGACCCAGACCATCGTCATCCAGCCAGCGCAGACCGAGGTCGTCTACGTCCCGACGTACAACCCCACCGTCGTCTACGGCGCCTGGCCCTACCCCGCGTATCCCCCGTATCCGTACTACCCGCCGAGCTATGTCGCCAGCAACGTCCTCTCCTTCGGCGTCGGCGTCGCCTGCGGCGTGGCCTGGGGCTATGCCTGGGGCAACTGCAACTGGAACAACAGCAACGTCAACATCAACGTCAACCAGAACATCAACTACAACAATCAGATCAACCGCAACAACTACCAAGCCAACTTCAACAAGAACAACGTCAACTTCCAGAACGGCCAGGGTCAGTGGCAGCACAACCCGCAGCACCGCCA
>JBILLU010000300.1:0-3105 GCA_044375915.1 Phycisphaerales bacterium
ACTGCGGGTCTCGCGGGATCAGGGCGTGGAGGGGTGAGACGGGAAGGGGAGGAGGGGAGAAGCGGAGCAGGGGAGCAGGGCACGGGCGGACTCGCGTCGTATCGTGTTTGTGTTGGTTTCGTGTTGTCCCCCGCCGCAGCCGCTGAACATGTGATCGCTCGCTCGTCGTCGTACTGCTTGTATTGATCCCTGCACCCCTGCTCCGCTTCTCCCCTGCACCCCTTCCTCGCCACCCCCATGAACCTCCGCATCATCTCCATCGGCACGCTTCCGTCGCATCCTCTGTGGGGGGAGCGTGGTCAGGTGCGCACCGGGCACGCGACGACGTCGCTGATCGTCGCCGGCGACAAACGAATCCTCGTTGATCCCGGTCTGCCCGAGCAGGCGCTGGTGGCGAGGCTGGCCGAACGGGCGTCGCTGACGCCCTCGCAGATCACCGACGTGTTCCTGACTTCCTTCCGCGCCGATACGCGTCGTGGCATCGGCGCGTTCGCCAAGGCCAATTGGTGGGTCAGCGAAGAGGAGCGGGAGGGCGTGGGCATCCCGCTGGCGACGCGGCTGAAGGAAACGAGCCAGGACCCCGAGCAGCAGGAGATCGCCGCGGTGCTGCAGCGCGACGTCGCGGTATTGCAACGCTGCAAGCCGGCTCCCGAGGCGATGGCTGAGCGGGTGACGCTGTTTCCGTTGCCGGGAGTGACGCCTGGAACCTGCGGCCTGCTGCTCGAGGATGCACGCTTCACCGTCGTGTTGACCGGAGATGCCATTCCGACGATCGAGCATCTCGAGCGCGGCCAAGTGCCCGACGACGCGGTGGACCTCGAGAAAGCCCAGGAGAGTTTCACCGACGCGGTGGAAGTCGCCGACATGCTCGTACTCGGGCGCGACAATCTCGTGGTGAACCCGACCAAGCGGCCGTTCTGATCGATCCGGCAGCCGCGGGCATCTACGGCGGTAGGATTTCCCGATGTCCACCGGCACCCGCTTCTTCGGCCTGCTCCTGGCGATCGCGCTGCTTATCGGTGCGGTCATTGCAGATTGGTACCTGATTCGGCGCGCCATGGCGCAGCACGCATCAGGCACCAGTTGGCAGCAGACCACGGGAACGATCGTCACCACGACGGTGACGTCTCGCAAGGTCAAGAACGGCCGGCGTTATCGTGCCGCGGTGACGTACGCGTACGAAGCGGCTGGCGAGACGCGCACGGGGTCGACGATTGTGGTCGACGAGTCCGAGGCGCCGTCGTTTCGATCCGAATCGGCCGCAAAGAGCGCCTTCCCGCAGGGCGGGTCGGTGCCGGTGTACGTCGATCCGGCCGACCCGACGAAAGCGGCGCTGGTGGTGGGGCTGCAGAAGAAGACCATCGCGCTGCTGTACTTCGCCGGAGTGTTGAACGCCTTCGCGTTGACAATGCTTCGGCCCTCGATCCGCTCGTTCGGGGTCCGCGGGCAGCCGATTCGGTACTACTTGATCGAAGACGACGCAAGCCGCGCCGTGTTGCGGCTGAGCCACCTCAACGCGATGGAGTTCGGCGTGATGTGGATCGGCCTGGCGAGTGTCGCGGTGGGGCTTGGCGTTCTCCTGCTGCCGTCGTCGGTGCCGATGGCGTGGATTGGCCTGCCGGTCCTCGCGGGCGTCGGCGTGCTGGGTTTCCTCTGGCGGTTTGGGGCGCACCGCGCGGGGCGGTTTGACATCGTGGTCGATCGGGCGTCGGGCTTCGTCACTTTTCCGCCGGGAATCGGGCGGGCGGCGGTCGTGCAGGACATGGCGTTGGTCGATCAGATCGAGCTGCGCGACTCCGCGGTGAGCAACAGCAAGAACAAGCAGCCGACGGCGGACATCTACGTCCACACAGCCGATACCGAGCCTCGGGCCTTGGCTAAATGGATCGAGCGGGGAGAAGCGGAGCTGATCGCGACGTGGCTTCGCCGCGAGTGTGCACTCGATTCCACTGGGTGAGGCATCTCGCTGTTTGATCCGGCGTGCCGCGGGAGTTCATGACGAGAATCGCTCAAAGTCCCGCTTGAGGTCGTCGAGCAGATCGACATCTGTCGGCACCTTGCTCCCGAGGATCTCCAGTCCCTTGCGAGAGAGCTCGATCGCCCCCTCCTTGTCGCCTGTCGCAAAGCGGGTTCGCGCCAAGACAGCGAGTGCCCGCGGCTCGGTGGATTCGTCGCTCGCGGCTCGATACGCCAGATCGCGGGCGAGGCGGGCAAGATCGAGGTTCTGCGTGAGGTTGAACACCGTGCTCCGCCCGCACACCGCGTCGGCGAAGTCGAGCATCTCCTGGCGCTCCGCTTCGCCGAGCCGTGAGCCGAGCACGCCGAGCCTTTCGCCTGCGGCGAGCATTCGTTTGGGGTCCTTGGACCGCTGGGCGCGGATGATCTCGATGCGCATCCAAGCCATGTCTTCGGCGTGCTCCACCTGATCACGCACTGAATCGAGATCCCACTGGCCCGAGAGCACGGCGTTGAGGATCTGGGTGGTCTGACCGGGCGCGCCGTACCAGGCGATGCGTCCCTTGGGATCAACGACAACGACCAACGGAACGTTGTGTCCGCCGAGTGCGACGAGGTACGCGTCACGCGATTTCGCGGCGTCGTCCCACGCGATCGGGAACCGCACGTTCGCGCCGTAGGCCTTGAGTACGGTCGCGAGGTCTTCCCGCGTCGCTCCGCCGCCGTCGCCGCTGACGCCGATCACACGCGCCATGCGGTTCGTGAAGCGGTCGGAGAGGTTGGAGACGGAATCAAAGAACGGCTTGATGGGTCGCGTGGTGGGGGTGAAGAAGACCAGCACGTACGCGGTCCCGGGTCGGAAGCCGTCCCGCGGCGGGGCGGGCTTGCCTTCGTCGATCCACTCCTGCACGCTCAGGGGCGGGGCATCGTCGCCGATGCGGAGCGTGCGCTCGGGCTGTTTGTCGGGCACGCTGAGCGAGACGCCCTCCTCGGGCGCCAGAGCGCCGCGGATGATCGGATTGCTCACCGGTCGCACCTCGCTCTGCAGCAGCGTCGCGGAGAGCAAGAGAGGGAGAAGCACGTTCGGCATGGTCGGTCTCGCGAAGGGTTTGGTGGAAAGTGTTCCCGCGAGTGGGCGAAAAGTTGCGT
>JBILLU010000301.1:0-3098 GCA_044375915.1 Phycisphaerales bacterium
TGCGGGCGGAAGCGGCACAGATTCCGGCTGAGTTGGCGACGCGGAATGATGCGGTCTGCACGCCCGAGGAACTCGTTCGTCTGCAGCGTGCGTTCGGGTACGGCAAGGAAGATCTTGATCGCATCCTGGGGCCGATGAGCGCCGATGGGAAGCCGCCGATCGGGTCGATGGGTGATGACACGCCGATCGCGGTGCTGTCGGCGAAGCCGCAGACGCTGTATCGCTCGTTCAAGCAACGGTTCGCCCAGGTGACGAATCCGCCGATCGACTCGATCCGCGAAGAGACGATCATGTCGATCCAGTCGGCGGTGGGGCGGCGTGGGAACTTGCTGGAGGATGCGCCGGAGGCGGCGCGGCTGATCCGGTTCCCATCGCCCTTGATCTCGGGTGCGGAGTTGGCGTGGTTGTGCAAGAGGGAGCAGGACGGGTTCCCGTCGGTGGTGATCGACGCGGTGTTTGAGCGGGGTGCAGGGCCACAGGCGATGGAGCTGGCGCTGCAGCGGGTGTGTGCCGAGGCGGAGGCGGCGGTGGATCGCGGGGCGTCGCTGATCGTCGTGTCGGATCGCGCGGTGTGTGCGGAGAAGGTGGCGATCCCGATGCTGCTGGCGGTGTCGGCGGTGCAGCAGCACCTGATCCGGACCGGGAAGCGGCTGCTGTGCTCGATCATCGCGGATGCGGGGGACGTGCGTGAGGATCATCACCTGGCGTGTTTGCTGGGGTTTGGAGCGACGCTGATCCATCCGCGGCTGGCGCTGGCGACGGTGGAGGCGCTGGCGAAGTCGGAGGGGCGCGAGGCGGCGGCGGCGGTGAAGAACTACCGCAAGGCCGCGGAGTCGGGGATCTTGAAGATCATGGCGAAGATGGGCATCGCGGTGCTGCACAGCTACCGCGGGGCGCAGCTCTTCGAGGTGATCGGCATCGCGAAGCGGGTGATCGATCAGTATTTCGAGAGCACGCCCGGGCGGCTGGGCGGGATGGAACTGGTGCACATCGCGGCGGATCAGATCGCGTTTCACGATGAGGGCTTTGGCGCCGAGCCAGCGGCGGGCGACGCGGGCTTGCCGGATCGCGGCATCTATCGCTTCCGTAAGGGCGCCGAGCATCACACCAACGCGCCGGAGGTCTTTACTGCGCTGCACAAGGCGGTGAAGACGCAGTCGCGGGAGGCGTTCGACGAGTACGCGCGGCGGGCGGATGCGGAGCCCGCCGCGCGGATCCGGGATCTCTTGCGCTACAAGAAGTCTGACACCCCTGTGCCGCTCGATGAGGTGGAGCCGGCGGCGGCGATCGTGCAGCGGTTTACGACGCAGGCGATGAGCCACGGGTCGTTGTCGCGCGAGGCGCACGAGCTGGTGTCGGTGGCGATGAATCGGCTGGGCGGGCGGAGCAACTCGGGCGAGGGTGGTGAGGATCCGGCGCGGTTCAAGCGGTACACGGTGCGGGAACTGCCGCAGTTGAAGACGCGGTACAAGAGCGCGTGGTTGCCGGAGGAAGGGGATTGGGGCAACAGCACGATCAAGCAGGTGTCGACGGCGCGGTTCGGGGTGACGCCCTTGTATCTGGTGGCGGCGTCGGAGCTCGAGATCAAGATGGCGCAGGGGGCCAAGCCGGGTGAGGGCGGGCAGATCCCGGGCTTCAAGGTGAGCGAAGAGATCGGGGAGCTGCGGCGTGCGGCTCCGGGGACGACGTTGATCTCGCCGCCGCCGCACCATGACATCTATTCGATCGAGGATCTGGCGCAGTTGATCTACGACCTCAAGCGGGTGAACCGCTTGGCGCGGATCTGTGTGAAGCTGGTCTCGACGATCGGAGTGGGCACGATCGCGGCGGGCGTGGCGAAGGCGTACGCGGACACGATTCAGATTTCGGGGCACGAGGGTGGGACGGGGGCGTCGCCCTTGTCGTCGATTAAGCATTCGGGCATGCCGTGGGAATTGGGGCTGGCGGAAACGCAGCAGGTGCTGGTGAAGAACGGCCTGCGGGGGCGGGTGCGCCTGCGGGTGGACGGAGGCTTGCGGACCGGCCGCGACGTGGTGATGGCGGCGTTGCTCGGCGCGGAGGAGTACGGCTTTGGCACGTCCGCGCTGCTGGCCGTCGGCTGCGTGATGGCGCGGCAGTGTCATTCGAATACGTGTCCAGTGGGGATCGCGACGCAGCGGGAGGATCTTCGCGCGAAGTTCCCGGGGAAGCCGGAGCACCTGATTTCGTACATGCTCTACATCGCGGAGCAGGTGCGGATGATCTTGGCAGAGATGGGATGCCGCTCGCTGGATGAGATTGTGGGGCGGACGGACTTGTTGGAGGAGCGGGCCGACGTGACCCTGCCGCGGTGTGCGGGCCTGGAATTGAGCGGCTTGTTCGCGGCACCGGTGCGGTACCAGGTGGGCGAGCGCGGCGACGCCACGGTGGCGTTGCGGCAGACGACGCCGGCAAACGTGCGGCCGGAGACGGAGATGCCGCTGGACGAGCGGCTGCTGTCGGAGGCGTGGCCGGTGATCTCGGCGGGCGGGCGGTTCGTGCGGACGTACGCGATCGGGAACTGCGATCGCACGGTCGGAGCGCGGCTGGCGGGCGAGATTGCGAGGCTGCGCGGCGAAGCGGGGTTTGAAGCGGGCACGATCGACGCGACGTTCCGCGGCACGGCGGGTCAGAGCTTCGGCGCGTTCTGCACGGCCGGGATGCGGCTGACGCTGCGCGGCGATGCGCAGGACTACGTGGGCAAGAGCATGCACGCGGGGACGATCGTCATCGCGCAGCCGAAGGAATGTCCGGTGGAATCGCACCTGACGACGATTGTCGGAAACACGGTGCTGTACGGCGCGACCGGTGGTGAGTTGTTCATCGCGGGACGCGCGGGCGAGCGGTTCTGCGTGCGGAACTCGGGGGCGCTGGCGATCGCAGAGGGCTGCGGCGATCACGGGTGTGAATACATGACCGGCGGCACGGTGGTGCTGCTGGGCGTGTTCGGTCGGAACTTTGGCGCTGGAATGTCGGGCGGCGAGGCCTTCGTGCTCGACCTGCACGGGCATTTGCCGGAGTTGGCGAATCGCGAGATGATCGAGATGAAGCGGGTGGCGGCGGGACCGGAGGCGGAGCGG
>JBILLU010000090.1:0-12772 GCA_044375915.1 Phycisphaerales bacterium
CACGGCAGGCCAGTCTTCATCCGCTTCACGAACGGGTCCGACAGCGCGATCGCGGCCCGACTCGCCCCGCTCACGCGGCAACGAATCCCGGCCTTCTCCAAGGCCTCGAAGCCCCCCGCCGCGAGCGGGTTGGGATCACGCCGAGCCGCAACGACTTCCGCGACACCCGCCTCGATCAACCCCTGCGCGCACGGCGGCTGCTTCCCGGTGTGATTACAAGGCTCCAACGTCGCGTACGCCGTCGCCCCGCGTGGGTCCCGACCGCGACGCACGCAATCCGCGAGCGCCGCCCGCTCGGCGTGTGCTTCGCCGAATCGGCGATGATGTCCGATGCCGATCACTTCGGGATTGCCGTTGGTCCACCGCACCACCGCCGCACCCACGAGCGGGTTTGGCTCGACGTTTCCGACCGAGCGCATCGCCACCCGGGCGCATAAATCAAGCAGGCGGCGATCAAACGCGGGATCGGACATGGGGGCATTGTTGGTCGCGTCGTCCCATCGCTGAGGAGGACCGCGGGGCTCACGCTCTTCGGATCATCGCGTCCCGATGCTGGCGTGTGAGCACTTTGCCCGCGTCGCCCAGCCATCGTCGTGCGTCGAGGCGGTAGCCGGCCGTGGGCTTCAGTTCTGGCATCTTGCCCTGCCAATACAGATTGAACCGGTGCATCGCCAGCTCTCGCACGATCTTCGCGATCATCGACGCCAACGCAACCGGCAGGTGTGCATCCTCCGCCTCAGGTTGGAAACTCACCCGCAGCACGCCGCTGGGCAGGAGCTCCGGCCGCGGCGGAATCAGGTCGTAGCGCGAACGTGCATCACCCTGCTCGACGATGTGGCAGCGCCACCCGGGCAGCATCTTCTCCAGCACCGGCGCGTACGAGTCGCGCCCGCCCAGTTTGTCGCACACCACCCGGATCGCCGCATCGGGGTTCTCGTGCGCGAGCGCCAACGCCGTCGACAAGTGCTCCGCCAAGGCGATCAGGCTCACGTCCGCTTTGTTGCCGGTGCGATCCACGATCGCGTTGAATTCACGTTCCGCGACCACGCGGCATCGCATCGCCAGCAGCCGCACCCCGGCGTCGTTCATCGCCCCCGACACCAGATTCGCCGCGATCGCGTGCAGGGCCGCCCCGCCCGCCAGCGGCAGGCTGATCCGCTCGCCATCGCGATACCACGGCTGATCATCCAGCGTCGCGTCCAAGAGCGCGAACAACGCCACGTCCGAGTCGATCTCGGCGTCCGACAGCCCGGCTGCGAATGCCAGCACGCCGCGCTCGAGGTGCGTCAATGGATGCCGTTTCGCGGACGAGTTCGCGAGTTTGAGGGCCTTCGAGTCCGCCACCGCCACCCGCCCGGCGGCGTCCCGCGGCTCCTTGCACACGCCGCGGGACAAGAGCTTCCACAAATCCGGCCGGGGCTCGCCCTCCGCCCATTCCTCCACCCGAAACGCACTCAGCCCGACGCACAAGGGCCCCAGCAGCGGCCCCAGCCCAGCCTCGTCGATGCCAACAACAACCAACGGCATACGGGCATGATACCAATCGGACGAGCTTCGGAAAGGCCTCCGCGTGGAGCCTCTCGCTTAAGCGAGAGGTCGGAAGGGTCTCGCGTGTCACCACGCCACGCCCATTCGACCTCGCCCTTACGGGCGAGGCTCTACAGACACCAACCCCGACTCCCCCACTCCCCCACTCCGTCTCTTCGTCTCTCAGTCTCTCCGTCTCTTCCCCCACCCCAAAAACCGACAAGGCCCGGCGAACCGGGCCTCGTCGAAAGTGCGGCTGAGAGGAGTCGAACCTCCACGGGTGTGACCCCACTAGAACCTGAATCTAGCGCGTCTGCCAATTCCGCCACAGCCGCAGCGGGTCGAAAGGGTATGCGTCTTCTCTGCCGCAGACAATCGCCACGCCTTGACGAGCCCCAAGCGTGAGCGAGTGGGTCTGTAAGTTCTGGAGTCACAGGACGACCGAAACCCGTCGCTGACGCTCGGGGCTCCTCAAGCCAGCTCGCTGCCGTGTTACCCCGCCTTCGTCGGCGAGTAGAACGGCATCTTCACCACCTTGCCCTCGAACATCGCGCCCTCGCGGCCCGTGTCCACCTGCACCGCAGTGCCCAGCGCCGTCATGCCCGCGTCCACGAACGCCATTGCGATCGGGTAGCCCAGCGTCGGGCTGACGCAGCCGCTGGAGACCGTGCCGATGGGCTTGCCGCCCGACAGCACCGTCATCCCCTGGCGTGCGGCACGCTTGCCTTCGAGCTGCAGGCCGACGAGCTTCTTCTGGATGCCCGCCTTCTGGGCGGCTTCGAGCGCATCCTGTCCGACGAAGCGTTCGCCGCGGTCTTGGGTGTGCTTGTCCATCGAGATCGCAAAGTCGACGCCGCAGGAGAGGGCGTTGATCTCCTCGCCCAGTTCATGCCCATACAGCGGCATGCCTGCCTCGATGCGCAGCGTGTCGCGTGCACCCAGGCCCGCGGGCTTGATCACCGCGTCGGGCGAGTCGGTGTCGATGTCCTTCAAAATCAACTTCATCGCCATGCCCAGCATCCCGGCGGGTAGGATGGCCTCCACGCCGTCCTCGCCCGTGTATCCGGTGCGGCTGACGATCACCTTCATGATCATCAGGTTCTTGACCGCGAAGCGGTACCGCTTCAGGTTCGGGATCTCGCTGCTGAACTTGCGGATCATGTCGATGACCTTGGGCCCCTGCAGCGCCACCATCGCGGTGCTCAGCGTCTGGTCGTCGATCTTCAGTTGCATTTCACCCGCCGCCTTCACCTTCTCAAAGTGCGGCAGCAGTTTCTCGCGATTGCTCGCGTTCACCACCAGCAGAAAATCGTCCTCGTCCATGCGATACACGATGATGTCGTCGTGCACGCCGCCTTTCTCGTTGCACACCAGGCTGTAGCGGCACTGCCCCGCCTGCATGTCGCTGATGCGCCGCGTGCAAAGCCGCTCGAGGAACCTGCGGGCGTGGCGGCCCTGGATCTTCACCCGCCCCATGTGCGAGACGTCGAAGAGCCCGCCGCTCTTGCGCACCTGATGGTGCTCTTCGAGGATGCCGGTGTAGAACATCGGCATGTCCCACCCGGCAAAATCGACCATCTTGGCTTTGCGTTCGAGGTGATATCCGTGAAGCGGCGTCTTATGCACGAAGAAACTCCAAAGGTCGGAACGAGATTCACGAACCCAAGCCTACGCCCGCACACCGCCCATTCTCGCGTCTTGCCACGCCGCTTCTGGGAGAGACAGGGCAGGCGGAAGGGCGCGGCCTTCTCTGCCTACCTCCGAATGCCAAACCCCCGCTCCCCCTCCACCGCCGCCATCTCCGCCCTCACCGCCGACACGATGTTCCGCGTTAGCCGCTCGCCCACCTCCTGCAAGAACCCCTCCACCGCCGTCGGCGAGCCCTGCGCCTCCAGCGTCACATCCCCGTCCGCCTCGTTCCGCACCCATCCGGTGATCGGGTCCGCCGAGTCCACCACCGTCTGTGCGATCCACATGCAAGTCGCGCGGAACCCGACCCCCTGCACCCGGCCGGAGTACCGCACCTGAACCCGAATCACTGGCTGCCTGGGCCTGGACATGCCGTATTGTCGCCTGTCGCTCGTCCGCCCGCTTTCCGCATCCGAACAAGCCACCGGACCACGAGCGAATAATGCACTCCGGAGGATCCGTGGCCAAGGGCTTGTACCAAGACAACGACGATGTCCAGCGCGTGCGCGACGCCGTCAGCATCGAGCGCATCATCGCCGAGCACGTCACCCTGAAGCCCAAGGGCCGCGAGTTCGCCGGCCTCTGCCCCTTCCACGACGACCACAACCCCTCGATGGCCGTCGTCCCCCGCAAGCAGATCTTCCACTGCTTCGTCTGCGGCACCGGCGGCGACGTCTTCAGCTTCGTCCAGAAGTTTCACAAAATGGACTTCCGCGAAGCCCTCGAATATCTCGCCCAACGCGGCGGCATCGAGCTCAAGCCCCGTCGAGCCCCCGTCGCGGGCGAAGAACCGCAGACAAGCCGTTCCAAGCTCATCGAGGCCAACGCCACCGCCGCCGAGTTCTTCAAGACCATCTACCGCCATCCCGAGCACGGCAGCACCGCCCGCGCCGTCGTCGCCAAACGCGGCATCAGCGACGAGATGGTCGAACGCTTCCAGATCGGCGCCGCCCCGGATCGCATGGATGGCCTGCTCCTCACCCTCTCGCGGATGGGACTCGATTCCCGCGTCTTCGTCGAGGCCGGGCTTCTGCGCGACCGCGAAGGCCGCGTCTACGACACCTTCCGCCACCGCCTGATGTTCCCGATCACCGACCAGATCGGCCGCTTTATCGCCTTCGGCGGCCGCAAGATGCGTGACGACGACGAACCGAAATACCTCAACAGCCCCGAAAGCCGCGTCTTCAACAAGTCCGCCACACTCTTCGGCCTCGCCCAAGCCGCGAAGGCGATCCAAGTCGCCCGCACCGCCGTCATCACCGAGGGCTACACCGACACCATCGCGTGCCACCAAGCCGGGCTGGAGAACGTCGTCGCCACCCTTGGCACCGCCCTCACCCGCGAGCACGCCGTCATCCTCCGGCGTCTCTGCGACCGCGTCGTCCTGCTCTTCGACGGCGACGACGCCGGCCAGCGTGCCGCCGACCGCGCCGCCGAGATCTTCTTCGCTGAACCACTCGACGTCGTCGTTGCCACCCTTGACAAGTTCACCGACGCGAAGGACCCCGACGAATTGCTCAAACGCGACGGCGGCATCGAAGTCCTGAACAAGGCCCTAGCCGCCGGTGTGGACGTGCTTCGCTATCGCTTCAATCGCGTCGCGGCGTCCATCGAAGGCAAGGGCATCTCCGCGCGCAGCAAGGCAGTCGAAGCCGAGGTCGCCCAACTCGCCGAGCTTGGCCTCAAGAACGTCGAACCCGTCCGCCGACGCATGATCATCAAGGAAGTTGCCAAGATCGCAGGCGTCGGTGAGGAGATCGTCGCCCGGGCAGTACCCGCCGCACGCAGCGCCGCCCGAGCAACCCCCGCCAGCGATCAAGCTCCCACCGAGGCCGAACGTCTCACCCGCGGGCGACTCACCTCGGCCGAGGCCCTGCTCGGCTGCATGCTCTGCGACGCGTCTTTGCTCAGCACCCTCAACGACGCCGATCGCCGCCACGTCGCTGCGGATCAGTTCGACTCCGAGGTTCTCACCCTGGTTCGCGAAACCCTCGATCGCTTGCCGCCGGGCGACGCCTCCCTCTCCGGCGTACTCGCCGCGATCCGGGACACCGATGCAAAGTCTGCCGCCACCATCCTGGCTGATCGCACGAGCCGGATGACCGAGGAATCCAGCGGACGCCTGCACGCCCACTGGAACGACACCCTCCAGCGAGCCCGCATCGAAGCCATCGCCGCCAACGAGTCTCCCCTTGTCAACGAGCACGATTCGGCCGCCCGCATCGCCGAACTCATTCGCCGCCGCGGCGCTCCGATCCAGGAACTCGGCGGCAATAAGCGAACCTTTCCCCGCCCCAACTGACCAACACCCGCCCTGCTCCCAGAGGTCACGTGCTCGAGCATGGGGTGTTTCGAGATCGCCTCGATGACGCTTGTTCGTAACGCGATCGCGAGGCCAACGCGGCGATCGATCGCACATGCATCTCCGGGCCTGACGAATTCAGTGCGAGCTTCCCACCCCGTTCTATTCGCCTCCGGATATCCCGGCATGGCTCTCCGGCCAACTCAGCCGCGGTGTACCCTTCCCCTCTCGCTTCCGGGGTCCCATGGAAGCGACTTTCCCCGACCGTGAGGAGCGCGAGATTTGATCGCCGAACTGAATCCTGCTTTGGGCGAACTTCTGGAAGTCGGCCGCCGCCGCGGCTGGCTCAGCTACGAAGAGCTCAACAACACCCTGCCCGACGAGATGGTCGATCCCGAGCGTCTCGACGAACTGCTCGTGCTCATCGATCGTCTCGGCATCGAACTGGTCGACGAACTCGAATTCAAGGCCCGCCGCTTCCGTTCGGGAAAGTCGCAGACTCAGTCGCACGCCAAGTCCGGCCCGCTGCCCAAGCCCTTCCGCGCGATGTCCGTCGCCGGCGGAGAACGCGAAGCCGAGGCAGCCGAGCTCCGTCAGCAGCTTCATCTCCCCGATGGAACGCCCGTTGCACCCGCGGAGACCAAGCCCGCCGACTTGCAGGGCAAGGCTGGCGTTGCCGAGACCAACGAAGAGGTTGAGCCGCAGGCTCAGGAAGAAGAGGACGATCGAGATCTCGACGACGCCCCGCTTCTCGAGCCAGGTGCTCGCCGCATCGACGACCCTGTTCGCATGTATCTCTCGCAGATGGGCACGATCCCGCTGCTCACACGCGAGGAAGAAATCCGTCTCGCCAAGAAGATCGAAACCACGCGGATGATCTTCCGGCGTCGCTGCCTTGAGAGCGACTACGTCGTGCAGCAGGCCGTCGAAACCCTCCGGCTCGTTCACACCGGCGACCTGCCCTTTGACCGCACCATGCGGATCAGCACCGCCGAGGACAACGCCAAGGAGAAGATCGCCAAGCGCATCCCGTTCAACCTGCGGACGATCGAGAAACTCCTCGAGAGCAACCGCGCCGACTGGGAGATGCTTCAGCAGGCCCGCAAGACCAACGACGAAGAGTCGATCAAGCAACTCCGATTGCGGCTCGCCGTCCGCCGCCGCCGCATGGCCGCCCTCACAGAAGAGTGCTGCCTCCGTACCGGGCGCATCATCCCGCTCTCTCGAAAGCTCCGCTCCATCGCCAACAAGATGCACGAGCTCGAGGCAGATCTGCGCCTCGCCGCCAAGCACCCGAAGAAGTTCGAGCCCGACGACGTACTCGTCATCAATGAAGAGCTGGAGGGTCTCCGCTCGCTCGTCCGCGAAGAGGGCAACGAGCTCACCAAACGCGTCCGCGCCATCAAGACCGTCTTCTGGGAGTACGAGCAGGCCAAGCGAGACCTCAGTGGCGGCAACCTCCGCCTCGTCGTCTCGATCGCCAAAAAGTACCGCAATCGCGGCCTGCCCTTCCTCGACATCATCCAGGAAGGCAACACCGGCCTCATGCGGGCCGTGGACAAGTACGAGTACAAGCGCGGCTACAAGTTCAGCACCTACGCAACCTGGTGGATCCGTCAGGCCATCACCCGCGCTATCGCCGATCACGCCCGGACCATCCGCATCCCGGTCCACATGATCGAGACGATGACCAAGCTCCGCAACATCCAGAAGATGGCGCTGCAGGAGACCGGCCGCGAGCCCACCATCGACGAGCTGTCCGACAAACTTGGCATCTCTGCCAGCGAAGTCCGCCGGGTGATGAAGATCAGCCGCCACCCCGTCAGCCTCGACAAGCCTGTCGGCGAGAGCGAAGACAGCTACTTCGGCGATTTCATCGAGGACGAACGCCAGAACGCCCCCAGCGAGGCCGCCGCCCACGACATGCTCAAGGCACGCATTGAGAGCGTGCTCAAAACCCTGACCTATCGCGAGCGCGAGATCATCAAGCTCCGCTACGGCATCGGCGACGGCTACACCTACACCCTCGAGGAAGTCGGGCGCATCTTCAAGGTCACCCGCGAACGCGTTCGCCAGGTCGAGGCCAAGGCCATCCGCAAGCTTCAGCACCCCGTCCGCGCCCGCAAGCTTCAGGGCTTCGTCGACGGCAGCATCTACAAGGAAGTCCGCGCCGAGATGTCCGCCGCATCCAACCTCGTCGAGCGCGAGCAGCTCATCAACCGCGTCGGCGAAATCGGAGCCGACATCGGCGACATCGACGACTCTGCCGAGGGAGTCGAACGGGCCACGCAGGAAGCCCGCGAAGAAGCCGCGGAACTTGAGCGCGAAGCCCCCGACGCGATCGAGCCTCCGGGTGCCTTCGAGGACGACGAAGCCAGCGACTCCTTCTAGTTCGGCGTTTCCCGTTCCCGCACCGATGTCCTCTGCCGCGCCTCCTCTCCCCGCGTGCGGGGAGAGGACCGTTTCGCCGCAGGCGAAACAGGTGAGGGGAGTGCGCGTACCTGCTGGTACCAATGGCCGAACGACGAAGACCCACCCACACGTGAAACCCGATAGCGGACACGCATCTCCGCCGATCCCGCAGATCGATCGAAACCTCCACCAGCCCGCGACGTGTTTTCCGTGCGGTGCGCTTGATATCCGCCGCTGACGCCGTACTGTCTGGCCGTCGGCAACAGCCGATGATCTCCCTGGGGAGTAGCCACCCGCCTGTCCGCGGGAGCGTCCGGGCGTCAGCACGAGGCCGCGTCGGGTGAACAGCCGACGAACACCCTCCGCCCGACGCGTGCGTCCAACCGCACTGTGCAAGACCACGGATCCGGAACGCCGATGTGTCGGCCCGCCGGTGGTGCGCTTGCGCGAAAGGCCCTCTCGATGTTTGATTCCATTCTGACGCTCCTTGCCACGACCGACGTCCCCGCCGCGGCCAACGCCGTGACCGCCGTCGCCAACGACGCCGCGAATGGCGTCGCACCTGCGGCCCCGAGCGCGAAAATCTGGGCCTACGTCGCCTTCATCGGCTTGGTCGTCTTCTTCCTCGCCCTCGATCTGGGCGTCTTCCACCGCGAGGCCCACGAGGTCTCGATGAAGGAAGCCGCCACCTGGTCGGTCATCTGGCTCTCCTGCGGCATCGCCTTCTCCGGGTTCGTCTACTGGGCCTATGACGCCAAGTGGCTGGGCCTCGGTGATGCCAACACCTCTCGCTACAGCACCTCCGAAGCCATCGCCGCCGGCGGCGCGATCATCACCAGCGGCGTCGTCTCCGGTGCTGACGCCGCAAAGCAGTACCTCGTCGGCTACGTCGTCGAGAAGTCCCTCGCGATGGACAACATCTTTGTCATCGCCCTCATCTTCTCCTTCTTCGCCATCCCCGCCAAGTACCAGCACCGCGTTCTGTTCTGGGGCATCATCGGCGCGCTCGTCATGCGCGGCGGCATGATCTTCCTTGGCGCCGAGCTCATCCTCAACTATCAGTGGATCCTCATCATCTTCGGCGGGTTCCTCATCCTCACCGCTCTGAAGATGGCCCTCATCAAGGGCAACGACGACCCGAGCCAGAACGTCGTCGTCAAGACCATCAAGAAGTTCTACCCCGTCACCGAGTTCTTCGACGGCCAGCGCTTCTTCACCAAGAGAACCCTCAAGCCCACCTACTCCATCGACCCCAAGACTGGCAAGGAAGTGATGGATCCGCCGCCCGCTGGCTCGCTTTCGGCCAAGTGGTCAATCACGCCTCTGTTCCTGGCTCTCATCTTGGTCGAGATCACCGACCTCGTGTTCGCGGTGGACTCCATCCCCGCCATCTTCGCCATCACGCCCGACCCCTTCATCGTCTTCACCAGCAATATCTTCGCGATCCTCGGCCTGCGCGCCCTCTACTTCTGCCTCGCCGCCCTCATCATGAAGTTCCGCTTCCTGAAGCCCGCACTCATCCTCATCCTCGCCTTCGTCGGCGTGAAGCTGCTGCTGCTGTCGGTGCCCCCGTACCTCAGCGTCATCGGACTCGAGAACGGCAAGCCGATCAAGATCGACACCACCGTGTCGCTCATCGCCGTCGTCGGTGCCCTCGCCGCGGCGACCGTGCTCTCCGTCATCTTCCCAGCCAAGCAGCAAGCCAAGGCGTAAGGAACGCACCCGATCGGCGTGCTCGCGCCTCCCGGCCCCGCAAAGCGGGGAGGGGTGGTCGAGCGCAGCGAAACCGGGGAGGGGCCTTGGGCGCCCGAACAGTGACGCAGCTTCGAATTCACCCATGAGCCCATGAGCCCATGAGACTCAGAAATGCACCGCAGTGCTGCTCTCACGGATAAGAAGCTTCGTCGGCAGCTTCACGCAGTGCGGCTCGGCGTTGGGCTGCTCGATGCGACGCACCAGCGTCCGAACCGCCAGCGCGCCCAACTCGGCCATCGGCAGCGACACCGTTGACAGACGGGGGCGCACCAGCCGCGAGATCTGCGAGTCGTTGAACCCCACCACTCGCAGCTGATCCGGCACCAGCACCTTCAGATCCGCCGCCGCATGCATGATGCCGCAGGCGATCTTGTCGTTGGCCGCGAGCACCGCGCCCGCCAGCTTGCCCTTACGCGACATCCGCAGCGCCCACTCCTTGCCCCACTCCAGCGAGTAATCCCCCATTTCGATCTGCCCCGGCGCCGGCGTCACGCCCCGCGCCTCAAGCGCCGCGGCGAACGCCCGCGCCCGCTGCTGCGTGTCGAAATTCGTTGCCGGCCCGCCCGCGAAGTACAGCGACGTCGGCTCCACCCAGCGCAGCAGGTGATCCACCGCCTCTCGCGTCCCCTTCTCGTTGTCGAGCACCACGCTGTCGAGCCCCTGGGCCGACATGTCGGTGTCCAGCACGACCGTCGGCACACCCGACGCCAGCACGTCCTCGGTGATCGGATCGTCCTGCTCAGTGATCACCACCAGGAGCGCATCGATCAGGAGCGATCCGACGATGTGGTTGCGGACGGTGCCGTCGTCGCTCTTGGCGATCGTCGTCATCATCAGGTGGTAGCCAAGCCGCGTCGCTTCCTCGTCGGCCCCGTCGAGCAACCACGACATGAACTCGCCGTGGAAGCGAGGCAAGGCCAGCCCGATGATGTGGCTCTCGCGTGACGAGAACGCCTTGGCCATCGGGTTGGGGACGTATCCCAGCCGATTGATCACCTCCCGCACCTTGGCGGCCGTCGCCGGAGCGACGGCGGGCGAGTCGTTGATTACGCGGCTGACGGTCGCGATGGAAACACCCGCGGTGGCGGCCACGACGCGGATGGAAACGGCTGAATTGGAGTTGTCGTCGGTAGGCACGATCAACAGAGTAGGAAGCAACTACCCATCCGCGACGGCGTGCACCGGATACCTACCTCCGAATCGCCCTTCGAACAACCCAACGCCGCCGTCTACCGGACCGCCCCGCCGTGTGCTGCCGGATAGAGACGCCGAGACCCCACCACCGCTCCGAGATCCCGCAGCACGTTTCCGTCAACCGGTTGCACCACATGCTCGGCGCGAATCGCATCGAATCGTTCCTTGATGCCTTCGTACCCACGTTCATCGAAGTACTCGACCTCGACGGCAAGGTCCCACGGGCCATCGTCCGTCTTGGAATCAAGCAGGCGATACGACCGCATCAGTCCCGCACGCACCGCCCGCTCGTCCATCGCAAACCAGTTCCTGATGATGAAGTCCCGCAGAGCCTCCCGCTTGCCCGGCTTGGCCTTCAGGAACGTCCACTCGACTGCAGCGGGCGACATCGCCGCAACCTCGCGGCGTGTCGCCGTCTGACAGCCCGTTCCACCAATGGCCGCGAGCAGGCAGACGATGAACACGAACAGGCGACCCAGGACCATCTGAAACCTTCGATCATGCAGCATGTGCAGGTCAGACGCGCACGACCGGCAAGAGTTCCCGCCCAGTGCTACGACCACGGCCAGCTTTGGGGCCGTGGTCGTGTTTGGGCGTGCAAGCACGACGCGAGGTTGGACGCGGATACGCGGGCCGTTCACGATCACCCGGTCAAAGTCGCGGGTCATCGTGGCGGATCGCGGAGTGGCCAGGCCACCTGCACACCCCGCTGGCACGCCGCGGCGCAAAAACAAACCCGCCTTGCGGCGGGTTTGCATGAACTATTCAGCGATGCAGCGATGTCGCACTCAGCGACGGCGTCGCGCGACCAGCACTCCGCCAATGACGAGCATGGCAACGCTGCCCGGGGCGGGAATCTGCACGGTCAGGCTGATGTCATCCAGAAACGTGGTCCGATCATCCACGCCCGTGATGTTGCCGTTGCTGTCATAAATGTACGGGCTGAGGCTGTTGAAGCTCAGCGTGTACGACATGCCAGCGACCAGCGTGAAGCCCGTGCCGCTCTTGGCGAACCAAGTGCTCTTGCCCTCGGTCGTCCACCAGCCGGATCCGGAACCCGAATACGAGTTGCCACCGGCCACTTCGCTGGTGTAGTTGCCGATTGTCTGAACGTTGCCCATCGCATCGGTGAGGGTGACGCTGTAATCGTTCGGACGGCCGAACCAGTCGAGCTCACGCCACGCAGCACGGTTAGCGTCGTACCACGACAGCGTTCCAACGCCGCTCTCCGCGGCGGTGAAGGTCTGCGACATCGTCTGGCGGTCCTTGATGATCCCGAAGACATCGCCGCTGCGAGCCCATTTCCAACCCGCAGCGAACTCTTCCGTTCGAGCGATCCCGCCGCCGACCCAGGGGCCGGTGCTGTTGTACTGCCACGAGCTCCATCCCCAGTTGTTCCAGCCCGCGCCCCATTTCTGACCGCTCGCCTGGAGCCAGTAGGGATTGCTTTGAAGAGCCGCTTGGTTCTCAAAGCTGCCGTCGATGATCGAGGCAGAGGCGACAGGCCCAGCGACGGCGAGACCAATCGCGAACGAAACGAACGTACGAATCATCTCTCTCTCTCCGGGAATTGCCAAGTTTCGCTGCTGTATCCCTCCAAAACACAAACACACGAACCGGCAATCAGCATTTTAGCGGATTCTCACGATCGGAGCAAGCGCGACTCCATGAGAACACCGCTTCTTCATGAACTTTTGGGATAACACGTTCATGCTTCCAGCTTCACGTCCCCGCCAATACCCGGACGACGACGCCGTGCGATCAATCCTCCCGCACCCGCGAGACAGAACGCGCCGGGAGAAGGAATCAATTCAACGGTCGCCGTGTACGCGGTTGAGTCGTAGATGTAGTAGCCGAGGTAGGACGGCTGCGCTCCATACTCGAAGCCGCGGG
>JBILLU010000302.1:0-3083 GCA_044375915.1 Phycisphaerales bacterium
GGTAAACGCCTCGTGCTCGGGGTCGAGCGGATCGGTAAACGCCTCGTGCTCGGGCTCGATGGCGATCTCTTTCTCGTTCTTCACCTGATGATCGCGGGGCGGCTGCTGTGGAAGCCGGGGGATGTCGGGGCAAAGGGGAAGCTGGATCTGGCGGCGTTTGTCTTTGAGTTGGATGGTCTTGAGACCGCTGCCGCGCGGGGCCTGGAAGGCCCTGCCCCCGGAACGGTCGCCACGCTGGTCTTCACCGAAGCAAGCCAGAAAAAGCGGGCGGCGCTGCACGTCGTGCGCGGGCGAGCCGGGCTGACCCAGCACGATCCGGGCGGCATCGAGCCACTCACCTGCTCGCTCGCCGATTTCAACCGCGTGCTTCGGGCGGAGAACCGCACCCTCAAGCGACGCCTCACCGACCCCCGCGCCTTCAGCGGCATCGGCAACGCATACTCCGACGAGATCCTGCACCACGCGCGGCTCAGCCCGATCCGGCTGACGTCGGCGCTCGACGACGCAGAGATCGCCCGGCTACACGCTTCGACCCGCGATGTGCTGGCGTTGTGGTGCGAGCGATTGCAGAAGGAGTTCGACGGCCGCTTTCCGGGTGTCGGCGAGATCACCGCGTTCCGGCCCGACTTTGCCGTGCACGGGAAGTGCGGCCAGCCCTGCCCGGATTGCGGCTCGCCGGTCCAACGCATCGTGCACGCCGAGAACGAGATCAACTACTGCGCCACATGTCAGACGGGCGGCAAGGTGCTCGCCGACCGCTCGCTTTCGCGTCTCCTAAAAGACGACTGGCCGCGGACGATCGCGGAGTGGGAGGAAGAGTTGGGGCATTGAACCCGAAGCACCGCGGATCAATTGTGCCGATCGCGCACGCCGCCGGAGACTCAGTCTCACCGGAACGCGACCGCTGGAACGCTCCGACGCCCCCATAGCATGAACGTGTGGGGAGCAGGACGGGTACACAGCCGGAGGGCTTTCGCATGACCCGAGTTCTCATCTGGGATCTTCCCGTCCGCCTTTTTCACTGGATGCTGACGCTGCTCATCCTCGGCGCGCTTGCGATCTCGCTGCTCGTCGATGATTCGAGTCCGTGGTATCCCTATCACAGCGTGCTCGCGCTCATCGCGGCACCGCTCATTGTGCTCCGCATCCTCTGGGGCTTCGTCGGCACGCGTCACGCGCGGTTCTGGTCGTTCCTGTTCAGCCCCAAGGCCGTCGTGAAGTACTTCATCGATGCGCTGCGTTGGCGCGAAACCCGCCACTCCGGCCACAACCCCGGTGCCGCGTACTTCGTCATTCTCCTGATGGTGCTGCCGCTGCTTTCGGTGCTCAGCGGCTATCAGCTCGGCCAGGGCAACAAGCAGGTCAAAGAGTTCCACGAGATCCTCGCGTACGTGCTCCTTGGCGTGATCGGCGTGCACATCCTGGGCGTGATCCTGCACACGCTGCGGCACAAGGAAATGATCGCGGTCTCGATGATCGACGGCAAAAAGCAGGCCGAGGCGTCGCAGGCCATCCCCTCCAGCCGCCCGGTCGTGGGCCTGCTCTTCCTGATGATTGCCCTGGCATGGGGTGTGTCGGTCTATCGCGGCTATGACACGCGGGCCGGGGTGGTGCGGCTGCCGTTGATCGGGATGGATGTGAAGGTCGAGGAAACCGGGATGGAGGAGTTCGAGGACGAGTGAGCGGCACCGGCCCGGGTGCCTTCCGCGGTTCAGGAATTCGAGAAACCCGCGGAATTGCTGTCCGAATCACGCTTAGGGCTTGCCGTGCCGGACCGGTTCCGGTAGGCTCCCCGCGTCCTTTCCTAGACTTCTCTGGTTCTTTGGCGGTCCGGACCCGACGGACGCTCTGGCGTGTGGCCCGAGCGGGCTCGTCGAGTGGGTCGCCGGTTTGGAGTATTCCCCATCGCATTCGGTCGATTCCAGCGCGAAGGCGGGCCCGTGCAGCGGACCCGCATCAATTTCATGATCCGATTCTCGCCGATCCGTGTGATCGGACCCGACGACGAGCAGTTCGGGGTGATCGAGACGCCCGATGCCCTGCGCAAGGCGCAGGAGATGGGCATGGACCTGGTGGAGATCTCGCCCGACGCGAGGCCGCCGGTCTGCAAGATCATGGATTACGGGAAGTACAAGTACGAGCTTTCGCAGAAAGCCCGCAAGACCCGCGCGGCGTCGAAGGCGACGGAGATGAAGGAAGTGCGTCTGGGCCGCTCGGTGAAGATCGGCGAGCACGACATCCAAATCCGCATCGACCAGAGCCGCCGCTTCATGATGGCGGGTCACAAGGTGATGGTGACGCAGAAGTTCAAGGGCCGCGAGATCGCGCACCGCGATCTGGGTCTGCAGAACCTCCGTCAGGTCGCCGATGCCCTCGCCGACGTGTGCAAGATCGAACAGACGCCCCGCTGGTTCGGCAAGCAGGCCAGCATCATCCTCGCCCCCGACCGCGCCAAGGTCGACGCCATCAAGCGCAAGCTTGAGAAGGAAAAGGCGGAGAAACTCGCCCGCGGCGAAAAGGTCGAGGAAGACAAGTCGATCGAGGAACTCGAGGCGCAGGTCGAGGCTCAGAACGCCGAGGTCGGCCCCGACGAAGGCGACGAGGAATAGACGGAAGAAGCGACGGAGTGGGAGACATCGCGTTTCTCGGACGCTGTGGTGCGCGCACGGTCTGGCGGCGGCTTCGCTGCCTTTCCACATCTTTCCTCTCTGTGTCTCTGTGCCTCCGTGGTAAAGTGATTCTGCCTTCGATGCACGGAGAAGTTTGTATGCGCACAGCGTGGATGGTGATGGCGTCGGTCGGTCTCGCGGCGGCCCTCTGCCAAGCTGACGAAGTCGCCGCAGGCCCTCGGTTGGCCGACGGCGTGCTTGTCTACCCCGAGGGTGCCGGCGTCTCGCGTGCCATGACCGATGCCGAGCGGGCGTACCTCGCGCTGCACCCCGAGCTGCTGGCATCCATCCCATTCACCGACCGCGTCGGCGGCGCCCGCCCGCCCGGTCCCATCGCGTGCCCCGGCGAGTACGCGCCGATGCAGGCGATCCTGATGTCGTGGGACGGCACCGCGCAGCAGAACAACATCCTCG
>JBILLU010000091.1:0-12690 GCA_044375915.1 Phycisphaerales bacterium
GATACCGCAGGTACGCATTCTGCGACACCAGCACAACGTCAAACGGCGGCTGCGCCCCCGGCGGGATCGCCGCCGAGTACTGGCCGTCGTGGCGCACGATGACCGGGATGACCGTGGGGGTCACCCCGTTTCCCTGTTCTTGTCTCACCGGCTGGATCAGCACGTCGCAACACTTTCAACCGGCGTGCCGACTTCGGGCCCGATCGACTCCGCGTCAGATCGTCCGAGAAACGCCGCCCAGTTGCCGCGGCACGCCATCAAGCACCACGACACGCCGCCGCACGTCGCGGCCGGCGCCGCCGCGACGGTCCGTTTATTCCGCTTGTCCATCCGCCGCCACGTGGTGCGTCGCAACCCGACACCAACCGCTTCGCCCGCGCCAGACGCAAGCACACCCGATCCGCGGCGTTACGCTCCCATCATGGCCGAACCAACCCCAGCCACCGACGCCCGCGGCAGCGCCGCTCACGTCTGGCTGCTCGTCGCGATCCTCATCCTCGTCGCCATCGCCACGCGGGCCGCTCGGCTCTTCGCCCACACGTTCCCGCCCGGCGTCGACGCCGGCTACTACCCGCTGCAATCCCGCGGCCTGTTGCTCAACGGCACACTCCCCTACACCGATCTGCCGCTCTTCTTCTATCTCAACGCCGCCGTCGCCAAAGCCGCGATGCTCGCCGGACACACAGTTGACAGCGCAGCACTCCTGGCTTCCAAACTCGTAGACGCGACGACGCAGCCCTGGGCCGCAATCCCCCTCGCCGCCGCCGCACTCGCGTTCATTCCGCAATCGCTCGGCAAGTCCAGAACGCTGGTCATCCTCGCCGCGTCGCTCGCCCTCGCCGTCCTCAGCGCCGCCAGCATGCGCATGGTCGGCGACTTCGAAAAGAACTCCCTCGGCCTCGTCTTCACCGCGGTCGCGATCTGGGCAGTACGGCGGACAATGTCGAGCGTGCACAGCCCGGACGTCACGACCAGTTCACCACATCCGACATTCCACATCCGACGCCTGGCAATTCCTCTGCTCCTGCTTCTCGCCTCGCTCGCGCTCGCCGCCCTCACGCACATCGGCGCGTTCGGCGTCACCCTGCTCGTTGTCGGCGCGGCGCTGGCGGCGTTTGTGGTGCGGATCTTCCCCCCGCGGCGCGTGATCGCAGCCGCAGCGATCGGCGCCATCGCGGCCGCGACATTGTGGGGCGTCGTCTACCTCGCCGCACCGCAGAAGGCCGTCGGCCTCTTGCAAGGCCCGGCAAAGATGCTCGTCACCGGCGATCGCGCCACCGGCACGCCAGCGTTCGGCGCGAAACGCGACGCCCGCGCGGCGGAGCCAAGCCCCGATCGCCGCGAAACCGCCCGACGCAGCGGGCCTGGCGGCCCCCCCGGCGGCCCACCCGGTGCCCTCAGCCTCGAAACCATCCCCCGCGCCGCACTGTGGATCGGCGTCATCGCCCTCGGCCTCTACGCACGCCGCGCCGCGCATCACACCCCCCACGCCGCCGCCGACCGCGCCCTCATCGACGGCCTCACCATCACGCTCGCCTGCATCACCTTCCCGCTCATCCAGGGAACCTACGTCCAACGCTTCCTGCTCATGACGCCCGTGCTGCTCGCGGTGCCGCTCGCCGCCGCCCTCGCCCACGCCGCCGCAAGCTCGCCGCGCTGGCTGCGCATCCTCGCACCCGCCGCCGCCGCGCTCGTCGCCGTCGTCTCTGTCGTCAGCGGCGTCTCCTCCGCGTTCTCCGCCCGGGGCCCCGGCGGGCAGATCGTCCGCGACGACGCCGCGCCCGAACTCTTCGCGCTGCGCGGCCAAGTGCCCACCGACGGCAGTGCCGTCGTCCTCTCCCGCCACGGCCTGCAATGGTGGGTTGGCTACTTCCTGCAAACCCCCGTCCGCGAAGAGCACGCCACCGCCGAGCAACTCGCCAAGTACAGCCGCGTCTTCATCCTCAACGAGAAGCCCGGCACGCGCACCGAGCTCGAACCCCGCAACGACCGCCGCGGCCCGCGCGACGACGATCGACGCCGCCCGTCCCCCATGGGCGAGTCCATCGCCATCCCCGCCGACGCCACCCTCATCCACGATGGCACGTACTACACCCTGCACGAGGTCGCTAAGCCCAAGTAGCGACTCCATCCGCACTCCCCTCCGAGCCGCGGGCTTCAGCCCGCGCGCGATGGGCGTCGGATCGCCCGAAGTTATCCGTAGCTGCTCAAGCATCACCCGCGTGGGCTGAACCCCGCCGCTCGGAAATCACGCGGAATCCGCTTCCAAATCGCCCCCTATCCGGTAAACTCCTGATGTGCCCCGCCGCGCCTTCACCCTCATCGAACTGCTGATCGTCATCGCGATCATCGCGCTGCTCATTGGCATCGCCCTGCCCGCCCTCCGCGGCGCCCGAACCTCGGCCCAGACCCTCAAGTGCCTCATCCATATGAAGACCTTCGCCGCCGCCACCAACGGCTACGCGATGGACTACAAGGACCAAGTCTTCCCCGCGCTCCCGCGAACCAAGTGGCCCGACGGCCCGCGCGTGTGGCCCGGCGACGGCATCCCCGACATTCCCCGCGCATCGATCTGGGCCCAGGATGTCAAAGGCCGCAAACGCGTTCCGGGATTGCTCTGGCCATATCTCGCCAACAACCAGAGCGTCGGCGAGTGCCCGGGCAACAAACGCCGCAGCACTACCGGAAGCGAACAGGAGAACGTCTGGTTCACCTCCACCGGCGTGGACTTTGACTACACCTTCTTCGACGAAGTCGAAGGCACGCGGCTGGGTTCCCAGACGTCGTTCGCCTACATCCCGCCCCGCACCGACGCCAGCCAGTTCAACCTCCGCGCCAACGCCGCGGTGACGCTGACGCGCATGCCCGGCATCCCGCTCTTCGTCGAAGAGAACACCAAGTTCAACAACGAAAAATCCCGCGACGGCATGTGGGGCAACGAGGACCAACTCTCCACCCGCCACGGCGGCAACCAACGCAGCGGCACCGCCGGCCGCGGCTCCCACATCGCTTGGCTCGACGGCTCCGCAACACTCTTCGTCCCACCCGGCGACCTCCGCGAAGACATCGAAGACGGCCGCGACTTCAAGGCCTTGTACATCTACGTCTCACTCTCCAATCGCGACGCCGACTGGTACGCCCTCTCCGACATGGCCGGCCGCTACCCCCGCGGCAAAAACGCGACATGGAACATGCCTTACGGCTTTGTGAACGCGCCGAAGCCGTGAGAGGCAGGCACTTGGCATTAGGCACTAGGCACTAGGAAGAGGCAGAAGCGCTCCCGGTCGCGTCATCCCCATGACGCGCAGCGTCATGCCTCCCCCTAGTGCCTAGTGCCTTCTCTCCTACCATCCTCTCCCGCGGCCAACCACCCATCCCGCCGCGTTTGGAGACTCGCCCGATGCCCTGGATCTCCGTCAAAGACGCCCTCAAGGCCGCCCCCGGCACCACCGTCACCATCAAGGGCTGGGTCCGCACCCGCCGCGATTCCAAGGCCGACGGCGGCCTCTCCTTCCTCGCCCTCCACGACGGCACCTGCTTCGACACCATCCAGATCGTCGCCAAAGGCAACCTCCCCAACTACGCCAACGAAATCGCCAAACTCACGACGCACTGCGCCGTCGAAGCCACCGGCGTCATCGTCCAGAACCCCAAAGGCGGCAACGAGATCAGCGCCGACGCCTCAAACGGCCCCGACAAAGCGGAAGTCAAAGTCGTCGGCTGGGTCGACGATCCCGACCACTATCCGATCCAGCCCAAGCCCCACTCGTTCGAGTTCCTCCGCGAGCTCGCCCACCTCCGCGTCCGCACCAACACCTTCGGCGCCGTCGCCCGCGTCCGCCACTCCTTGAGCATGGCGATCCACCGCTTCTACGACCAGCGCGGCTTCTTCTACGTCCACACGCCGATCATCACCGGAAGCGACTGCGAAGGCGCCGGCCAAATGTTCAAGGTGAGCACGCTCGATTTCGTGAACGCGGCGGTGGGAAGCGACGCAGCGACGAAGCGACAAAGCGACGCAGGGAAAGACTCGTCGCACGCGCCAGCCGCCGCCCCCGCGCCCTCCTCCGACCCTTCGTCGCTCCGTCGCTCCGTCGCTCCGTCGCCCGATTTCTCCCAGGACTTCTTCGGCAAACAAACCCACCTCACAGTGAGCGGCCAGCTCAACGTCGAAACCTACGCCTGCGCCCTCTCCAAGGTCTACACCTTCGGCCCGACGTTCCGTGCCGAGAACAGCAACACGAGCCGCCACCTCGCCGAGTTCTGGATGATCGAGCCCGAGATCGCGTTCGCGAACCTTCAGGACGACGCGAAGCTCGCCGAGGACTTCATCAAGTTCCTCATCCAGACCATGCTCAATGAACGCGCCGACGACATGAAGTTCTTCGACGAGCGCATCGAGAAGGGCCTGCTCACCCGCCTCAACGAAGTCCTCGACAAACCCTTCCGCCATCTCCCCTACACCGACGGCATCAAGATCCTCAAGGACGCCATCGCCAGCGGCAAGGCCAAGTTCGAGTACCCCATCGAGTGGGGCAAGGACCTGCAGTCCGAGCACGAGCGCTACCTCACCGAGCAGCACTTCAAGCAGCCCGTCGTGCTGATGAACTACCCCAAGCAGATCAAGGCCTTCTACATGCGCGAGAACGACCCCGGCACCGACGGCGCCCCCGGCGCAACGGTCGCCGCCATGGACGTGCTGGTGCCGCAGGTCGGCGAGATCATCGGCGGCAGCCAGCGCGAAGAACGCGCCGACAAACTCGACGCCCGCATCGAAGAAATGGGCCTGCCACTCAAGGAATACTGGTGGTACCGCGACCTCCGCCGCTACGGCACCGTCCCCCACGCCGGCTTCGGCCTGGGCTTCGAACGCGCCATGATGTTCCTCACCGGCATGCAAAACGTCCGCGACGTCATCCCCTTCCCGCGGGCGCCGAAGCAGTGTGAGTTCTAAACCCACGCCCGTGCCATCGAAGTCGGCTCTGCGACTTCGATGCTGCACTTTCAAACCATCGAAGCGGGCGGGTGGCCCGATCACGCCGTGATGTGCCACGATTACCCGCTGCTCTGAGCGGGTGATCGTGCTCGGTCGCGTCATCGTTTCCTTCTCGCGCAACGCCCTTTCCGACCCCAAATCACGACCACGGCCTCCGCGCAGGCCGTGGTCGTGGCATCCAAGACGTGTCGAACGAGTGCGCAACGTTGCCTCCAGCCGCTTACCCGATCGCTCTCCTCCGCCGCGTGCAGAGCATCGCGCTCGCTGCAGCGAGCGCCAGCGCCCCAGGCGCAGGGATCGTCGCGAAGAACGATCCGTTGTCCGTGGCGTCCAGCACGATCGAGTAGTAACCAGGCCACAACCAGATATCCAGCGACTGGCCGTTGACAATATCGAACGAAGCGCCTCCGCGCAGTGACACGCTTCCGCTGCCGGTCACGCGTGCGGAGAAGAGAAAGAACGTCGTGTTCGTGAAGGAGATACTCGCCCACGACTGCGCGGCACTCACGTTGGGGTCCTGCCTGGTGGCCGACCCGCTGATGATCGCGGTGTTGCCGAACTCGACCCAGCCGTCGGGGGACATGTTCCAGCTTGCAAAGGAGGCGGTGAGGCTGGCGCTGGCGAGTTCAGTTGTCGAGGACGCACCGATCATCCCGGGCGCCCACGGCATGCTCTCGGGATGTGTCCATGTGTAGTACTCCTGGCGGAGCGGATCCCAGTCTGTGAATGTGCTGCTTGCCGACGTTCCGCCGCTGCCGCCGTTGATTTGGAGCGAGCCTGGCGTTGGCGTGCCGGTCGCATGCCCCGAGACTCCTACCGCGACAATGATCGAAACAGCCAGAACGATTCTTTTCGTATTCATGGCATCCTCCTATGAAGAGGCGACGCCGAAAGTGGCTGCATCCCGATGCATTTCCAGAGAGCGCCTGGAACATCCAAGTGCATCGGCGACCCGAGTCAAGACAAATCGAGCTTCACGCACTCAGATGAGACCTCGACGCAGCGCGCGGTCGCAGTTCATTCGTCGCTCGTTCGTCGCTCACGCGGCGAGCGGGCAGCGAACCTCGTCGGCAGTAGACTTCTCACCGTGTCCGTCGATCCCTCCTCCATCCCCGCCCCCTGGCGTCCCCTCGGCGTCTGCGACAGTTGGGGTCGCCCGATGTATCTCGCTCGCGTCCCGACGATCGACGCCGCGATGGACCTGCCGCTTCCCGATCTCGCACCACCAGGAACACCCCGCGGCTGGTTCAAGCTCTTCCTCGCCAGCGAGGTGCCGCAGCACAAGGACGACCGCGCCTACGACGTCGCGCTGCGCTTCACGCTCGCGGGATGCTGCTACATGTGCGCCTGGGGCGCGAGCTGCTCCGAATGGGACGACACATTTGACTACGCGGTGGTGATCCCACGAGTCGACGGCACGCCGTCTCTGCCATTCCCGGATGACGAAGCCCATCACCTGATGACCAGTTGGTTCGAGCGCGACTCCCTCGATGAGGCCCGCTGGTTCTTCACCGCAAACGCCGATCCGACCGACGGCTTCCGGCTCGACTGCCACGTCTGCCTCGTCCTCGTCATCGGCAGCAACGACTTCGCCACCACGGTCGAAGCCTCCTGCCTTCGCGGCATCGACGATCCTGATGACTCGCCATGATTCCCCGGCGCCGGCTCGAGGCAGGTGGACCCATCACGCCGTGATCGTGATCGATCGCGTCTTCGTTTCCTTCTCGCGCAACGCCGTTTCCGTCCCCCAATCACGACCACGGCCTCCGACCAGGCCGTAGTCGTGGCACCCGTCCCCTCGGGAGTGCACCGCAAACGCTCGGCCGGCCCCGCTTCGGACCCTTCGGACCCCGCCGCAAGAATCCCTCGCTTGCAATCAACACCCTTCATTCGCGTTCTCCCCTCGCCGCCACCCCCACCACCCCCCCCCACCACCACCGCGCACGGCCGTCACCCTCACCCCGCGAGCCCGCACCATGCACCCATCCGGCCTTCGACCGCACGTGCTTCTACTGATCGTCGCCGCACTCGTGATGTCCGCGGCACCGACCTCTGCCCAGTGGATCACGCCCGCCGTCACCGCGCCGCGGGTGCAGTACCGCACGTTCTTCAGCCCCACCATCGGCCGCGGCGTCAGCTACCACATCTACACCCCGCCCGCGTACGACGCCGAACCGACCCGCCGCTTCCCCGTGCTCTACTGGCTCCACGGCTCGGGCAGCGTCCTCCCCGGCATCGCGCCCGTCAGCAACTGGTTCAACACCGCCATCGCCCAGGGCAAGATCGCCCCGATGATCGTCGTCTTCCCCAACGGCATGCCCTACGGCATGTGGTGCAATTCCAAGAACGGCGTCACGCCCATCGAGAGCGTCGTCGTGAACGACCTGATCCCAGCGGTTGATGCAACCTTCCGCACGCTCGCCGGACGCAAGGGCCGCATCATCGAAGGCTTCAGCATGGGCGGCTACGGCGCGGGGCGGCTGGGCTTCAAGTTCCACGATCGCTTCGCCGCGATCTCGATGCTCGCCCCCGGCCCGCTCCAACTCGATCTCCTCGACGCACCCGAGGGCGCCAACAACATCACGCCCGAGCAGCGTCTCATGATCTACGAGAACGTCTACGGCAGCGACCCCGACTACTTCCTCGCCCAAAGCCCGTGGATGCTCGCGACCCAGAACGCGCCCAGCCTCATCGCCCGCGGCACGCCCATCCGCCAGATCATCGGCACCGCCGACTTCACGTTCCCCGACAACCTGGACTTCCACAACCACCTGCTCCAGATCGGCGTGCCCCATCAGTTCGTCTCGCCTCCCGGCATCGGTCACGACACGCTCGCGCTGCTCACCGCGCTGGGCGAGGACAACTGGACGTTCTACAGGGACGTGTTCCGAACCTGTCCGGCCGATCTCACCGGCAACCAGACCGTGGACGATGCCGATTTCGTCGGCTTCGCCGCCGCGTACAACCGGCTCGATTGCACCGATCTCACCATGCCCGCGAACTGCCCGGCGGATCTCAACGCGGATGATTTCGTGGACGATGCCGACTTCGTGCTCTTCGCCGCCGCCTACGACACGCTCGTGTGTCCCTGAACCACACCCCCGATCGCTCGGCCCGACTGCTCCGACGATCCGACGGTACCATCGCGGCATGTCCGCCACTCTCCGCCCGTCCACGCTCCTGCTCGGCGGCACCGCCGCACTGTTCGGCGTGCTGATCCTCCTGCTCGTTAAGCAAAACCGCGACCTGAAGTCGGAAGTCGGGGCGCTTCGTTCCCAACTCGCCGAAGCAAACATCAACAAGGGCGAAAAGTCCGGCTACCGCCCGTCGCTGCAGGTGGGTGAAAGCGTGAGCGGGCTACAGCTCGTGCGTCCCGATCGCTCCGCGATTCCGCTCGCATTTCCGCACGACGGACCGACGATGCTCTTCATGCTCGGCCGCTACTGCGGCTACTGCGATCAGGCGATCCCGATCTACGACGACATCCTCCGCGAGCACGTCGCGGGCGTCGCGCCGACCAAGCTGCGGGTGGTGGGCGTGATCGCCGACGCGCCGCCGCCGGAGGACGCGAGCGAAGCGGGGAAGGCCGCGTGGACCGACGCGTTCAGCAAACCGAGCACGTTCATCCCCTCGTTCGCCGTGCGCGACGGCCCCAAGACGTGGCTGTTGAAAGTAAACTCAACCCCCGCGGCGGTGCTTCTCGACGACGACGGCAAGGTCCTCGGCATGTGGCGCGGCGAAGTGACCAAGGACCAGGCCGACGAGATGCGGGCGGCGCTGGCCGCCGCGCTGGCGGTGAAATGAGGACCTTGGTGGCCCGACGCTCCAATGAAAACCGCGGGGTTTGCCCCGCGGTTTCGTTCCCTGTCGAAACGAGGCCTCTTCGCTTCGCGGGCTAGTCGCAGAGCAGTTGGTTGTACGCGTTCGCGAACTCGACAAAGTCGGCGTCATCGACGAATCCGTCGGAGTTGAGGTCACCGGGGCAGGAGCCGCCGAGGATGACGTCCTCGCCGGTGATGATGACCGAGCTGGCGGCGTTGGTGGTGATCTCAAAGCCGGAGATCGAGTCGTGCAGCGGCGTGGCGTGGACCGCCGTGACGATCACGTGGTCGAAGGGGAGGACGTTGCCGCCGACGGTGCGTCCCATCTCCCAGCCGTCGCCCCCGATATTGAAGCCCCAGCGCGGGGGCTGGCCGGAACGGCGCCAGGAGAGATTGGCGGGGATGGGGTTGAGCACGGCACCGGGGAAGACGCGGAGCGACGTGCCGCCGGGCGGGTTGGGGGGTAGATTCTCTTCCGTGAGCACGAGAGCGCCCTGGTAGTAGTACTCGGCGGTAAGGCTTTCGGCGGCAGAGGCGGAGTAGTCAAAGGAGACGTCGGTCTCGCCGCTGGGTTGGTTGGTCACGGTCATGGTGGCGGCTTGGCGCTTGACGTTTTCTTTGAGGTTCCAACTGGCCTTGATCGCAGTGGAGGTGACAAGTCCGCCCGCACCTCCGCCGCCGGTGCCGTGGAGTTCCACATGCATCTCGCGGGTGTTGGGGTGGGGGAGGATGAGGACGCCGTCGTTCCCGCTGGAGCCGATGTTGGAGATCTCCAGCCCGGCCGACGAGGGCGTGATGACGGCGGCGCCGAGCGGGTAGTGCGGGCGATCGTCCAGATTGATGGGAGCGGCGGTCGCGGCCCCGGCGAGGGCGGCGAGCGAGAGGAGAGAGACGAGCGAATTGCGGTGCATGAGAAGTCCTTTCCGCCGCGGAAGGCGGCGAGAGATCGGGTGCGGAAACGCAGGAGTGAGCACGCAACGAGGCGTCGACGACCCGTCGCGGCTGAGAGAGGCTGGAAGTGGCTTGATGACGAAGATGCCACGCCCTCTGCTCAAGGAGTTCGCGGACCTACGCGAGACCTTGCAGTCGCAAGTCGAGGATGTTTCGATTTCGTGAAAGAGGACGGCCGGTGGGAAAGAACCATTGCAGATCAATGCAATCCGGGGGCTGCTGCGGCTTTGTTCTCACATGCACACTCGCCATCGACTGACCGCGTGCGTTGCGGCTTGCTTGGCCCCATTCTCGTTCGCCGCCCTCCTGGGTCGCGTGGAGTCTCGCACGTTCACAGGACCGATCACCGGCAAGACGGTGCGATTCTCCATCTACCTCCCGCCCGGATACGACGCGGGCACCACGCGGTACCCCGTGGTCTATCACCTCCACGGCATCGGCGGCGCGCACAACGGGCAGCAGGTCTCGACCGTCCCCGCGTCCTTCGAGGCTGCGGCGGGGCAGAACCTCATCGGCCCGGTCATCATCGTTTTCCCCGACGGCTACTCCGACAGTTTCTGGGCCGACAGCATCGGCGGCGACAAGCCTGCGGAGACGGATGTTGCGCGGCAACTTGTGCCCCACGTGGACGCGACCTTCCGCACCATCGCCGATGCCCGTTCGCGGGTGATGCAGGGCTTTTCGATGGGCGGCTTCGGCGCCACCAAGTTCGCCTTCAAGTTCCCCGAGGTCTTCGGCATGTGCCTTGAGTACGACGGCGCGCTGCTCACTTGGGCGAACGTCGTCGCGTCCCATCCGCAGCAAGCCCAGGCGATCTTCGGGAACAGCGAGGCGTACTTCAATCAGTTCTCGCCGTGGTTCTGGATGAACGAGCACCGCGCGATCATCGACCGCGGCTACCCGACGCGCATGATGGTCGGGTCGCTCGTGTCGGGGAACCAGCGGTTCCGAAACGGGCTGACCGATCTGAATCTGCCCGTGGACTACACCGAGACCGGATGCCCGCACGCCGTCGGCTGCCTTTTCACCGCCGAGGGAATCGAGTCCGCGGCGTGGATCGCGGCACGTCTGGGCCGCACCAACTGCCCGCCGGACCTGTCTTCCGATCGACTCGTGGACGACGCCGACTTCGTGCTCTTTGCCCGCGCGTACGAGTTGCTGACGTGCGACGCTGGAACGATGCCCTTCAACTGTCCAGCGGACCAGAACGGCGATGGGTTTGTGGATGACACCGACTTCGCGGCGTTCGCGCAGGCGTACGACGCGCTCATCTGTCCGCAGTAGTCGCCAGGTCACACCGGGAAAGAAAAACCGCGGGGCGATGCCCCGCGGCTTCTTGCTGCGCGTTCAAGTGCGATTCCCTCGTCGACCGGCCGGAGGCCGGTCCCACTGGTGCTTAGCGCCCGTAACGGCGGACGACGGCCTTCACCACGCCCTGCACCTGACAGAAGCGGACGCGGATGGGCTCGAAGTTCGGGTTGGCGGGCTGGAGGCGGATGTGGTCGTCTTCCTTGAAGAAGGTCTTCAGGGTCGTCGAGCCGTCGGGCAGCAGGGCAACCACGCGGTCACCGTTCTGGGCAACCTGGGTGCGCTCGATGAGGACGAAGTCGCCGTCGAGGATGCCCTCGTCGCGCATCGAGTCGCCTTCGACCTTGAGGGCGAAGGTGCTCTCCTGACCCTTCTGGGTCTTGGCAACGAGCATGTCGGCGAGGTCGATTTCGTCGGTGTTCTCGACGCGTTCGATGGGATGGCCGGCGGCGATGCGGCCGACGAGCGGGAAGCGCAGCGGGCGGGCCTCGTCGGGGACGGCGATGCCGTCAGCGATCGACAAAGAGCGAGCCTTGTTGGGTTCGCGCACCAAAGCGCCCTTCTTGATGAGCGCTTCGACGTGCTCGAAGACCGTCACCTTGCTGACGCCGATTTCGTCGGCCAGCTCCTGCATGGTCGGGGAATAGCCCCGACGCACCCGCCAGTCGCGGATAAGTTGGAGAATGCGGAGCTGCTTGGGGGTCAAGTTCAGATTCATCGTTCATACCTCCGGGGCGGCTGGTTGCCGCCGACGTATCGCCCACATTCCCACCCGAAATCCCACCACCACCACCACCGTTTCCATCACACCCGACCAACTGCAGCGTGGTGCCACGAGTCACCGCGTCTGCGGAAGCCGAGTTGTCGAACCCGCCGCGTGCGTGCGACGGCTTGAGTTCCATCATGCGATCCGTGCGTCCAGCGTGAGACCCCGCCGAGGCACCCACTTGCGCCCCCAGCCGCGCGAGCACCGGGCCGAGCTCGTCCAGAGCCCGAACGGCCAGACACCACGCGGCGAGTAGCCGCGACCGATGTTCGCCATCCGTGTGCGTAAAGCTCGGCGATCCTCCGCCGACCTGATCCCCAACCAGACGCAGTGCTTCGTTCGGGAGACCCGTACTGGTACCGAGTTCGGCACCGCGTTGGATCCGACGAAGACTGGTGGTTCCGTTCCGCCGCGGACGGTAGTCCGCGACGAAATCCCCACCGGGACCGAATCGAAGGATAGGCGAGAAGGCGGGTTCCATCGTGCAGTGTTTGTCGGTTGTCGTCAGCTGAACCGATCAAATTTCTTTCACTTTGTTTGGTACAAGGTAAGTGATCGCACGCCTTGTGTCAAGGGTTGCGCGTTGAAATCGCGCCGAAAAGTGATCACTCGACGCGATCAACACGCCTTGGTTCGAAATAAATCAATGTATTATAGGACTATTGGACGCTACTGACGCGGGCGAAACGCGATCCGTGCCTTCGCACCCGACCCGCAATCTCCAGCAAAGTCAGGTGGGATCGGAGTTTGACGATATCAAGGCCCACGGCATCGGCAAGCTCATCGGCGGTGCGCTCGGTTTCGAGGGCCGCGAGGATCTTCACTTGTTCGGGATTCCCTATCGAAAC
>JBILLU010000303.1:0-3078 GCA_044375915.1 Phycisphaerales bacterium
GACCGTCGTGCAACTGCACGCGGATCGACCGGGCCTGCCGAACGACGTGCGCGTTGGTCACCACGTTCCCCGCGCCGTCAAAGAGCCACCCCGAACCCGTCGAACCGGCGACACGGGGCATCGTCTCAGGCGCAAAGACATCGATGTGGACAACCGACGGCTCGACGCTGTCGGCCACGGCACGGATCGCGCGATTGAGGCGTTCGAGAATGTCGTCGCTCTCGATAGTCCGCCGAGCAAGCTGGATCTGGGCCTCGGTCTGCGACGCCGAGAGCCGCCGCAAGACCGCGGGCGTGAACCACAGCAGCGACGACGCCGTCGCGAGCACGAGCAAGGCCGGGCCGACGGAAGTCACACGACGCATGGGGGCCTTTCGGAAAACTCAAATAGCAAATCGCAAGTGGGAACGGAAGGCATCGGGTATCGACACGAAGCAAAAACCCGCCCACCAATCCCACATCCGACATCCCATTACTTCGTCGTTCGCCCGCTTTGGGTTGTACCGGATTGGACGTTTGTGGTCGCGATTGGTTTCGCCCGCCCGCCGATCTGGCGCTGGGCCACCAGCCGAACGTAGTCCGAAGCCGCCGATTGCACCGCCTCGCCCAGCTTGGCGATGGGGTGGGCAAACGGCGGCGGACGATCCGTCAGGCCCAGAAGGTCCTGCAGTACCAGCACTTGGCCGTGCGGAGCCGGGCCCGCCCCGATCCCGATCAGCGGCACCGTCGTCGCCTTCATCACCTCATCCGTCACCGCGTCGGGCACCGCCTCGATCAGCAGCATCACCGCGCCGGCCTGTTCCAACGCCACGGCGTCAGCCACGATCTGCTTGGCCTGCT
The DNA here is from genome assembly GCA_044375915.1 of Phycisphaerales bacterium. GTDB lineage: Bacteria > Planctomycetota > Phycisphaerae > Phycisphaerales > UBA1924 > JAFEBO01. Next base: position 840 of record JBILLU010000303.1, read on the forward strand.
TTTCCGTCTTGCCTGTCGACGTATAGCCGCCCGTCAGCGCGACCTGCTGCGGGCGCGTTCCGACGTGGGCACAGACGGGAATGCCCGCACGAGCCATCTTCGCGACCACCGGCGCGAACGATTCATCCGCTTCAAGCTTCACAATGTCCGCACGGCCTTCGGTCAGAAACCGGGCCGCGTTCCGCACCGCGTCGTCATCGCTGGTGTGATAGCTCAGAAACGGCATGTCGCCCATCACAACCGTGCTCGGAGCGCCGCGCTTCACCCCCGCCGTCAAGGCGAGGAGCACATCCAGCGGCATGTCGATCGTGCGGGTAAAGCCCAGCACCATCTCTGCCGCCGTGTCCCCGACCAGGAGCACATGCACCCCCGCCCTCTCCAGCCACCGAGCCGTCGTGGCGTCGTAGCAGGTCAGAGCGGCGAAGGCCTCGCCGCGGGAGGCCATCTGGCGGAGCGTCTTGAGAGTGACGGGCGTGGTAGTCACGCCGAATCGTACGAGCGACCCATCCCCGGCGTTCGTTTCACCATGGCCCGAGAAAACTCGGGCTTGGCGTCATTAGGTCGCTGCCAGCTTGATGCCTTCGCGGTCCAGTTCCTGTTTGATCGACGCCAGCAACTCCGGCCGGTGCACGCCACCCACCTCCCGCGTCGCCCAGTACCGCACCGCCCAGCCGACCGACGCCTTGCCGAAGTCGGTCATCGTCACCTCCGGCGGCGGCGAAGGCAGATACCCCGGCGTGCGCTCCAGCACCCGCAGCGCCCGACTCAGCGCTGCTTCCGTCACGTTCGGGTCGGCGTCGAACTGCACGCTGAGAAGCACCTCGAACCGCCGCCGCGGGTGATGGCTCTGGTTGTCGATCACCGCACCGGCGATCTGCGCATTGGGCACGATCACCCGACGCCCGTCGACCGTGTCGAGCGCTGTCGTGAACAAGTCGATCTCGTTCACCACGCCCGCGACACCCGCGATGACCACGCTGTCCCCGACCTTGAACGGCCGGAACACCAAGAGCAACACCCCCGACGCGATGTTCGAGAGCGTCCCCTGGAACGCCAGACCAATCGCCAGACCGAGCGCCGCGATTACCGCCGCGAAACTCGCCGTCTGCACGCCGAAGACGCCCAGGCAGGTGACGGCACCGAGCGTCAGCACCCCCCATCGCGCCGCATTCGCAAAGAACGACCCGAGCGTGGGGTCCAGGTGCGCCCGGTGCGTCCCTTGCTTGATCAGCCGCCGCAACCACGAAGACGCCACCCAAGCAACCACCAGCACCAGCAACGCCGCCCCGATCCGCACAGACCAGGCGGCAAAGGTGTCCCAGTCGAGTCGGAACGAGGCGAGCATGCCGGTTCCGGTGCCTCCCCCGGCAACAGGATCGGCGGCGAGAGCGACGAGCAGATGTGAAGCGTTCAGCATGGCGGGCAGGATTACGGAGTCCTCCGGAGCCTTCAACGCCGCGGCCCCGGCTTCGCGGCGCGGAGTTGTAGGACCGGCGAGTAGAATCCGCCGGAATCTGGGCTTGATGGCATCAAACGTCCGAAGTTAGGCCATCCCACTAACGCCCTGATCCGACCGCACGGAGTCGCCGCGCCATGAGTTCGTTCGAGCACCCCTCTCAAGAGCCCCGCTCCGACTTTGTTCGTCTGGTCGATCGTCGCGACGTCCTGGCTGGCGGCCTGTTCGCTGGCGCCGCACTCGTGCTCGCCGGCTGTCAGACGTCCCAGTCATCCGCCGCCGCGGGCGACGAGATTCCCGGGCCGGTCTGGCCCGATCAGGAAAATCCGCAGCTCAGCCCGTTGCCACGCCCCGTAGGAAGTGCGCCAAAGACGTCTTCGCCCGGTGTCTCGACCGTCACCGGACTTCCCACCAACGTCATCCCCCGCGCCACCTGGACGCGTCAGAGCGTCATCCGCTCGCTCGCGAACCCGATGAACGGCGTGAGCCGCATCACCATCCACCACGACGCCCTGAACTCTCAGGGCTTGCGCACCCAGAGCGACGCCATCGCGCGTCTGAACTCCGTCCGCCAGAGCCACCTCCGCGAGGGCTGGGCCGACATCGGATACCACTACATCATCGATCCGCAGGGCCGCGTGTGGGAAGGTCGCCCGCTGACCTTCCAGGGTGCCCACGTCAAGGACAACAACGAGCACAACATCGGCGTGATGTGCATGGGCAACTTCGAGCAGCAGCGCCCCACCTCAAACCAGATCGCCTCGCTCGACGGCTTCGTCAGCG
>JBILLU010000304.1:0-3038 GCA_044375915.1 Phycisphaerales bacterium
GGGCCCCACTTGAAGACATCAAGGTTGAAGCGATCCTGGAACGGGTCGCCGGAACCCAAGGTGGGGGGCCGCAGGTCGTAGTCGGCGAGCACTTTGGCCCAGAGCTCCGGAGTCGTGTCGTTGGCAAAGCACATTGGCGACGTTTCGAGCTTGCGAACCGCCAACGCTCGGACCATCGATGCACGGGTCGGTGAGCCTTCCGCGGCTTCAGCGATCGCAGTCTCGAGTGATGCGGGCAGCATTCTCGTTGCCGGCGTCGGCACCGACCAGGGGAATGCTCCGAGTTGAGCCCGTGCGGCTGATGTCCCCGCGGCAAGTGCCACGACCAACGGGATTGCAACGCTCCTGGCTCGACACATGAGAACACTCCGCGCAAACCCGCGAAAGTACGGGCAGCATGATGCACACTTGAGGTAAAGCGCTGTCCCCGCACGCGCGGACCTCTCGGTCTGCGGCTTGATCTCAGGATAATCACTGAGGCTCGAAAAAGCGATAGAGTTATCCGTGAAAACGCGGATTTGGGTGTGCGCGATCTGCGTCGGCAGAGCACGAGCGTTATTCGGACTGTTGGAGAACGCGGCGAGGTCGCAGGGACCACCGGTTCAGGGGCAGGCCAATTGCTCATACGCGGACGCGAACACGACGAAGTCGGCGTCGTCGGTGAGACCGTCGCCTGTGAGATCGCCGGTGTTTGTCGTCAGGACTTCATAGGACGCGGCGAAGTTCACGAAGTCGGCGTCGTCGACAAAGTTGTCCTTGGTGAAGTCGGCGCGGCAGAGTTTCTGGATCATCGTCTTCACCATGGCGAGCACGTCGTTGCCGGTGGGGAGGATGAAGGACGTCGGCAGTACGAAGCCGTTGGTGCCGGTGTCGCGGAGTTCGGCGGTGACAGAGAACGCGCCGAGCGTGCCGAAGACCCAGTCGGGGGCGGTGCCGCTGGCGAGGTAGAGGATCTCAGAGCCGCCGAAGGTGTACGTCGCACCGGTGGCGGCGGAGATGGAGTTCCGCATGGCGGTGCCGATGCGGTTGATGGAGGCGAGGCCTGCCGGGTCCTCGTACTTGTGGCCCCAGACGCGCAGGATGAGCTGCGAGTAACTGTGGATATCGATGTGCGCGACGACTTTGGGGACGCCGAGCATGTAGTTGCTGAGGGCTTGGGTTTCGGGTTCGGAAAGAGGGCTTGGGCCGCGGTAGGTGTCGCTGCTCAGGCTGCCGCTGGAGCCGGAGGAGAGGCCCCAGCCGACGGACCAGTTGCGATTCAGGTCGACGCCGCGGGTGTTGCTGCTGGTCACGCGGCGGTTCTTCCGCCACAGGCGGTTGTTGGTCCAGGTGTGGTTGTAGCCGTCTGGATTGCTGATCGGGATAATCACGAGCTCGTACTCGTCGAGGATGGACTTGGCCACCGCGTCGGTGTTGTACTTACTCAGCAGCTCGGTCGTCATGTACAGGTTAGACGTGACGGTGATCCACTCGCGGGCGTGCTGGAGCGAGTTGAGTACGACGACGGGCTTGCGGACGCCGCCGATCGGCGGCACCGGGCTGGTAACCCGCATGGCGAAGATCTCGCGGTTCTCGACCGAGTTGCCAAGAGAGATACGGGTGACAAAGCCGGGGTAGGTGGCTACCAGCGTGTTCACGTAGTTGCTGACGCCGGTGTAATCGGCGTAGTTGTCGAAGTAGGCGCGGTTTTCGAAGGGCTGGTTGCGCTCCGCGAGATCGGCGTCGAGCAGGGCCTGTACGTCTTCGATGAGCACCGAGAACGGAACGCCGTGGAGCGTGAGCGTGGCGAGTTGCTCGCGGGAGACGCGGTAGTCGATTGCGCCCGAGGCGGAGGTGCCGCAGGTCCATGGGTCGTCGGACAACTGCTCCAAGAGCCGCAGGTCGGCGTCGCCGCGGGGCTGCACACGGACGACGACGTCGCCGTCGAAGCGGGCCATTTCGGCGGGCTGGGTGTTGGGACCGGCCGAGGCATTGCCCGCGAGCAGCAACAGTGCAGCGGCGGACATCGTGACAGCATTCAGGAACTTCTGCATCACACTCTCCATGGCCTCGGGTCGGGATCGAGTCGAACTGGTACAGGTTCACGGGCAGAGCAGTTGCTCGTACGCCGCGGCGAACAGGACGAAGTCGGCGTCATCGACGAATCCATCGACGTTCATATCGGCACCGCAGGAGCCGCTGGTCGGGCAGACGAGCAGTTCGTACGCGGCGCTGAACAGCACGAAATCGGCGTCGTCGACGGAGCGGTCGTTGTTGAGGTCCGCCGGACATGGGCAGACGGGCGGGAACTGGGCTGTGATCGCGTCCCACAGTGCGCTGGTGGAGCCCTGATAGCCCATCGCCCACATCCCGACCCCGCCGAGGCCGTAGGTCTTGGCCCGGGCGTACTTCAGGCTCAGCGACTCGGCGTCGTCGTACCAGACTTGGTTCCAGGTCGAGTCCTGCCATCGGTACCACGGCGTGCGTGACGCGGTGTCCCACTGGCGGCCGAAGGTGCTGACCGCAGCGGAAGCGTTGGCGTAGGTGACCGACTGCGTGAACGCGAGCACACTCGAGTACGCGGCGGACGTGCTGGTGTCCCACTGGTTGCCGTACCAAGGCGTGCCGAGGATCATTTTCTGCGGCGAGGTGGTGAGCACGCTGGCGTACTGCGTGCGCATCGTGTTGTCGACGTTGAACGACCCACCGAAGAGCGGGGCCGACGGGCCGCTGGTCGTCGACCACGAGCCGTAGAAGTCGTAGCCCATGATGAAGAGGTAGTCGGCCTGGGCCGCGACGGCGCTGAAGTTCCAGGCGCTGCTCCAGTTCACGGCGGGGGTCGCGATGTGGATTTCGCAGGGAATCCGCTGCTGATCGAAGTACGCCCTCATCGCCTGCAGGAACGCGGGGACTTGCGTCGGCCAGCCGTTGCTCGTGGAGCCCTCGAAGTCGATGCACACGCCGTCGGCGCCGGCGAGGACCTGGGTGCGGAGTTTGGAGAAGAAGTTGTTCCGCGCGGTGGTGCTGGTCATGAGCGACAGCACCTGCGTGGGGTTGAA
>JBILLU010000092.1:0-12510 GCA_044375915.1 Phycisphaerales bacterium
GGCTCCGCCGATGATCGGCAACCGCGAGTTCCGCGTCGGTCTCGACGGCGCGCTCGGCGGCAGCACCGCTCGCCTCGGAGTTTCGACCCTGCCGCCGGTCAACGGCCGCATCACGCCGCAGCAACTCTTCAGCGTGCAGGACGTCGCAGGCACCGGCAACGGCGTCGGCTTCGCCACGCTGCACTGGCCACTGCTGCCCAGCATGGTGAACCCCGGCCAGGTGCTGTTCGTGCAGTGGTTCGTGGACGACCCCGCCGCCCCGGGCGGTGAAGCCGCGTCGCAGGTTGGTCGTCTCCCGATCTTCTGCGGCAGCAGCGGCTGCCCGAGTGTGTGCAGCATGTCGGACTTCGATGGGAACGACCTCGTCGACGATGCCGACTTCGTGAAGTTCGCCGATGCCTACAACACCAGCATCGTCCCCGAGGCTCGCCCGCTCTACGACCTCAACGCAGACCAGATGGTGGACGATGCGGACTTCGCACTCTTTGCCACCAATTACAACCAAATGATCTGTCCCTGATTCGATCGCCCGCGTCACAAGTCAACAGGGGCGAAGCCATCTCGGCTTCGCCCCTGTTTTATTTGGTGAACAGGACTTCAGCGCCGACGCCGCGCCGCGAGCAGGCCGCCGAGCCCCAGGAGCGCGATCGGGCCGGGCGTCGGCACCTGGGTGAAGACGCGGATCTGGGCCACCTCGCCCACCGACGACAACGCGGCGAGGTTGAAGTGGATGGTGTTGCCGTTGATCGAGAAGAACGACGGCTGAAGCGTGTTGGTGCCGCGGGGGAAGTACGTCGTGGGATAGACCGTGCCGAACGCACCAGCAAGTGGATCGGTGGCGTCGAGCGTGGTGTTGACAAACGCGACGCCGACGATCGTGCCGTTGAAGGTGACGTTGCCCTGAGCGCTGATGACGCCGGGGATGCCCTCGAAGTGGATGAAGTGGCTGTCGTAGCTGCCGTTGAGCAGACCGGGGATCGGGCTGCCCATGTTGCCGGGGTTGTTGACCATGTCGACGAAGGTGTTGGTGAGCGAGACGTTCTGCTGCTCGTCCCAGGCGTGGGCGTTGAAGCCGGTGAGCGCGCCAGCGGTGCACGACGCGGGCGGCAGCAAGAGCCAGGTCGTCTGCCCGCTCACGCCGGTGATGGCGGCGGAAGCGTGGTAGGAAGCGAATGCGGCGGCGACAAGGACGAGAGCGGCGGTGCGAGTGTTCATGGTGGAGTCCTGAGAGTGTGTGCTTGAGGAGGGGAACAGATGAGTCGTGATTCAGAGCCGCGGGCTTCAGCCCGCGCGGGGTGCGTATCGGGATTCACTTCAGCGCCGCTTGCGCCGCGCCGCGAAGAGGCCCGCGAGTCCCAGCGTCGCCGCCGCCCCGGGCGTCGGCACGCTGTACGTCAGCACCCGCAGCTCGATCATCTCGGCGGTGGGCGCCAGCGCGGTGAGATTGAACTTCAAGGTGTTGCCGGTGATCCCGAACATCGACGCGGCGTTCAACCCACGCAGCGGATAGAACGTGTCGTACGTCGTGGTGTTGTTGCCAAAGAGGGCGTCGGTGTTGTCGAGGTTCACAGCCCGGAAGAACACGGCGACAATGTTGCTGCTGAAGGTCACGCTGCCGCTGGTGCCGAAGAAGCCGTTGGGGTTGTCCAGGTGCAGGAAGTGGCTGTCAAAGGTGCCGACGACCACGCCAGGGATCGCGCTCGATTCGTTCGCCGGGTTGTTGGTCATGTCGGCCCACACGCCGGTGGTGGTGATGTTGGTCTTCTCATCCCAGGCGTACACGTTCGGGCCGGTGAGCGTGCCGAACGTCGCCGAGGGCGGGTTGACGCCGAGCCAGGTGGTCTGGCCGCTGACGCCGGTGATGGCGGCTCCAGCGATCGAGGCGAGGGTGGCGGATGCGGACAGAGTGATAGCGGCCAGGCGAAGCATGGTGCGGCTCCTGCGGTGTGTGTTGAGTTCTTGTCCCTCGATCCCCGCCGCGGTTCGCCGCGTGCCGGATCGGCTCTCTTCAACAACGGTCATTCCAGACCGGTCCGGGACGCGGGGCCAGTCGAAGAGACTGGGCGGAAACACGCCTCGGACACAAGGACTTGCCCGACGCCCAAGAAACCTTGCAGCGCTGGTTCACAATTCTGAGACGACGCAAGAAGCGGCAGGCGTGGGATACCAACCCTTCGTCTCTCCGTCTCTTCGTCTCTTCGTCTCTTCCCCCTCACCCTTCCTGCGTCGCGTCGAGGATCGCCTTGGTCACCGGGTCATAGCGGTACACCTTGCCGGGTTCCTCGGTCTTGCAGCCCTTGTGCGCGCCGTCGCAGAAGGGGAACTTCGACGAGATGCCGCAGGCGCAGATCGAGATCACCTTCAGGTTGCCCTGCTCGTCCCTGGGCCAGGTGGCCGGGTCGATCTTGATCGGTGCCGTCTGCTCGTGTCGAACCAGTCGTGCCATCGCATCCTCCTGAGGCCAGACTCTACACGCCCCGCGGGCTCCAACGGGTGCCTTTCTGCCTCCTTCACACCCGCTGGTACACTCTGAACGAGCCATTCCCGGGGGACCCACCCCGTGCCGGAGCCGCGACCGCCTTGTCCGACTCGTTCGAACCAACCCAGACCGCCTTCACACACGAGCCTGGCGAGGAAACCCCGGTACTCGCCCGCGAGCTCACCGGCGACCTCTTCTGCGCCCGCTGCCGCTACAACCTCCGCGGACTTTCCGTCCGCGGGCGTTGCCCCGAATGCGGCATGTCCGTCCGCGGCACCATCCTCGCCAAGGTCGATCCCGCCGCCTCCGAACTCCAGCCCATCACGTTTCCGACACTGGTCGGCATCGGCCTGCTCGTCTGGCCCTTGGGTGCACTGCTCGCCACCGTGTGCGTCTGGTGGCTCCGCGCCGCCGAGATGTTCAGCCTGCCGAACCCCGAGTGGTTGCCCCTGGGCGTCGTTGCCGGAGTGCTCGCCTCCGCCGTCGGAGCCTGCGTCCTCATCCGACCGCACGCCAACATCCCGCTCGACGGCACGCTCCGCGCTGTCGTCGGCGTCTTCCTCTATCTCCCCCTCGCCCTGGGCCTCCACGTGCTCTTCACGCGACTTGATCCTCTGGGCGCCACTCCCTTCATGCCCAACGGCATCGCCAACCCCGAACGCTCCGGCCTCCGCCTTGCCCTCAGCCTCATCCTCGCCGTCGTCCTCGCCTGTCTGCGCCCCAACGCACGCCTGTTCGTCCACCGCTCCATGCTGCTCCGCTCCGGACGCGTCGATCGCCAGACCATGCTCGCCATGGTCGGCGCACTCGGCGTCGTCTCGCTCGGCGACCTCGTGCAACTCCTCGCGGCCATGATGGGCACGGGCGCAGCACAGTCCGCGCTCCTCATCGGCACCATCCTCATCGCCGTGGGCTCCATGTTCTTCACCGTCGGCATGCTGGGCGTGCTGGTCGATTGCATCCGCATCGTGCCGTCGGTGCTCAGCCGCCCGATCTCGCTCGAGTCCATCACCGGCGCTGGCGATCACACCGGGGCCATCTTCAACGCCGACTCACGCGCCGGCTGAACAACCGTCGAAGGGAGGTCGATCCGTGCTCGATCAAGCCACCCGCGACCGCTTCGACGCCCTGCTCGAAGAATCCATCGAGCAGCTCCCGCCGCCCGTCCGCGCCCTGCTCGATGAAGTTCCCGTCGTCGCACTCGACCGCCCCACTCCCCAGATGCTCCGCGAAATGGGCGTCGACCCCGGCGACCAGGAAGCCGCCCTCGAGTTCTGCGGCCTGCACACCGGCGTCGCCGCCACCGAGCGCCCCATCGACCGCTCCGGCGAGCTCCCCTCCGAGATCCACCTCTTCCGCGAAGGCATCCTCGACCTCGCCGGCGGCTTCAACCAGCCCGACGCCGACGACGTCGTCTACGAAGAGATCATGGTCACCCTGCTCCACGAGATCGGCCACGAGTTCGGCCTCTCCGAAGAAGACCTCGACCAACTCGGCTACTCGTGATCGACAGCAACACCGGCCGCCCCAAAGCACCAGTGGGACCGGCCTCCCGGCCGGTCGACAGACGGGTGGACTGCAACAGCACCTAAGAGCCGACGAACGCACAATGCAGACCGGCCAGAGGCTGGTCCCACTGTCCTGATCGCAGCCTCGATTTACTTCTCTTCACCCCGCACCAGCGCCTGATCCGCCACGATCTGGATCGGGATGATCGCTTCGGACTTCGCGCCCGTCACCCGATCGCGCAGCACCACCTTCAGCGAGTACGGCCCGACCGTCAGCGTCCGCGGCAACTCCACCATCTGGGTGATGAAGAAGTCCCGCCGCTTGTTCCGCGACGGCTCCACCACCGACTGCTCCGGCCGGCGCCACGCCAGCATGCTGCCATCGCCGGTGTAGAGCTGCAATTCCTGCCCCAGTTCCACCGCCCAGCGGTCGCCGTCCTTGGCGCCCTCGCCCAGATCGCGGTATCCGAAGTTCGCCGCTTCTGTATAGATGATCACCCGGTGCGCCTGCCCGGCGAGGAACGCGTTGGTCTCGAACGGCGTGAACCGGCCGAACGCCTCGACCTTGCGGCACAGTTCCGCCCGCGCCACCCGCACGCTCTGCGCACTCGACAGCGCATCCATGCTCTTGGCCAGCATCTGCGCCACCCGCGACGGATCGCTCGCCGCCGCCGGATCACGCGCCAGACCGTCGATCAGGTCGCGCACCGACTGCACCGCCTGGCGCTCCCGATCGCTCAGGTTTGCCATGGATGGGGCGCCGCCGCCGCCCTCCTGCGACGCCAGCATCTCCAGCATCGCCATCGCCAACGCGCTCGACACCGATGATTCGGGATCGCCCACCTGCTGATTGATCAGGGAGCGCAGCTCCGCCGTGAGCGCCCGAACCCGATCCTGCGGCGACGGAGCCGCCGCGGCAACCGGCGGCGTGGTCGCCTCGCCCGCCGGTGCTTCCGTCCCCGCCAGCGCGGACAAGGACGAGTTCGGCGCCGTCTCCGGATTCGTCGGCGCACCATCGCCGCTCGCCGCGACCTCGGGGATCGCCGCCGCGGGCTTTTCTTCCGGCAGCTTCAGATTCGCCTGCGCCAAGCGACGCCGCCGCTCTTCCTGAACCGCTTTCAAGTCCTCGATATCTGTCGCGGCCCGCTCGATGAACTTGTGCAGTTCATCCGGCGTCGGCCGATCATCGCTCGCGAGCGCATTGAGCCCCGCATTCACATCCCGCGGCCGATTCGCCGACAGTCCGCCGCTGCCCCCTCCACCCGCGCCACCACCGGCGCAGCCGACCAGCCCCACCGCCACAACCGCAAGACCCGCCGCCCGCACCAACCCGCTCGGCGGCAACCCACCAGCGCGCGGTGCCGCACCCTCCCAATCCGCCTCCGAGAGCCCGTCCATCCGAGCGTCCAACCACGCGTGATGGCTGGCGTTGTGTTCAACATTGTGATCCCAACATTCGGCGCGCACGACAACCTCCGGGACAAGACCGACAGGAGGGAATATCGGCGAATTGTGCGCGAAAGGATGAGTGTGGAAAGCCCCACAAGTGATCAGATCGGCCACTTCTGGATTGCCTCAAGTAGCCGGTCGTACATCCGAGGATCGGTCCGCTGCAGCAGTTCCGCGTAGAAGAAGAATCGGTCCTCGCGCCCGGCCTCGAACTGCGCCAACGACATATCGATCCAGAACTCGGCGCTGAGGCTTGGCCCGTTCGGTCGCCCCTCAAACATGCGGGCCTCGGTCTCGTCCGCCAGATCGTCACGACCAGTCCGACGGTACAGCAGGAACAGGTTGGCATCGAGCCAGTTGATCCAACCCGCCTCAGGGCCGAGCCTGCGGATTGCCGAAGCTCGCAGCAACTGAAGCTGCCGCTCCGCCTCGCCATACAGCCTCTTCTCCATCAACAGGTTGGCAAAGTTGTACCGAACCGTAAAGACCGGTGCCGCATCCTCCCCCAACAACCGCGTTGCCGGCTCCAACCGGGTCCGCACGAGCTCGAGAAACGCCGCTTCGCCCTCGATTCGAATCGTCGCGTGCGACTCGAGTCCGAACCCCAGTTCACACTCGGGATCGTCCGGTCCGTAGGCTTCGATCGCTCTTCGCCTCGCCTCCCGCAGGGTCGCAAGCGTCCAAGCCAAGTCGCGGGATCGCGTGAATGCTGCCGCACGCAGGGTTCGAAGCGTCAACCGATCATTCGGACCAATCGCGGCCGAGGTCTCCGCGATGAGCGCGTCAAACTCACGCGTCGCATCCGAATACTCAGACTCCGAACCGTGCAGAGCCTGCAAAAGGCACTCGATCCGCAACCGGCTTCCACGCGGCAGATGCTCCGTCGCTCTCGCCTTCAGCTCTCTGTACAGTTCCAGCGGCATGGGCTCGAGCGTGATGCCCGTCCGCAGAATCGCGATCAGTCCGCGCAAAGCGTCGATGGATCGCGGGTCGTTCGGTCCGTACAGGTCGCGGCACAAAGCCAGGCTCTGTTCCGCCAAGGGCTTCGCTCGCGCATACTCCCCGATCACGAAGAACGCTTCCGCGAGGCTGCGGCTCAGCCGCGCCTTGAGCTCGGGGCGCAGCTCCTGTTGCTCCATGTCGCGTGCCGCCCTCTCGATCGCGGTTCGAAGCAACGTGCGATCGCGGCCTTGGGCGACGATCGGATCCAGACCGGAGAAAACTCCATCCAGAAATGCGAGCGCCTGCTCCGCGGCCGCACGCTCCCGATGTTCACGCAGCGCGAAGACCCCCGCGACACCGGCCGCCGCAACGATCACAACGCCGATCGCCGCGAGCGCCGCGACCGGCCTGCGATAGCGCCAAAGCCACGCGCGGGTTCGGTACCAACCACCCGGCGGCCCCGCCTCCACCGCACGGCCATCCAGGAACCGCTCCAGATCCGCCGCGAGTGCTTCCGCCGTCGGATAGCGCCGCTCCGGTTCCTTCTCCAGACACCGCATCACCACCCAGTCGAGTTCCCGTGGCACCTCACGCGCTCCGGCCCGCGACGGCGGCGTCACGACATGATCCGCCACGACTCCCGCGATGCCCCGTGATCCCGCCGAACGCAGCGCCTCGGTCGGGATTGGTGCTCGCCCGGCCAGCAACTCGTACAGAATCGCCCCCAGCGCGTACACATCGCTCCGCACATCCACCGGCCGACCCGCGGCCTGCTCCGGGCTCATGTACTCCGGCGTTCCCAGCGGCTGGCCCGCCAAAGTCAGCGTCTGGTGCTCCGTCAGCGCCGTCGTCAGTGATCGCGCCAGACCAAAGTCGATGATCCGCGGCCGCGCCGCGCCACCCTCCGACGCCACCAGCACGTTGCTGGGCTTCAGGTCTCGGTGCAGCACGCCGCGGCCGTGCGCGTGCTGCACGCCGCGGCAGACCTCGATCACCAGCCGCACACGATCCGCAATCGTCGCCTTGCCTTCCTCGCAGAATCTGGTGATCGAAAGCCCCGGCACCAGCGGCATCACGAAGTAGGGCCAGCCCTCGGCGCTCGTGCCCGCGTCCAGCGCCTGCACGATCGCCGGATGATCCAGCAATGCCAGCGCCTGGCGCTCGTCGTTGAACCGGGCCAGGGCCGCCTTGCTGTCCATGCCCGGCTTGATGAGCTTCACCGCGACCAGCCGCCGGATCGGCGCCGACTGCTCGGCGAGATAGACAACACCAAACCCGCCCTCGCCCAGTTCGCCAAGCACGCGGTACGGACCGATGAGGCGATCGCCCGCGCGGCGCTGTTCCGCTTCGGCGAGCACTTCCCGCACCGATGCGTCCACGCTTTGCGTGTCGGCCCCCAGCATCGCCGCCAGTCGGGCCGCGAGCTCCCCGGAGCGTGACCGCAGGTCCTCGACGTACGCACCGCGCGACGCGGGGTCGAGCGCGACCGCCTCGTCGTAGACACGCTCGAGTTCTTCAAAGGCGGTCGTGCCCATGGCCTTCCCGTCGTTGTGCGGCCGTGCGTCGCTCACCCGGTCTTGTGCGACGCCAGCCAGGCGCGGGCGAACTCCAGGTCACGCTGCACCGTCTTTTCGCTCACATCGAGCAACGCGGCGATCTGCACGTTCGTCAGCCCGCAGACCGCCGACAGCGTCATCACCTCGGCCTTGCGGGGATTGGCCTCCGCCAGTTCCGCCAGCGCCGCCGTCATCGCTTCCAATCGCGGATCGTCCCGCAGCCGCGGCGGGTCCTCGCCGTCCGCCCCCAACCCCGCCACTCCCCGCTCCCGCGCCGACCGGGCGTTGTCCGACCGCAGTCGGTCGATCAGCACCCACTTCATCATCGTGAACGCCACCGCCTGCACATCCTCTTCGGAACGCGGCGGCTCGGGCATCCGCAGCATGCGGCAGAGCGTGTCCTGCACCAGCGAACTGGGCGCGACGCCCGTCCCCACCGCGCGTGCCGCGGCCAGACGACGCAACGCCGGGTACGCCCGCGCGACCACATCGCCAAACGAACCGGGAGCAGGTGTTTCGAGTCGGTCCATCACCCCCCGACGACGCCGGATCGCCAACCCACCGAGGGGGATCACCGGCCCGCCGGGCGCTGAAAAGTGTAGCGAAAAAACGCATGAAGTGCTCCGTGTCGGCGCGAACTCCTCCGACAGCACGAGAACGGAGCGGAGCCCACAACTGCGACAAGTTCAATCCAGAAGTGTCCGTTCTCGCCACTTGAGTCCGTTCTCCGAGGGGTGGACCTCGCGGGTCCGTGTCGGGTCAGACCGGCGGACCCTTTCTTTGTCCATGAAGGAGACTTCGCGTATGCGTACCCACTTGCTGCTGTGCTTCGCACTGGCTTCTGGCGTAGCCCGGGCTCAGACGCCCGAATGGTCTCTCCGAGCAACGGACGGGCCGCCCGCACGATTCGGGGCAGGCATGGCGTATGACTCCGTTCGCGAGAACGCGGTGTTGTTTGGCGGATACGGAGTAAGCAGCGTAACCCCGGGACAACTCGTGCCACTCGGCGATACGTGGACATGGGACGGAAACGCTTGGCGTCTGGCCGCCACCTCCGGACCGTCGCCACGAGCAAACACCTGTCTGGCGTTCGATTCGATACGCGGCGTCGTCGTCTTGTTTGGTGGAGGCGTGAACTCAGTACCACGGCCCGCTGAAACATGGGAATGGGACGGCCAGACGTGGGCTCTTCGTGCAACGACAGGTCCCTCGCCACGAGAGGGCTTCAATCAGATGGTTTTCGACTCCACTCGTGGGGTCGTCGTTTGGTACGGCGGCTCGCAGGGGCCGAATGACTATCGCGCGGACACCTGGGAGTGGAACGGGTCGGAGTGGGCGCTGCGGTCAAACTCTGGGCCCGGACCACGACTGGCGCCCGGAATGACGTATGACAGTGTTCGACAGAAGACCGTCGTCTTCGGAGGATCTCGTGGTCATCCGTGGCTCAACGACACGTGGGAGTGGAACGGAAACTCGTGGACGCAGCAACCCGTTTCCGGACCGGGATCGCGTGTCGCCCCGGCCATGGCCTTTGATTCCGCTCGAGCTGTCTCCGTGCTCTTCGGAGGAATGGGCGTGGGGCCGAACCCTAGCCCAAGGCTTTCCGATACGTGGGAATACGACGGCATCGCGTGGCGGCAGCAGCCGGTGTCCGGGCCACCCGAGCGAGAAGGCGCCACCATGGTCTTCGACTCCCGACGCCAGGTCTCGGTCATGTTTGGCGGCGAACGCGTCGTCAATGGTCAGTATGTCCCTTATGCAGATACCTGGGAATACGGAGTTGGCTGTGCGGCCGCAGCACCAAACTCTCAACCCGCGGCACAACCGCTTCTTCCCGGCGGCACCGCCTCGTTCCACTTCGGCGTCACCGGCTACGGACTTTCCTACCGATGGACCAAGGACTCGATCGAACTCACCGACGACGCCCGCATCAGCGGCAGTCACTCCGCCACGCTGACCATTACCGGCGTGACCAGTGCCGATCAGGGTGACTATCGGTGCGTCGTAACCAACACGTGCTCAACGCTTCAGTCTGACCCCGCCGCCCTTTCCTGCAAACCCATCATCCTCCAGTCCGCGCCCTCCGCCACGCCGCAGAAGCGCACTCTCGCACTCGCCCTCGGCGTGCCCGCCAACGCTCCCTACACCTATGCCTGGCGACGCAACGGCGTGCCCATCACCAACCTCGCCGGCGTCTACTCCGGCGCTTTCACCAACACACTCCGCATCCTCTCCCCCGACTTTGCCCGCGGCGGAACCTTCGACTGCGTCCTCACCGACATCTGCGGCGAGACCATCTCCGCATCCACACGCGTCTGCCTCGCCGACTTCAATCTCGACACCTCCGTCGACGATACCGACTTCGTTTCCTTCGCGAAGGACTACGACACCCTCCTCTGCGCCGACGCCGACATGTCTGCCGGTTGCTTCGCTGACTTCAACAACGACACCGTCGTCGACGACGCCGACTTCCTGCTCTTCGCCGCGGCATATGACGAACTGATCTGTCCCTGATTCGCTTCTCCTTCGCGGCCCGACCTGACTTGTCCGATCCCGGGCCGCGCGAGCAGGCCGCCGATGCCCCAGAGGGGAGCCATCGGCGGCTTGCTTTGTCATTGGTAGTTGCGATCTGCCACCCGATGCCGAATCGAACTGGAAAAAGATGCACACGACTCGGTGCTCCGTGTCCAGCTGGTCCAATTGACTCCGTTCTATGAACTGTGATCCGTCAGCCGCCCGCCTTGTTCGTGCGGCAATTGTGTGGACTCGTCTCGTTCCCAGTGGAGGCTTTATGCTGCGTCTTGGTGTTGCTGCGTGCCTTTGTGTCTCCAGCCTGTCGTCGGCGTCGATGGTGCAGTGGAAAGCGTCCGACGGCGGAAATGATCACTGGTACGAGATTCGGACGTTCTCAGCCTCCATCAAGTGGCAAGACGCTGCCGCAATCGCTACCGCCGCCGGTGGATACCTCGCGACGCTCACTTCGGCGCAAGAGAACGAGTTCGTCTACAACCTCTCCATGACCACCCCCGGCGCGTGGCACCGGAGCACGGATCCGATCGGCGTCTGGTTCTACGGGCCGTGGCTTGGCGGCTTTCGAGATGCGTCGTCGCCTTCTGGCTGGAGCTGGACAACCGGCGAAGCTTGGAACTTCGAGTCTTGGTACTTCAATCAACCCGACTCAGCGATTCAGAAGTACCTCGCCTTCGGCGTCGGAGTCAACGACACGCCCGCACCGGTGTGGGCCGACACCTTCGAGTTCGAGCCAGTGCGGTCATTGGTCATCGAGTACAACATCCCGACCCCGGCGACATCCGCCGCCCTTGTTGCATCGTTGATTGTCGCTCGCCGTCGACGCCGCTAGGCATTTCTGTCACTTCACACTCCGCGCCCACTCCAGCGTCCTGCGAATCCCCTCCCCAAAGTCCACCACCGGCTCATACCCGAGGAGTGAACGCGCGGCGGAGATATCCGCCGACGAGTGCCGCACATCCCCCGCCCGCGGCGGGCCGAACGTCGGCGTCGAATCCACCTGCAACGCCTCGCCCATGTGCTTCAGCACATCCAGCAGGCGGATGCGGGCGCCCGTGCCGATGTTCACCACCTCGCCCGCCAGCGGCTTCTCGCTCGTGGCGGCCAGCATGTTCGCCAGCACCACGTTGTCGATGTAGGTGAAGTCGCGAGTCTGTTCGCCGTCGCCCAGCACCCGCGGCTGTTTGCCGGCGCTCAGCGTGTCTGCGAAGGCGCTGATCACGGCGGCGTAGGGGCTCTTGGGGTCCTGGCGCGGGCCGAAGATGTTGAAGTAGCGCAGGCTGATGCACGACAGGCCGAAGCAGCGGGCGAAGGTGCGGAGGAGCAACTCGCCGCTGACTTTGCTCATGGCGTAGGGCGACCAGACGTCGGGGTTGTCGGTCTCCTTGCTGGGCAGGCTGGGCGTGTTGCCGTAAGCCGCGGCACTGGCGGCGAACATCACCCGCTTCTCCTTCTTCTCCTGGGCCTTGAGGTCCTTGGCCGCGAGCAGCACCCGCTGCGTGCCTTCGACGTTCACGGAGAGGCACTTCTCCGGCTTCTCGACCGATTCGGGCACGCTCACCAGCGCGGCCTGATGGAAGATGAAGTCGCTGCCCGCGATCGCTCGCCGCAGCGCGGCGTCGTCGAGGATCGACGCCTTGATGAACTCAACGCTCCCGCCGCTGGCTTTCACCGCGTCGCGCGCCGGCGTGAGGTTGGACTCAAACCCGCCCGACAGATCGTCGAGCACGCGGACATTCGCGCCGCTGGCGGCGAGGGCGTGAGCCAGGTGCGAACCGATGAAGCCGCCGCCGCCGGTGATGACCGCGACGCGGCCTTTCAGCTTCGAGGCGATGTGTGGGAACGTGGTGGGGATGAAGTGCTGCATGGGTGATCAGGGGGATACAGGAGAGAACGCGGAGAGGCGGAGTGAGCGGAGTGGCGCGGAGAGAAGAGTTGGGTCAAGGCATCGTGTGATTCATGTGGTTGCTGCGAAGCTGTCTTTCATTTGCGATTTGCCATTTGCGATTTGCCATCTGCCATCTGCCATCTGTCTTCCCCCCACTCC
>JBILLU010000093.1:0-12419 GCA_044375915.1 Phycisphaerales bacterium
GGAGGCGACGCGGCGGTGCTCGATGGCGATCCGATCGTGGATCGCATCGTGACCGATCTGCAGATGCTCGGCCTGGCCGAGGTCTGTCGCCAAGCGGCGGAAGAAGGAGCGATGGACGCGTGAGCGGTGCCCGTCGAGATGCCTCGGCGCATCGCGAGCTTCCGCGCCCTGCGCAGCGGGCAGAGATGGCAGAGCCCGCGAGGGCAGAGGGGGTTGCGTCGGCCACTTGGCGGCTTGCGACGCCTTCAACTGTGGGGGCGGTTGCGGTCGTCGAGATCTTCGACACATCAGGTCGGATCGGCGCGACGCTCGATCATCTCGGTCTCGGTGGAATCGGCTCCGATGACTGCAGGCTGCGTGATCTGCTCGGTGTTGACCGCGGTCTTGTGGCACGGCTGGGCGATCGAATCGCGTGGCTCATGCCGCACGGAGGGGCCGGGGTTGTGCGAGCTCTGTGCGCCGCTCTTGAATGTCGCGGCGTCATCCGGGCGTCGGCGGTCGATCCGCGAACTGCGTATCCCGAAGCCAGCGATTTGATCGAAGCCCGAGTGCTCGTCGCCCTCGCGCGGGCCGCGAGCCCTTTGGCGATTGATCTGTTGCTCGATCAGCCGCGGCGGTGGCGCGAACCCGGCGCGACGAGCGACCCGCGGCGAGACGCGATTCTGGCTCGCCTGCTCACGCCGCCGCTGGTCGTGGCGGTGGGGGCCAGCAACATCGGGAAGAGCACGCTGCTCAACACGCTCGCGGGTCGCGGGGTGTCGATCGTTGCGGATGAGCCCGGAACGACCCGCGATCACGTCGGCGTCATGCTCGACGTCGGCGGGCTTTGGATACGGTTCATCGACACTCCGGGCGTGCGCGATGGCCTTGATCTGGCCGCTGATGCGGTGGAACTGGACGCGGCTGCGGCCGCACGGCGGCTTGCCGATCGGGCGGACCTCGTACTCGCGTGCGGCGATCCGACGCATCCGCCCCTGGACATCGGGGCGACCTCGCGGTTGACGGTGTGTCTGCGGAGTGACCTCGGCGAACCGCCCTGGTCCGGCGACGTGCGTGTGAGTTGCCGCGATCTTGCCGGGGTGGAATCGCTGGTGGCGAAGGTGCGGGAATCGCTGGTACCCGCCTCGGCGGTGTCGCACCCCGGGGCGTGGAGGTTTTGGGAGGAGTGACGGAGCGGCGTGTCCGCTTCGTCGTCTCTTTGGACCGCGAACCCACAAGCCCGAACAGCCCATCTCGGGGTGCTGGCTTCCAGGACGGACCGGCGTCGCCGGGGTTCCGGATTGCGCATCCGACCGTCCATAGACTTACCCCTTGCCGAGCGCCGGGCGATCGACCCGGGGCGGCGGTTTCGTAGACCGGTTTGAGGATCGCATGGAAGAGAAAAAGAACATTCAGATCCGTGAGCGCGCGGGTCTTGAAGAGTCGCGGCTGAATCAGGACTTCATCGACTTCCTGACCAAGTGGAGCACGCCGCTGCTCGTCGTCGTCGCCCTGATCGTCGGCGGTAATTATTTCTATAAGCAGTACAACGACCGCCAGGCGGCGAAACTCGCCGAGGCGTTCAAGGAGCTGTCCGGCGCCGCGACCGTCGCCAACCCCAGCCCGACAACGCTCGAGGACGTCGCCCGGAAGTATCGCGGCGTTGCGAGCGTGGGCGAACTCGCCAGCCTGAAGGCCGCCGACGCGTACATGCGTGCCATCATCCGCGGAGTGAAGCCCGGCGCGGACGTGAACGCCGACGGCACGGTCAAGGAAGTCGGCGATGAGCTGACCGCGGAGGACCGTGCGAGCTTCCTTGCCAAGGCCGAGGAGCAGTACCGGCTGGTCATTGAGTCTTCCGCCAACGACCCAAGTAAGACGCTGCTGCAGCTGGGCGGACTCTTCGGCCTTGCGAGCGTTGCGGAGTCTCGCGGCGAGGCGGACAGTGCGAAGTCGGCGTACGAGCAGGCGAAAGCCATCGCGGCTGCGAACAGCGAGTTCAAGCACTTCGTCGAAGTTGCCGACAGCCGCATCGCGTCGCTCCCGAAGGTGATCGCGGTCGCGAAGCTGCCGACAAAGGCGTCGCTCCCGGCTCCGTTCAAGGAAGATCCCAAGCCCGCGGACAACATCACGATTCCGTCGATGGACGCGCCCGGTGCGAGTTCCGTGATTGGCCCCGCCGGTCCTGCGCCGGTGCAACCTGCTGGACCGCAGCCGGCCGCGACCCCGGAAGCCGCCCCAGCAGAAAAGCCTGCTGACAAGCCTGCGGATCCGGCGCAGCCCAAGTAACCGACCGGCACGCGACAGCGGAGTGACGCGATGTCGCGTGATCGAAACGACAAGCACCCATCGAAACCACCGGTCCGCGGAGGCGGCGATGGCGCAGATGAAGCTGTCGAAATCTCCATTGGCGGCAAAGACGCGAAGTGGGATCCAGGCCCCCTCGTCACGCCCGGCGGAAAAGTCGATGCCGCCGCACTCGAGCGTGCGATCGCGGCGAGCGTGGGCACCACATCAACGCCGGCGGGTGACGCGGACGAAGGCGAGGAGGCCTTTGACGAAGCGGCGCTGACGACGCCACAAGCGGTCGCGGCACGCACGGTGCGGTTCAAGCTGCTTCGCGATCTTGACAAGCGGCTCGATAAGTATCTCTGCGACCGCATCACGTTCATGAGCCGCAGTCAGCTGCAGAAGCTGATCGACGAGGGCGGCGTGAAGGTGAACGGGCGTGCGCCCAAGTCGTCGACCAAGCTGAACTCCGGCGACATCGTCGAGGTGGTGGTGCCGCCGCCGCCGCCGACGGAGATCCAGCCCGAGGACATCCCGCTCGAGGTGCTGTACGAGGACGAGCACCTGATCGTGATCAACAAGAGCCCGGACATCATCGTGCACCCGGCCCGCAGCCACAACAGGGGCACGATGGTGAACGCCTTGGCGTATCACTTCCGAAACCGCAGCACACTCGGCGGCAGCCTCTCCAACGTCGGAACCGAGTTCGCCCGCCCCGGCGTCGTGCACCGCCTCGACCGCAACACCAGCGGCGTGATCGTCTTCGCCAAGAGTGAAGAAGCCCACTGGAAGCTCGGCCACTCGTTCGAGCACCGGCGCGTCGACAAGCGTTACCTCGCCGTCGTGCAGGGCTGGGTCGAGCCGGAGATCGATGTCATCGATCTGCCCATCGGCCCGCATCCGTCGCGCGAGAAGGGGTATCGCGAGAAGTACGTGGTGCGGCACGACGAACTGGGCAAGCCGTCGGTGACAGTGTGCCGGGTGCGGGAGAGGTATGGAGTGGGAAGAGACGAAGAGACGCAGAGACAAAGAGACGAAGTGGGAGGAGGTGCGACGATCGCGAGGACGCCGCCCGCCCTGGCTTCGGGATGGGCGTCTGGCACAAGCCACTCCGTCTCTCCGTCTCTCCGTCTCTCCGTCTCTTCGTTCTCCCTCGTCGAACTCGAACTCCGAACCGGCCGCACGCACCAGATCCGCGTGCACCTGTCTCACAACGGCTGGCCGATCGTGGGCGACGACATGTACGGCGGGAAGGCGTACGAACTGACCGAAGACGGCGTGCCGCACACGATTACGCAGCAGGCGTTGCACGCGTGCTCGCTTTCGTTCACGCACCCCATTCGCAATGAGCGGATGACGTTCACCGCGCCGCTGCGGGGTGAATTGGCGAAGCTGGTGCGCGATCTGCGTCGGCGCGCGGACGCGGCAGGTGGCGTCGATCGCCCGGTCGTGCCGGGGGCGACGTTGGACTTGGAAAAAGCGATCGTCTCGCGATAGAGCCTCTCGCGAAAGCGAGAGGTCGCGCAGTTGCACTGCGCTCTCGCTTACGCGAGAGGCTCTATCGGAATGTCTACAACGTGATCCGCTCCGCGCCGCCCAGGTATGGCCGCAGCGCTTTGGGGATCGTCACGCTGCCGTCCGCGTTCTGGTGATTCTCCAAGAGCGGGATCAGGAATCGCGGGCTCGCGAGCACGGTGTTGTTCAGCGAGTGGCAGACGACGGTCTCGGTCTTGCCGCCGTCCACGGCTTTGCGATACCGCATGTTCAAGCGTCGGCACTGGAAGTCGTACAGCCGACTCGCCGAGTGCGTCTCGCCGAAGTCGCCGAGCGGGCGGCCGTCGGGGCCGGCCTCGCCGCGGCCGGGCATGAAGGACTCGATGTCCACCATGTCCGCGTTCTTCGGGCCGAGGTCGCCGGTGCAGCACTGCAGCAGGCGGTAGGGAATTTCCAGACCCTGCAAGAGGTCCTCGACAAACCCGATCATCTTCTTGTGCCACGCGCGGCTCTCGGCCTCGTCGGCCTTGCAGATCACCACCTGCTCCACCTTGTCGAACTGGTGGATGCGGTACAGGCCCGCGGTGTCCTTGCCCGCTGCGCCTGCTTCGCGGCGGAAGCAGGTGGAGACCGTGACATACTTCAAGGGCAGCACGCTCTCGTCGAGAATCTCGCCCTGATGCAGGCCCATCAGGCCGACCTCGCCCGTGCCGGTGAGGAAGAGGTCGTAGCCGGACTTGCCTTCCTTCTGGCCTTCCTTGGCGGGATCGGCGTCGGGGTTGCCGCGTTGGCTTTCGGGGATGTGGTACGCCTGCTCGCGGCCGGCGGGGAAGAAGCCGGTGCCGATCATGGCCTCTTCGCGCACGAGCACGGGCACGCTGACGGGCGTGAAGCCGTTCTTGTCGGTCATGAAGTCGGTGGCGTAGCGCAGGATCGCCAGATGCAGGCGCATGCCCCAGCCGGTGAGGACGTAGGAGCGGGTGCCGGCGAGTTTCACGCCGCGCTCGAAGTCGGCGAGCTTGAGATCGCGGACGATCTCCTGGTGCGTCTTGGGCTTGAAGCCCTTGTTCTGTTCGAAGGACTTGGCAAGGTCGTAGCCGCCGGGGCTCCAGCGCTTGATCTCGACGTTGCTGCTGCTGTCCTTGCCGACGGGCACGTCGCTGTCGGGAGGCAGAGGCACTTGCAGCAGCAGTGCGTTGAGTTCGGGCTCGATCGCGGCGAGCGCGGGCTCGGCCTGGGCGATCTGGTCCTTGAGTGCCGCGGGCTTGGACTTGATCGCGTCGAGCTCTTTCTGGAGAGCCGCGGCTTCATCGCCGGTGGCTTTCTTGATTGCGCCGCTGAGCTTGCCGATCTGCGGGCCCAGATCCTTCTCGATCTTCTTCTGCTCGGCGCGAAGCGTCTCGATCTTGGTCATCATCGCCCGGCGCTGCTCGTCGAGCGTCAGGATGCGGTCGATGTCGACGTGGATGTTCTTGGCCTTGGCGCCGTTCTTGAAGCGGTCGGGCGTCTCGCGGAGTTGGCGGAGGTCGATCATGGTGGGGGGTGGGGCAGTGGGGCAGTGGGGGAGTGGAACAGTGGGGCAGCAGACGGAAGGAAATGCGGCCCTGGCACGCGGCTGCGACCGAGAATCTGCACTTCCTGCCGCTCCGCGGGAACCTCAGGGCGGTGGCCGCCGGAATCCTTGCCGCGGGGCGTGCGGGTCCACGCTTGTTGTGGCACCTGCCGGCGAGTGTAGGAAACACGATCCGGCTTCAGGCGTTACACTGCTGCCTTGGGATGGGAGCGGGAGGCCTTGGGCGGGGACCAGGTCGTCTGTCTGGAGGGAATCGCTTCTATTGGCCTCGTACTACCTCAAACCGATTCGTGGCAGCGCGGCGATGATCCGGCTTGGGAAAGAACCGGTCACGATCGGCCGCCATCCTGACAACACCATCCCCATCGCCGACGATCTGGCGAGCCGCTTCCACTGCGCCGTCGAGCCCGACGGCGTGGGCGGGTGGAGCGTCCGTGACTTGGGCTCGCGCAACGGCACCAAGGTGAACGACCAGCGTGTGAAGGAAGTGCGGCTCAACCCCGGCGATGTGCTGCGGATCGGGGCGCACGAGTTCGTGATGGCCGAGGATTCTGAGAGTGATCGCGCCGGGCTGGTCGAGTCCGCCGACGACCACGCGGTGCCCGAGGAAGAAGCAGACGACAAGTCGTGGGTTGCATCGCTCATCGAGGTCATCGAGGCCCTGCCGCCCAAGGACATGGCGATCGAATCGCTGACCATCATCGAGGCCAGCGGGCGTCCCTCGGCGGCACTTGCGGGCAGCAGCGACGGTCCGGCCGCGGTGCGGCTCTTGCTGCAGCTCGCCAGCAAGTCGCGGGCAACCGACATCCATATCGAACCGAAGGCCGACGCGTACCACCTCCGCCTGCGTGTCGACGGGCAGATGGTGAGCATTGGCACGCTGCCGGGGCGCGTGGGCGAATTGGTGTATGGCTTGGTCAAGACCGCGTGCCAGATGCGCAGCGCGGCGAGAGACGCCGTGCAAGAAGGCCACTTCTCAGCCAAGTTTGCCGATCGGCGCGTCGAGTACCGCGTCAGCTTCACGCCTTCGGTTTACGGCCAGAAGCTCGTCCTGCGCGTGCTCGACGACCGGGCCTTGCCCAAGTCGATCCACGACCTGGGCATGGCCGGGTACATGACCGACCGACTCAAACGCATCACCTCGCAGGACCACGGCCTGTTGCTCGTCGCCGGGCCCACCGGCTCGGGTAAGACCACGACGCTTTACACCGCGCTCCGCGACATCGACCGCGAGTCGCGCAACGTCGTCACCATCGAAGACCCGGTCGAGTACCAGATCAGCAACGTCACGCAGATCCCCATCGACGAGAGCAAGGGCAACAACTTCGGGGCCCTGCTGCGCAGCGTGCTGCGTCAGGACCCCGACGTGATCCTCGTTGGAGAGATCCGCGACGAGGAAACCGCCCGCACCGCGATGCAGGCCGCGATGACAGGGCACTTGGTCTTTTCGACCGTGCACGCCAAGGACACGATCTCGGCGACGTTCCGGCTGCTGGACCTGAAGGTCGAGCCGTACTTGGTGGCGAACGCGCTCGACTTGGTGCTGGGTCAGCGATTGGTCCGCGTGCTGTGCGACAACTGCAAGCGAGGCTCGCCGATCTCGCCCGGCCAGGCGACACGCTTGGGCCGCTTCATCGCGGGCAAGAGAGAGATGTTCGTGGCCACCGGATGCCCGAAGTGCCTGAAGACCGGCTATCGAGGCCGCCGCGCGATCTACGAGCTGCTGGATTTCAACGACGAATTGCGGGACGTGATCCTGAAGGAGCCGACGATCGCCGCGATGAAGAAGGTGATCGAGCAGGGGCTGTTCACCACGCTGGCGCAGTTCGGCTGGAAGCTGGTGGCCGAGGGTATCACGACGCTGGAAGAGGTCGACAAGGTGGCGGGGCAGGGTTAGGAAAAGCTCAAAGCGATAAAGCTCAAAGCGGCAAACGGAGCAGGCTGGATCGATGCCGCGTTGCGAATCGCTCGGTGCATTCGACTCATCAAGCCTCGCGCCACGCCGGGAATCGTGTGCGCCAGTCGTCGAGCGTCCGCCGCGGGATTTCGATGCGAATCACCTGCTCGCGTGCATCCGCCTCGGCGAGCACGACGCCCATCGGGTCAATGGCCATCGAAGCGCCGGGGTAGCGGAGCGCCGGGTCGCTGCCGCAGCGGTTGACGCCGAGGACGAAGGCCTGGTTCTCGATCGCGCGGGCGATCAAGAGCGCCCGCCAGTGGGCGGTGCGGGTGTCGGGCCAGTTGGCGGGGACGACGAACATCTCCGCCCCGGCCTTGAGCCCGTCGCGGAAGAGTTCGGGGAAGCGCAGGTCGTAGCAGATCGCCGGGCACACGGCGATCGACTGGTCGCCGCAGTGCCACGAGTACGTCACGCAGCGATCTCCCGCGGCGAACGCGTCGCACTCTCGGTTGCCGGGCTGGCCCAGCGAGAACGGGTGACGCTTGTCGTACTCCGCGAGCGTCGCGCCGTCGGGGCCGACGACGGTGGTGCGGTTGAGCCCGCGGCCGCTGGCGTCGAGAACGGTGCGAGAGCCGTGCACCGTGGCGCGGTACTGGATGGCGAGATCCCGCAGAACCCGCAGCGTGCTCTGGTCGCGGTCGGCGGTGAGTTCGAGCCGGAACGAGAACCCGGTGTCGAACATCTCCGGCAGGACGATGAGATCGCCAGCGAATGGCGGAGCGGCTTCGAGCAACGCGGCCACCTTGCGGTGGTTCGCCGCCCGATCCTCCCACGCGATGTCGAGCTGGACGAGATGGGCGTGCATGGACACTCGCTCTCACTGCGTTGGCTGGCACAGGCGTCCAGCCTGTGCCAGCGGAGGATCGGAACTCAACCGATCGACCGCGCCGCCTTGCTCTGCTTGAGGCCTAGGGCCGCGAAGGCGCCGACGCCCGCCAGGGCGACGACGATGAACATGGCGAGGATGGAGTAGCTCGCGGTCCACCCGCCGCTGATGGAGACCGGGAACGCCGAGAGCACGCCCGCGGTGAAGAACGCGCTGAGCAGTGCGAGCAAACCGAGCCTCGTCAGCACGAACCCGGCCACGCCGCCCGCCAGGAGCGCCGCAACCACGATGATCGGGCTGCCGGCGACGCCGGACTGCGCCATCGCGGCGATCGCGAAGAAGATCACCAGCACCGCGAAGATCGCGGCACCCGCGAAGGCCTGGTTGTTGATCAGGAACCGCGGCAGGGTGCACACGAACGTGATCGCCAGCGTGAGCAGGATCGCGCTGATGAGCGCCGACAGCACGACCGAGATCGCCGGGAGCGGCCCCATGAGCGTCAGTTCGTTGATGCCCAGAGCCGCGGGCGTCCCGCTTCGGGCGGCGAAGAACGCGACGCCCTGCACCACCAACACCCACGCCACGCCCAGGAACGAGCCGACGAGGACCTCTCGCCCGACCATCGGGTCGATGAACGACCCGCCGAGCAGACGCGACCAGCTGACGAGGCTCGTGGGCCAACGCTTGCGGATGATGGGCTCGAGGCCGACGTAGAGCATCCAGACCATCGCGGCGAGATACGCCGAGAAACTGAGCGCGGGGATCGCGGTGTCGAGCAACGCGCCGGGGTCGGGTGCGTAGTGCGATCGGGCGAGCCACGCGAGCGACGAGACCGCGAACGTGAGCACCGCCAAGCGCGTCGCGCCGCGGCGATCGGCCTTGCCCTGACGCACGCTCCACGACGCCATCCACAGCGGCACGGCGTGCAGC
Organism: Phycisphaerales bacterium; assembly: GCA_044375915.1. Lineage (GTDB taxonomy): Bacteria > Planctomycetota > Phycisphaerae > Phycisphaerales > UBA1924 > JAFEBO01. Next base: position 9,052 of record JBILLU010000093.1, read on the forward strand.
GAGAGGATGATCAGGCCCAGCGTCGCCGCCACGATCCAGTTGCCGTCACCCGCCTCGGCCTTGGGCGCGGCCGGGTTGCTCGGCGCACGCCCGTCGCGCACCGACAGATACGTTACCGCGTTGCCGACACTCGCGACATCGACGCGGATGGGCGAAGCGCCGGCCTGCGCGCCCTGGCGCGAACTTTCGAACGACTGCCGAGCGGTCGCGAAGACACCGGGCGCGAAATCGCCCGAGTCCATCGGCTTCAGCCGCGTCTTGTCCGCGTCGGTCAGCTCGACGATGCGCCCGACCTCCGCGTCGCTGAGCGTCGCGGTGGAGATCGCGCCCGCCACGGGCGCGACGACCTCGATCACCTTGCCGCGGAGGTCCATCAAGACCGTGCGTTCGCCGACGGCGGACACGGGCGGGTTCTGACGGGTCACGACGCCGCCCGCGCCGGGCGGGATGGCGCGATCGCTCTCACGGTACCAGAACCGCATCCGCGGCGGGGGCGTGGGCTGGCCCTCGACGGCCTCGGGCCGGATCTCTTCGATGCCGAACGCGCTGTCGGTGCCGCGGCGTGGGTGACCGAGTTGCTTGAGTGCTTCGCGGGCCTTGTCGGCAAGGGTGATGGGCGCGAACTCCATTTTGGTGCTGGCGAAGAGCTTCACCTTGGAGTTCATGGTCGCCACGCCGAACATCGTGAGCACGACCGCGAGCAGCATCGCCGCGACGAACGGCACCGGGATCGCGCCGCGTGAGCCCGACGCCGCGACGAGCTCGGGGCTGGGCGTCTCGCCCGCTTCGAGGGCCGCGGAGAGCGCGTCGCCGCCGAGCATCTGTGTGACCGCGAGCGCCGAGGCCGGACGCAGGTCCGGGTCGCGCTCGAGGCACTTCATGATCACCTTCTCGACCGCGGGATCGATCTCCGGCACATGGGTCGACAGCGCGGGGATGGGCTGCTTGTGCAGGCGGGCCAGATCCTGCATGGATTCGGGACGGAAGACCGGCTTGCCGCTGAAGACCTCGTAGAACAACAAGCCGACGGCGTACACGTCGCTCTTGGCGGTGACGCCGCGGCCGGCGAGCTGCTCGGGGGCCATGTACGCGGGCGTTCCCGCGCGCCCGGTGTCGCCCTTGAGTTCCTCGGCGAGGCCAGCAAGGCCGAAGTCCATGATGCGGACGTGACCGCGACCGTCGACCATCACGTTTGCGGGCTTGAGGTCTCGGTGCAGCACGCCCTTCTCATGGGCGGCGGCCAGGCCCGACGCGAGCTGGCGTGCGATCTGCAGCGCCTTGTCGCCGGGCAAACGCCCGATGCGCCGGAGCAGGCTCGCGAGGTCCTCGCCGTCGACGTACTCCATCGAGATGAAGTTCTGCCCGCCCTCTTCGCCGAGGTCAAAGACGCGGCAGACGTTGGGATGGCTGATCGCGCGGGCGATCTTCACTTCGTTAACGAGGCGGATGAGCGCCGCCCGATCCTGCGAGAGCTGCTCGGGCAGGAACTTCATCGCGGTGGGCTGGCCGAGCTTGATGTCGTCGGCGCGGTAGACGTCGCCCATGCCGCCCTTGCCCAGGCGGCCGATGATGCGGTAACGATTGCCGAAGAGTGTGCCGGGCACGAAGCGGCCGAGCTCGGCGCCGGCGAAGATCGCGGTGCCGGCGCTGGCGCGGACCGGCGCGGAGGCGATCGGCTGACGCGGGCGATCGTCGCCCGACATCGGCATCGGGATGACCGACGCAGGGCCGACCGGCATGCTCGAACTCGGCACCGCGTTGCCGGGGTGTGATCCGCCGCGGCTGGGGCTGACGATGGTCGCAGCCATCTCGTCATCGCGCGGCGGCGAGATCGACGGTGGTGCTGCCTGGGTCACAGTCGGCTTGATCGGCGGCGTGTCCAGATCGTGAATGCTGCCCCCGGGCATCGAGGCATGCGTCATGGTCGGCGCGGGGCCGTTGGGAAGCGTCGGGTTGCCCGGCCGAGTGTTCCCCTCGGCGAACTTGGGCGTCATCGGCGGCAGCGAGACCGCCGTCTGGAGCATGTCCTGATCGTCGCCCGGTGAACCGCCGGACCCAACGCCGCCAGCGCTGCTACTGATCGGCCTGCCGCAGGACGGGCAGAACTTGGCAGCGGCGGGAACTTCGAAAGAACAGGAAGGGCACTTGGGCATGTTGGGCTCAGCGGGCGCCGGGCAGGCGCGGACAGGGTGCGTACAAATGTAGTGAAATCCGAGGGAGAATGCCATGCCGCTCTACGAGTACGTGTGCGAAGCTGACGGAACGGTGCTGGAACTGATGCGGCCGATGTCGCAGGCCGATGCACCGGTGGACGACCCCGCCGGAAAGGGCCGCACGTTTGTGCGAAAGATGTCGACCTTTGCCGCCAAGGGTGGGCCTTCGGGCGGTGGGGGGCACATCCATTCCGGCGGATGCTGCCCGTGTGGCAAGAACGCGGGTGGTTGCGGCATGAACTGAGTGAATCGTCCGCCAGTTTGGCGAGGCGGCTCTCGGCTCACCCGGCTCGCCGAGCCTCGTGCTGTCATTCGTCAGGTGAGAAAGACCCGTCGCGGGGAGGCGAGCCACCAAAAGGCCACATACCTTTTGGCATGGTTGCCGACGTCGGGCACATTTTGATCGATCGGGCGGTCATCGCCAAACGTGTTGCCGAGCTGGGCAAGGAACTCGCGCGTGATCTGGAACACGAGCTCGGCAAAGGCGGGGGGTCTCCCGGTCAAGTCGTGTTCGTTCCGATCCTCACCGGCGCGCTGGTCTTCACGGCCGATCTCATCCGCGAGCTGAATCTCAAGCTCAGCCTGCGCGTCGTCGCGGTGTCGAGCTATCCGGGCACGAGCGTCGAGAGCAAGGGCGCCAAGCTCGCCGGCGAGCTGCCGCGTGACCTGGCCGGCAAGCACGTCGTTCTCGTGGACGACATCCTCGACAGCGGGCAGACGCTTGGTCTGATCGACGAACTCGTGAAGCAGCAAATGCCCGCGAGCGTTCGGATCTGCGTGCTGCTCAAAAAGCCAGTCGAGGTCCGTAAGCGCGACGTGCATGCTCAATATGTCGGGTTTGAGATCCCCAGTGAGTTTGTGGTGGGCTACGGCTTGGACTACGACGGGTACTACCGCAACCTGCCCGATATCGGTGTGCTCAAGCCTGAGGCGATCGAGGCCGGCAGCGCCGGAGCAAAGGCATAGTCATGCCGACTCCCGCGACGGTCTTGACGCTCCGGACGCTGCTCTTCACGGTGTGGGCGTTATTGCTCGCCGGTGTTGGCATGGTGCTGCTGCACCAGGCGTTGAGCGGCGTTGCGGACGATTCATGGCTTGGCCGGCGAGGGCTCTGGATCGGTATCGGGGCACTGTGCGCCGGGCAGTTCGTGTTCA
>JBILLU010000305.1:0-3010 GCA_044375915.1 Phycisphaerales bacterium
CAGGTCAATGAGGACTACCGCAAGGACTTTCACGCTCTGATCGAGCAGTGCGACGGCTACAGCGGCAACAAGGACTACTTCGACTGGCTGGTCGATTCCACGCACGACGAGGTCTTCAACGAGTCGTACAAGATCACGGCAGGGACGGGTCGCCGTGGCATGACCCGTACCGAAGCGACCTTCGACGAAGAGCAGTACTTCATGATGATGATCGACGGCATGCTCGCCCGCGCCAAGAACGACAAGGCGGACCACGTCGTCAAGTCGATCGAAGCACTGCTCGACAAGCTCGAGAAGGAAGCCGAAGCGGAAATGAAGGCGGAAGAGGCTCCGCCGCCGCCCGGAACGAAGCGCAAGTGATCGGTGCCCCGACTGCCGGCGATCCACCAAAGAAACCATGATCTGTGTGCTGCGATTGACAGCCCTGCACGGCACGCCGCTGGAAGACGCGGGTGTGCGTCGCAACGTGGAGGCTGCCGCTCATGCCATCGGCGAACGCGAGGGCATCGCGGTGCAGGGTCTTGAGATCGCGCCCGATTCGATCGCCATCACCATCGACGCCGATCGTCTGACGGGACTGGGCTTCGCTGCCGAACTGCGCCGAGTGACCAACCAGTGGTACGAACACAAATACCGCGACGGCCCGCTGTGGGGGACGCCGACGCCGGGGCAGGGCGACTGGATCGAGTGATCGCTACTTCGTCGCCTTCCAGCCGTACGTCATGTACTGATGCTGGAACGTGCCGTCGTCGAAGAGATCGATGATGCCGTAGCCCTCGGGCGTCTGGCGCTTCGAGCCCTTCCACTTGTCGCCGCTCACCGCACCCTCGGAGATGTACGTCACCCCGTTGTACGTCGCCGTCGCCAGCAGGTGCAGGTGCCCGTTCAGGCACAGCTTCACATGCCTGTGCTTCCGGAACAGCGCATCCAGCTCGCGGCAATCCGTGTGCATGCGTTTGAACGCGACCCGTAGATCCGGCATCGACTTGAACCAGGTATCGTCCGGCGCGTCGTAGAAGTTCCCGATCGACACGATCGGCGCGTGCGACGAGATCACCGTCGGCAGCGTGGTCGCCGCGAGGTCGCGCTCCAGCCATGCGAACTGTTCGGCCCCGAGGCGGCAGACATACTCGTCGCCGTCGGGCAGGAGATCGATTGAGTCCAGAATCACAAAGTGCCAGCCGCCCTGGTCAAACGAGCGATACGTCGAGGTGTAGCCGAAGGAATCGAGGAACCAACGCTTGCCGTAGTAGGGTTCGCTGCCGCTGGCTTTGGACTTCTTCTTGTTGCGCCCGAAGATGTCGTGGTTGCCGAGCGTGTGATGGATCGGAACCGAGGACGACACCTCGTCACGCAGCACCTTGGTGAACATGTCCCACTCAAGCTTGGAGCGCTCGTAGGTGTTCTCGGCGATGTCCATCGCGAGGTCGCCGCCGGTGATGATGAGGTCGGGCCTGGTGTCCAGCGCCATCATGTGCCGGAACGCGGCGACCATCGCGTCGCCGCCCTTGAGCTCCGGCTGCACATGGATATCGGAGGGGTGCGCGAGGCGCAGCGAGCGGCGGGGCGATGAAGCCTGCGTTGCCGCACCGGCGTGCCCCACACCTGCCCCGGCGGCAAGCCCCAGCGCCCCGGCGAGCACACCGCGGCGAGAGAAACGAGTCTTGGTCGGCGTCGTGTCGGTCGGGTGCATGGGCACAGGATACGAAAGGCCGAGGATCGCGCACCGGCGTCGGGCCGCTCCTGAACACGTTCTTGACCCCGCCGCACATGCTTCCGAAACGGATCACTTGATCGATCGTTCAATTTCTGCTATCCTTCTTGAGTGATCGTTCAATTATGGCCGTGGTGCTCGTAAGTACCTTGAAGACAGGGAGCAAGCGATGAATCGGACAACAGCAGGCGCGCTGGTGATTGGTGGCTTGGTGCTCAGTGCCGCGGGCGACGCCACGGTCGGTCCCTCGGCGGGCAACACCATGAAGGGCCCGACCGGCGAGCCGGTTGCGGTCGACGCCGGGATGTTCCCCAACGGCGGCGCGGGCGTGCAAGGCTTCGAGGTCACCCAGAGCGTGAACGCGCCGATGGCGGCGGTGTATGAGCGGTTCACGACCAGCGCGGGATGGAAGAAATTCCTCGGGGCTGAGGCGGCGATCGATCTGCGTGTCGGCGGATCGTGGGAGGTCTACTTCGGTGAGGACAAGATCGGCAGCAACGGCTGTCAGGTGCTGAGCTACATCCCCAACGAGATGGTGAGCTTCAGTTGGAACGCGCCGCCCAAGTTCGCCGAGCGGGCCCAGCGCACCTGGTGCGTGCTGCACTTCGCCAAGGACGGCGAGCACAAGACCGCCGTCCGCTTCCAGCACTACGGCTTCAGCGAGTCCGGCAACTGGAAAGAGGTCCGGGGCTACTTCGAGAAAGCCTGGCCCAACGTGCTGAAGGAGCTGGCGAAGTCGTTCGAAGAGCCGTCGAAGTAGCCGGTACACTCCGGCGATGAGATACAGCATCCGTTCGAGCGTGCTTGGCGCGGGGATCTTGGCATCGATGCTGCTGGCGGGTTGCGGCGTGACGCGTCCAGCGCTGACCAAGGACGAGCTGGCCGAGCGGCGTCTGGCACAGATCGAGCAGATCCGCACCGACTTTGTCGCGGTCTCGTCCAAGGTCGTACGCCGGCTGGACCGCGAGCAGCGGGAGTGGGAGGAGGCCAAGGCCCGGAGCGAGGACGTGCAGCCACCGGTGCTGGACGTGTTGGCCATCTCGGGCGGCGGAGACTGGGGCGCGTTCGGAGCCGGTGTCCTGCAGGGCTGGCGTGAGGTGCAGGGCGAGCTGGCCCTGCCGCGATTCGATGTCGTGACGGGCGTCAGCACCGGCGCCCTGATCGCGCCATTCGCGTTCCTCGGCGACGACGCCTCGCTCGCGGTCGTCGATGATCTCTACCGCTCACCCAAGAGCGACTGGATCGTCCTGAAGGACTGGTTCGTCTTCTTGCCCTGGCGTGAAAGCTTTACCGACA
>JBILLU010000094.1:0-12393 GCA_044375915.1 Phycisphaerales bacterium
GCACTCCGCAAGCCGCTCCCAAAGTGACGTCCCGATCACCGCGACGCCGACGTCGACGCACAACCGCGCCGCCGCCGCCGGTCGCTCTCAAGAAGCACGACCGAGCAGGAGCTGAGAATCGCAAGCACGCACGCCGCACCGCTTACATCGTGCGGCATGAGCCCGGCCGCCACCAGCACCCCGGCTCCCAGCATCAGCCCGGTCACCAACGCCATCGTGCCACGCATGCGGCACCTCCAGGATCGGTCGGCGCAGAGCTCTCAAGCGTCTGTCCGCCCGCGGCATGACCGCGGGGCCTCTCCGACTACCCACCGCATACAAGTACACACGAAATCGGATGAACCGGGTTTCTATGTCCGTGAAAAACCGACGATACCTTCACTGATTGTTTGATCTCTGTGAGGGATATCCCGCGTTTCCACCAGCATTCGCTCAGGCTCAGTCCCCGCCCAGGTCCGCCCGCCGCACCGCCTCGCAGAACGCCTCGATCAACGCCGGGTCCTTCACCCCGCGATCGCGTTCCACCCCGCTCGACACGTCCACGCCGTAAGGCCGCAGCGTTCGCACCGCCTCGCCCACGTTCTCCGGCGTCAGCCCGCCCGCCAGGAACACCGGCTTGGCGAAGTTCTCCAAGTGCGGCTTGAGGTCCGTCCACTGGAACGGCACGCCCGCACCCGGGCTCGGGCCGTCGATCAGGATCGCCTCGACATTCTCATTCTCGTTCAGCCGCTCCAGATCCTCCGCGATCGTCGCCGGCGAGAACCGAATGGCCTTGATGATCGGCGCGCACGACGCGATCAGTTCCTCGCTCTCCTCGCCGTGCAACTGTGTGTGCGTCGTCGGACACTGCTCCTCGATGTCGAGGAACGAATCGATCGGCGTGTTCATGAACACACCCACGCTCGCCACCATCGGCGGCAGCATCGCCATCAACTCCGCCGCCTCCGCGGGATCGATGTACCGCACGCTCGAACGCACGAACATGAAACCGATCGCGTCCGCACCGGAATCAACCGCCGCCAGCGCCGCCTCTTCGTCCCGAACGCCGCAGATCTTGATGCGAGTACGTGCCATGGTCAGGTCGCCTGCTGCTTGGGACCGATCTCCGCGAGAAGACTCCGCGCGAGCGACAGGTGCTCGTCGTCGTTGCCGCGCTCGGTCAGCACGCGGATCGCTTCGTCGAGCACGCCGCGGGCCTGTTCGCGCTGCTCCAGGTACCGCACCATCAAAAGCGCCAGCATCACACGCACCACGCCCGCCTGCGGATCTCTCTCGTACTGGTTCAAAAAGCCTCGGTACGCCCGCGCCGCCAAGGCCCGCTCGCCCAGCTCGAAGAGCCGGTTCGCACAATCAAGCTGCGCACGGCTTGGCATCACCTCGAGGGCCGCGTTGAAATTCTGCTGCGACGCCTTCGCCGCGTCCACCACCGTCGTCAGCGTGCGATAGTGCGTTACCACGCCGTCCCGATCGCCGCTGCTGAGCGCCGCGGAAAGTGCGGCCCGCGCGCTGGCGACCTCGAGCGGAACCTCCGGAATCTCGACCACCGCCTTGCCCCGCTTCGCCTTCGCGTCCGCCGACCCAGCACCCCGATAAAGCCGCTGCTGGCCCTCACGCACCGCCTCGTTGATCTCGCGCCGACGCCGCGCCTGGCGGATCATGTAGAACACGTCGTAATCCTCGCGGGCCAGGATCTTCGTCCCCAGCAGCACGAGCGCGGTCGACGCCCCGAACGCATAGCCGCCAAGATGTGCCGCGTACGACACATCGCGGCTGCCGTGGCCGAACCCGATGATGTCTCTCGCGATGCAGAACGCGATGTACCACAAGGCCGGAATGTTGAACACTCCGATCAGGATGAAGAACACAAACGTGCGGATGTTCGCCCGCGGGCACAGAATCAAAAAGGCGCCCGTCACGCCCGACACCACGCCCGACGCACCCACCACAAGAGCGAACTTGCTCGCAGCGACGTGCCCAGCCCCCGACGCGGCGGCGCCCAGCAGCACGAAGACCACGTAGCCGATACGCCCCAGCCGATCTTCCACCGTGGGCCCGAAAACCCAAAGGAACAGCAGATTCCCCAGGATGTGCAGCAAGTCCGCGTGCACGAACGCGTACGTGATCCATCTCCACCAGTCCATGTGCTCCCGGCTCAGACCGAACGTCCGGACCACCCACCCGAACTCCTTGTCCGCAAAGCCCGTGAGCGCCGCGCAGAGGCAGAACGCCGCGACGTTGAACAGAATGAGGATGTGGTTGATCAGCGTCGGCCGACGCAGCGGCCGATCTGTGCCGAGGGGAAGAATCACGTCCCATGGTACGGGGCAGTGACACCGGATGAGCGGCAGAGGTACGGGAAGGCGATCCAGAACGAGAGTTGGTGAGCGGGAATTCGCCCGCCCGTTCCCGAAACGGGACGATCCGAACCCACCCCCCTTGCCCCCTCAATCGCCCCCTCGGTCCCGCACCGGTGAATCCAACCCGAAATGCTGCGTCGAACCGCTCCCCGCGCTGGAGGGTTGGCGGCGCGGTTTCTATAGTCGGGGCCCGGGCCGGAGCGGCGTTTTCGACCGTCCGCGACAAGCGGTTCCGGGATGGCTTTCCGGTTCACCTTTCCGCTCGAAGGAATCCCTCATGGCCGCGTACTCCAAAGGACTCGAAGGCGTTGTCGCCGCCCAGACCAAACTCTCCTTCATCGACGGGGAGAAGGGCGTGCTCGAGTACATCGGCATCCCCATCGGCGAGCTGGCGACGCACTCGACCTTCGAGGAGACCGTCTTCTTCCTCTGGAACGGCCGCCTCCCCAAGAAGTCCGAAATCAGCGACTTCGAGAGCGCCCTCCGCGCCCGCTACGAGATCCCCAAGGGCGTCGAGGAACTCCTCCACACGCTCCCCAAGACCGCCGAGCCCATGCACGCCGTGCGCACGCTGGTCTCCTCGCTGGGCCTGCACGACCCCAAGCCCAACGCCATCGACATCCCCTCGCTGCGCGACAAGGCGCTGTCCATCCTCGCTCAGGTCCCCACGCTGCTCGCCTACTTCCACAACTACCGCCAGGGCAAGGCCCTCGTCCGCCCCGATAAGAGCATGGGCTTGGCTGAGAACTTCCTCTACATGCTCAACGGCAAGAAGCCGACCGCGGCGATGACCAAGGCCATGGACGTCTGCCTCGTCCTCCACGCCGACCACGGCTTCAACAACTCGACCTTCACCGCCCGCGTCCTCATCTCCACCGAGAGCGACATCTACTCCGCCATCACCGGCGCGATCGGCTCGCTCCGTGGCCCGCTCCACGGCGGCGCGAACGAGGGCGTGATGAAGATGCTCAACCAGATCCCCGCCGTCGCCGACTGCGAGAAGTTCATCCAGGACAAGCTCGCCAAGAAGGACAAGATCCCCGGCTTCGGCCACCGCATCTACAAGGCCTACGACCCACGCGCGACCCACCTCAAGGTCCTCGCCGAGCAGCTCGCCCGCGACACCGGCAACATGCCGCTCTTTGAAAAGAGCACCGCCATTGAAGCCGTCATGAACCGCGAAAAGGCCGCCAAGGGCATCTACCCCAACGTCGACTTCTACAGCGCGACCACGTACCACTGCATCGGTCTGCCGCTGGACCTTTTCACCCCCAGCTTCGTCATCGCCCGCGCCGGCGGCTGGTCGGCCCACTGCATCGAGCAGCTCAGCGACAACCGCCTCTTCCGCCCCGACGCCGACTACACCGGCCCCCACGCCGTGGCGTACGCGGGGATTGACAAGAGGTAAGAACGTACGAAGCGGTGCAGGGATAACGCGACGCAGATAACGTCCCAGACATTTCGCACGCATTCCAACAAAAAGCCGCGGGCAACCCGCGGCTTTGTTCTTCGCTGCTTCGCTGCTCCCCTGCCCCCCTGCTCCCCTTCCCTCTCACATCCCCAACCGCGCCAAAATCCGATCCAGCGTGATCCGCAGCAAAGTCTCGTCCCACGGATTGGTCGAAAGCGTGATCGTTGTCTCGTCCGTCGCGGTGCTCGCAACGTCGATCTTCATGGTTTTTCCAAGGTTGTACGCCGGCGGCCGCGCGATGATGCCGCCCTGCTCGGTCGTCGACGCGCTCGACTCGATCGCGTAGCCGCGATCACGCAGCGTCTGCTCCGCCGCGGCCATCACCGCCGGCACCTTGGCGGGAACCACCGCCGACAACGCGCCCATCTTGTAGGTCGCGGTGAGCTGCGACTGACTCCCCTGCTGCTTGGGCGTGGCCTCGCAGCCGCTGAGCGCGAACAAAGCAAGCGGGACGGAAAGCACGAGAACGCGAGTCGGATTCATGAAGGACCTCCAGGCTCAACAATGGTAACGAGGTCCGAGCCGACGCGTCGAGCATCGCAATCAAGTGCACCAGCCGCCGACGATGCTCCGATCGATCCGGCGCCGTCGCGAACGGACCCCGCCATCTGCGACCCGCCATCACATCATCGTCCAACCGATCTTCTCGACCGGGTCCGGCGGCTCCGTCGTCGCACCCGCGGGCTTGGGGTGCGTCAACGCCGCTTGGACTTCATCGATGATCCGCTTCTCCGCCGCGCTCGTGTTGAAGAACACGCTCAGCACGCCGCCGCTGCAATCCGCGATGCCACGGGCGGTCTTGAGCAGATCCTCGCGGAACTCGTCCAGTTGCGCCGTCGTGAGCGTCTTGCGGAGCTCCTCCGCGTAGCGGACCCACAGCGCCCGCAACTCCGGCGTCGGCCCGCGCCGCAGCCACTCGCGCAGGCGGTCCATCGCCGGGCCCGGAGTCACCCCAAACCGTGCCGCGGCGTGCTCGACCGCAGCCGCCTCGCGGTGATCGAGCGTGCCGTCGGCCCACGCGATCTCCACCAGCGGCATCAGCTTGAACGCCGTCATCATCTCGCCGCGGACATGCAGATCGACGAGACGATCAATCAGCGCCTCGTCGCGCAACCCAGTGACCTTCTTCAGCTCCTCCCGATCACGGCAACACTGGAACACCGCCCGGAGTTTCTCGACCAACTCCGCGTCCTTGGTGTGGAAGTACCGCTCCTCGAAGCTGCGGCCACGCAGCTCGAAGGCGTCGAACGAGTGCAGAGCATTCATCGGAGCCCCCTTTCCGCGGCCTTCGCCGCGAGCCCCACCTCCCCCCACCACCCCTCCCACATGCAGTGTATCGACACCCTGCGGCCCAACCGTGTGCTCGACCTCGCGAACGCACGCAGAACCAGTGTCAGCACGCGCCGTTCGCAAGCCGCTCGCACGAACAGCCAAAGCACGACGCGCTTCCGGATTGCGACTTTTTCGCTTGCAAGCAATCGGCATCCGTGCGAGAATGGCGATTCGGAGTTTCCGCCTCCGACATTGGTTTCATCTGGTTGGGCACACACTCGTAGGGAGGACAAGGCCGTGAAGATTGCAGCACTTTCGTGCGCCGCCCTGGCGCTGGTCGCTGGCGTGGCTCGGGGCGAGATCGTCTGGGCGTCGTACTCGATCGTCGTGACTCTCACGCCTGGCGGTGACCTGCTGTCGGTGCCGCAGGCGACCCACACGATCCGGTTCGATGGAATGCACGAAGTCGAGCTGCAGAACGTCGGAGATCCCACGACCCTGTTCAGCGGCGTGAAGAACAACCCGCTCTACAAAGACAAGGGCGTGCGGGGCGAGAACCCGTTTCACACGGGAAGCAACCGCGCCACCCCAAGTGCCCCTTGGTCCTCGTTCGACCCCCAGCAGTTCGACTCCTACACCTCGAGCTGGACGTCCTCCGCCTTCATCTCCTCCAACGGCGTGATCCACCGCGATCTGGCGGCACGCAACATCCTGCTCGACACCAACCAAAGCCGCTTTGCGTCCGCGCTCGGCGCGGTCATCGTTCTGGGTGCCGACGGCATCGATGATCTCAGAACCACGCCGAGCACGGGACCGATCCGCTGGATGCCGCCCGAGTCGCTGCGGCTGTACCACAACGCTGACGAGAACTCCAACGCGTACTTCGATGCGTCCATGATGGTGGAATGGACGGTCATCCCGTCCGCGTCAACCGTCGCGTTGCTGGGGTGCGCCGCGCTTGCCGCGACGCGACGTCGGCGCTGAACACTCCAAGGATCCGACTCGTCGTCGCATCACGGCTCGCGATAGAACCCGCCGCCGGCGTCCTTGAGTTTGCCAGCGCGGACCAGCGCTGGCCAGATCTCGGCAGGGAAGCCATCCGGCGGCTGCATGGCGTCGATCTCGGAGTGACGCCCGCCGGACGTGTAGCGCCCGCCGAGCTTGGACTCGTCGGCGAGGCGGCTGACCTTGAGGCGCTTGTGAAACGCGCGGTACGCGGCGTCGAGTTCGGAGGCGGAGAACGTGGGAAGCGGAACAGCCGCCGCGGCGGCGGCTTTACCCTCGAGCGCGTCGAGCAGGGCCACCAGTGCGGACGGCTCTTTCGACGCGACGACCTTTTCAATAGCGGCGGCGTCGTTGCAGATGCGACCGAGGAGCCGGGCGGCGAGCGCCCAGGATTCCGCGCTGTTTCCCCGCTTGGCGGCGAGATCCGCGGCGATCGATCGGATCTTGTCAACGAGGTTCATGCCGGATGGTAGTTTGGTCCGCGGCGGATGACAGCCGGGTCAGGATCGGATAGGCTTCGAGTCTTCTGGTCCGAACAATGAGTCACTTTTCCGGAGATTCTTCAATGCAGTCGATCCGAGTCCGCAGTGTTGTCATGGGCGTTGCGTTGGGTTCCGTGCTCGTGCTTGGCGCGTGCAACACCAACAAGTCGGCGGACGAGACCGTGACGCGGGCCGAGACCGACGGCGTGACGACCACGGCGCGGGTGGAGGCAATCGACTCGGCGACGCGCGAGGTGACGCTGCGGTGGGAGGACGGCGTCGTCACCACGTACAAGTGCGGGCCGGAGGTGCGGAACTTCGCTCAGATTCGCGTCGGCGACACGGTGCACGCGATGGTGGCGGACTCGGTGGCCGTCTCGGTCGGACCGAGCCAGGGCGAGCCGGTCGCGGGGACGGTGACCGATGTGTCGCGCACGCGGCTTGGCGAGAAGCCGGGCATGGTCGTGACCAGCACGGCGCTGCTGACCGCGCGGGTGCTCGCGGTGGACTCGGTGTTCCGGACCGTGACCGTTCGCGGCCCGGCGGGCAAGGAGCGCGTGATCCGCGTGAAGCCGGATGTGAACCTGGGCAACGTCACGGTCGGGAACGATGTGACGCTGACGGTGACCGAGACGGTGGCGCTCTGGGTCACGGGCTCGTAACTGCGTCCGGGCGCGCACAAACACCCGCGGGTCGCGGGTGTTTGCGTTGGACACTTTGGTTGTGCGGATGACTGCCGCGGGATCAGTTGCGGCGGCGGTTGCGGCGCGCGGCGGTGATGCCGGCGAGGGCAAGGAGGCCCGCGGTGCCGGGGGTGGGCACGCCGTTGAGACGGAGGTTCTCGATCTGGGAGTTGCTGAGGGCCTCATCGAAGAAGAAGACTTCGTCGATCAAGCCGCTGAAGTACTCGCCGTTGCCGTTGGGATTAACGCCGATGTTGAGATAGTTGTAGCCGGGGTTGAAGTTGGACTTGGCGGTGAAGCTCTGGCCGTTGACGTGGAGTCGAACGGTGCCGGCGGATTGGTTGTAGACGACGGCGAGGAAGACCCACTCGCCGACGACGGCCGGGATGCCGCCGCTGAGCACGCCGTTGCCGGTGAAGGCGGACCATGAGTTGGTCGTCCCGCCGCGGAAGTCGATGCAGAGAGAGCGATCGAAGCCGAAGTTGTCGTGGGAGATGATCTGTGACACGAGGCCATTGCCAGCGGCGGCCTTGACCCAGGCACCCATCGTCAGGTTGGGACGGGCGGCGGCGTTGATGTTGAGATTGACGTTGACGAAGCTGCTGGAGCCGTTGAACGAGAGGCCCTGGCCGCGTTTGCCGGCGGCGGTGGTCGCGCCGTTGTTGGTCGCGACAACGCCGTTGCCGGAGGCGTCGGCGACGGAGCCGCCGGTGAAGGGGAAGTAGGCGATGAGACCAGCGTGCGCGATACCGGTGCAAGCAGCGGAGGCGGCGACGACGAGCGAGCAAAGACGATTTCCCACGATGCAGATCTCCCTTGAATTGCGTTCAGGTCCGGGCGCCGACCACCACCACGGGGTGAACGCCTCAAGCGGAACACTCGGGAAATCTACTCGGGTTCGGGGGTCGTGCCATGCAATGCGGTAGTTTGGCGAACAGGTATGGAAAGTTATGCTCGCGGAACGTCCCATAAGTTGAGCGGCACCGTGTGTGTGGTGTGTGCCGTGCGTGCGGCCGGCTTCTCGGACTCTCGATGATGCGTGTCGAGATCCGGCGTGTGCGGTAGGTCGAACGCGTAGATGCGAGCCGCGATTGGCCGCTTTGGCGCGAAGATCGGCGTTGAAGTGCCGAGCCACGGTCGCCGTCGCGATCGTTCGAACGGCGCTGGCGTTGTTCGGCGCGGTGGAGGGCGAGGGACTCGGCGCGTTTGGTGTCGAGGGCAAGTCTTGCGGCGGCGCGGGTGTGGGTGAGGATGGTCGCGGCGGCCTTGCGCTGGATGTTTCGGGTGTCGTCGTCGCCGATGGAATCGGCATCGGTGAGGGTGTGAAGGGTCTGGAGCGCGGCGGCGTGGGCGGCGGCTTGCAGAATTTCGGCGCGACGCTTCTCGAGGGCTTCGACCTGGGCGAGGATGTGTTGTGCTTGGGGTGAGGTCGCGATGGCGATGAACTCGGAGAGAGGGAGTTTGAGCGCGGCCGCGGCGTCGGCGATGGAGTCACGGGTGTGGAGGAGGGAGGTGAGGACGTGGTTGAGCATGGGGGGAAAGGGGAGCAGGAGAGGAGGGGAGCAGGGGGGCAGGGACTCGACGGCGGCACGACGAGGCGGAGCCTCTACAGGGGGGGGGGCGGAGGGACCGGTTTGTGCGCACGACGACGACGGTGTGCGCGCGGGGGATCAGGACTTACGGCGGGTGGAAACGGCGTAAGTCGAGGCCGCGGCGGGGCGAGGTGCGATTGCGTGGGATTCTGGGGAGGTGGGGGGAACAGTGTTCGCGGGGTGTGCGCGCGACGACGGCGTTGTGCGCGGGGAGTTTGAGGCGTCAGCGTGCTACTGACCTTGGCTTGGCAAGATCGATGCGATTCGCCGTGATGGCCCAGGTGGCAGTGGCCTCTCAGAGCCGAGGTCACTTGTACGAGGTCAATGCCACGCTCCTGGGTGTCAAGGAGCGGGAAACGGTGGGTCCTTGACCTCGCCGAACGTCACGACGACGCTGCCGCGTTTGCGGTGGGTGTCGACGCGTGTGTGTGCCTGGACGATGTCTGCAAATGGGAAGATGGTGTCGATGACGGGCCGCAGCGTGCCGATCTCGGCGAGGCGCATGAGTTCGCGGAGGTTCTCTTCTCGCTCCGGGGCGACCCCGACGAGCACGCGACGATTGGCGTATGTCGTGCGGAGCGCGGCAAGGAGGTCGGGCAGGGCCGCGACGATCAGGGCGCAGCGCCCGCCGGGGCGCAGGGTGTCGCGCCAGTGCTTGAAGGATCGGCCGCCGATGGTGTCGATCACGACGTCGTAGCGATCGCGTTCGCGGGTGGGGTCTTGCTGCGTGTAATCGATGACGCGGGATGCACCAAGGCCGCGGACGAGATCGGCGTTGGGCCCGCTGCAGACGGCGTCGACTTCGGCGCCGAGGTGGCGAGCGATCTGCACGGCCGCGGTGCCCACGGCTCCCGAGGCACCGTGGACGAGGACCTGCTCGCCGGGTTTCACGGCGGCAAGGTCGCGCACGTAGTAGAGCGCGGTCATGCCGCCGAAGACGAGGGCGACTGCGTCTTGGGCGCTCCAGTTCGGCGGCGGCGTCGCGATGGGCTGATGGGGCGAGACGCGAACGAGTTCGGCGTGGGCACCGAAGCGCATGCCGGTGATGGCGACGACGCGATCACCGACGCGGGCGCGGGTGACGCGTGGGCCGACGCGGACGACCTCGCCGCAGACGGCGGTGCCGAGGATCGGCTGACGGGGCTTGGTGATGCCGAAGGCGAGGCGTGCGGCGAGGCCGAAGCCGGGGGGCATGCGCATGGCGCGGATGCGGGCATCGGCGGAGTCCACGGTGGCGGCGTGGGAGCGGAGGATGAGGTCATCGGGGCCGCAGGGGGGATCGGGGCATGCGCGGATGGTGACCACGCTGGGCTTGCCGTATTGGAGTGCGCACGCCGCCTGCATGGGGCAGCGTAGTCGGTGGAGGGTGGGATGAGCGTGGCGATGGAGATGTGGGTGGGTGTGGTTGGGCGTCGGGCTTGGTTGAGCATGGCGGAGAGACGGAGAGTCGGAGAAAGACAGCTCGCTTGGTGCTTTTCTGGATGCTTCTGCACGGTGCAGGTCGTCCGCCCCTCCGGGGCGGGGTTGATTCAGAGCGTTGCCCGGCAGATGAATCTGCCGGCAACAGTCGTGCGCCCTCCGGGCGGGGAATAGCGGAGGAGAACCGGAGGCTTCGCCTGTGGGGTGGGGGACGGGTTTGCGCTTGCGGTGATGGAGTTCAGCGCGGGTGCGATGTGACAGCGTGCCACTGATTTTGGTTTGGCAAGGTCGGTGCGAAGTGCCGAAATGGACGCGGCGGTAAGGACCTCGCAGAGCCGACGTCCATGGCACGGATCAGTACAACGCACCCGCTTGCACGGTCGGCACGATCATCCGCTCAAAGCAGCGGATGATGCGTGGCACGGCGGAGGGTGATCGGGACACCCGCTCAACGCAGCGGATGATCGCGATTCGTCGCGGCGTGGTCGGGCCAACTTCCTACTCGGAAAGACCAATCAACGATCTTCCATCGAAGCGGTAGAGGCCGGTGTTGCGGGTGCCGAGCCAGATGGTGTGGCTGCGATCCTGGGTGATGGACCAGACGCCGTAGCCGCCGATGATGCTCTCGATTTTGAAGTTCTCGAAGGTCTTTCCGTCGTAGCGCCAGACGCCGGAGATGTTGATGCCGCGGTTGTCTTCCTCGCCACTGAACCAGATTTTGCCGGCGTGGTCGACGAGCATGGGGGAGCCGATGCCGCGTTTGTCGGAGAAGGGTGTGAACTCGTTGCCGTCATAGCGCCAGACGCCGCCGCTGCGGGTGCCCATCCAGAGCGTGCCGTCGGAGTCTTCGACGAGCGAGCGGATCCAGCGCTGGCCACCCGGGATGAGTTGCGTGAGCGTTGCGCCGTCGAAGCGGCAGAGGCCTTCGAAGCCGGGGTGCATTCCGGACGCAAACCAGATGTTGCCTTCGCGGTCTTCGAGCATCGAATTGACCATTCTCAGGTGGAGCTTGCTGGGATTGGCGATGGCGGAATCATCGAGGAAGGGGGTGATGATGCCGCGGTTGGAGACGAACAAACCTCCGTTGGTGCCGATCCAGAGCGTGCCGCGGCGGTCTTGGAGGAGGCTCCAGACTTCGGGGGGTGCGCCCGGTACGGGCTCGTTGAATGTTCGCGTGGCATTGATGACGGGTGGCGGAGGGAGTGGAACGATCTCCATGCGTTCGCCGTTCCAGCGGCAGAGGCCGGCGTCGGTGCCGAACCAGAGTTGTCCGTCCGCGTCGGCGAGCGCACACCGAACGGTGTTGCTGGGCAGGCCATCTTGAACGGTGTACTGCGTGAAGGCGTTTGCGTTGTAGCGGTAGACGCCCTCGCCGCCGGTGCCGAACCACAGATCGCCGACGCGATCTTGTGCGGCGCAGTGAACCGTGGAGGAATCGGGGGTTCTGTTCAGGGTGCGGGTGAGTCTTGGGGTCGAGGTGCGGGAGAGCGAAGCGTTTGTGGGTTGGGGTGGCTCGGCGATGGCGCAAAAGGACGAGAAGGCGAGCGATGTGGAAAGGGCGAGCAGGGTGGGGTGCATGGGGCCTCTTTGGTGAAGAGGTTGAGTGCGCGAGGGGGTGGATTGGTTCGGAACGCTGACCTCAGGAATCGGAAGTCCGTGGAACGGCGCGAGGTGGTCGGGCCGCCTGCCGGTGAGGACTTGATTGAGCATGGGGAAGAGACGGAGAGACTGAGAAAGACAGCGTGCTTTGTGCTCTTTCTGGATTCTTCCGCACGGTGCAGGTCGTCCGCCCCTCCGGGGCGGGGCGGATGAAGAGGTGCGGAGACCGGCAGATGAATATGCCGGCAACAGTCGTGCGCCCTCCGGGCGGGGAAAAGCTGAGGAGAGGCGGAGGCTTCACCTGTGGGGTGGGGGGACGGGTTTGCGCTTGCGGCGATGGAGATCTGCGCGGGTGCGGTGTGACATCGTGCCGCTGACTTTGGTTTGGCAAGGTCTGTGCGAAGTGCCGCCATGGACGCGGCGGTGCGGACCGCGTAGAGCCGAGGTCAGTGGCACGGGTCAGTGCCACGCGCCCTCACTCGCAGATGAGCGCGTCGTAGGCGACGGCGAAGA
>JBILLU010000306.1:0-2999 GCA_044375915.1 Phycisphaerales bacterium
CTCGGCGTGTTCAAACGTGGTGTGCTCGGGACGGCGCGTGCTGTAGCTCTCCCAGCCGTAGCGATACGCCGGAGCGAAGTCGTCGTACGTCTGTGGTCCCTGCGCGTAGGGCTGGCTGTCGTGTCGGGACCGCCAGTAGTCCGTCTCGGTCGTCGGATTGATCGCCTCGGCGGTTTCCTTGCCGATCATTCCGCCGAGCACCGCGCCGCCCATCGCTCCGGCGAGGACGCCGACCGGTCCGGCGACCGCGCCGCCGACCGCACCGGCGACAGCCCCAGCGCCGATCGCGCCGACCCCGACCCCGAGCGGGTGAGCGCCGTGCTCGCCCGAGATCAGGTCTTCATTGGGGTTCGTCGGTGTAGTTGTATATGGCTTCTCGTTCTTGTATTGCATGAGTGTCCTGTGGGTTGGGCGGCGTGCACGATCGCCGCAGGTGGTGGTTGGCATTGTCGTTGGGTCTTGAATCCGGCTTTACGGGCGCGACCACATCGGCACGTTGTCGTCGTTGATGAGCACCATCTGGCTGTCCTTGTGCTTCATAGAGCGCGCGATCCAGTGGGGCTTGGAGTTGATCTGCGTGCGCACGGCCTGCAGCGTCATCACGTCTCCCGGAGCGCACTGAGTCTTCTGCTTGGCGAGGTACCACTCCGGTCCGAGGAGAACCACCTCTTCGCTGGCCCCGGCGATCTTGAGCGTGACTTGGCGAGCGGGATGCACGCCCTTCTCCACAGCTGTTTCAGTGACGTTCACAACCGTTCCTGTGATGGTGCGCGCGGTGCCGGGCTCGATACTGGAAAGGATGGCACCGTTCCGACCCCAGCCGCCCGCGTTGTCGCCGGCGCGTTCACCCATCGATCCACCGGAGCGCTTGGCCGGATTGTCGCTCGGGTTCGCGGAGATTGCCCCGACCGAGCGCCGCTCGTAGCGCGGGGCCTTGGTGTCATAGGCCTTGTACGCGCGATCAAGGTGCGTGCCGGAGTTCATCGCGGCCGCATTGGCCGGCGTCTCCGGGCTGGCCAGCACCATCTCCTTGGACGCGTCCATCCGGATCACTCCGGCGAGCGCAAAGCTGGCGACAGACCAGGGAACCAGGCGCTTGGTGTCGCCGATGCCCAGGAAGTTCTGGTTCGGGTCGATCGAGAGGAAGGCGACGGTGCCGGACTGGCTCTCGACGATCAGATCGGCGACCTTGCCGCACTCGTTGCCGCGGCAGTCCACGGTGGCACCGTAGATCGTGCTGGCGAGCACCGAGCGCGAGTACGAACTGCTGTAGGTGTGCCCATCGCTCTCGACCGTGCCCTTGGTCCAGGTGGCGCCGCCGTTGGAGTCGCGAAGCCGCAGCGACCGGTCGCCGATGCGGCTCTCGACCGCGGCGAACAGCTGATCGGGATCGCGTGGCAGTTCGAGAGCGTCGATGACGACCGTGTCGCCCCGCATCGGGGCCGCGCCGGAGGAGTTCACGAACCACGACGGGCCGAGTGCGACGTTCTTCGTCGACCCGTCCGCGGCTTCGACGGTGACCTGTGTCTGCTCGCCGAACGTGCTCGTCTGGACGCGATCGACGCTGCGGATCTTGCCCTCAAGGTGCATCTTCTTCGCCGCGGTCAGGCTCCCGGCGTAAGGATCGCTGGGTGCGGCGAGATCAGCGGCCAGGCGACGGTGGAGTTCATCCTCGCTACCGCTCGACGAGTCCTTGAGCGCCGACCAGCTCTCGGGGGTGTACTCGGGAAGAGCCTTGAGCTGCTCGGCGGTGGAGGCGAGCACGAAGCGGTCCTTGCCCGCGGCCGGGTCCCAACGGAAGTCGGCATAGGGCACGATCACGGCCCGGCCACCGAGCCCGAACGTGGTGTTGGTCTTGAGCACCAGATAGTCGATGCGTCCGGTGCCGCGGTCGATGATGAGATCGTTCACCTGGGCGATGGTCTCACCGGTGTTGCTGATCACACCGCGGTCGGCGATCCACCGGGACGAACGGAAGTTGGTCGCGCCCGACTCGACGCCAATCGATGGGGCGGGTGTCTCGACGACTGGTGCTCCAGCGTGGGCGATGGTGCCCGAGCACGCGATGAGGATCGCAGCGGCGGAAATGCGATACGAGGTTCGCAGAATCATGTGGACCTTCTTTCTTGTTCACGGCCCGCGTTCGCTTGGAGCAGCGGGCCATCGATGTTCCGGTCGCGCCTCGCGCACGAGGTCGTAATGGAACCAAGAGATGATGGCTCCCGCGATCGGTGAAACAAGAGCGGAGCAATCCCCCATCGACGAGCGCGATGGACGGGGACGATTGCTTGAAAGGTGCCCCGCGGCGAAGTACAGCGGCGCTAGGCCTGCGCGAGACCCTCGCGGATCGCAAACCGCATCAAGTCCGCACGCGTCGAGATGCCGAGCTTGCGCAAGATGCGATCCTGATGACCGTCGATGGTCTTGACGCTCCGGCACAGTTCCGCGGCGATGCGATGGCGGCTGAGGCCTTTGCCGATCAGTCGCAGAATCTCGGCTTCGCGAGCAGAGAGAGATTCCAGGAGGGGTGTCGGCGCGCCAGCGAGTCCGAGGGTGGTGCTTGCAGTCATGAGTCCGGTGTGCACGAGGGTGCCATCGGGCTGCCGCACCTGGCATCGCTCCCGCACCTTGGGTCCAAGCAGGAACGTCTCGGACCGGCGGTGCATGACTTGATACACGCCGCTGACGATGTCTGCTGGCTCGTCAGACTTGGCGAAATAGGCGCACGCGCCCGCGGCGACCGAGGCCGAGATGAAGCCGTCGCGGATGTGGGCGCTCAGGACGATCACTCGGACGTTCGGGCAGGCTCGCCGCAGACGGTCCGCGCTCTCGAACGCGTCGGGGCCGGGCATCTCGATATCGAGCAGCACCGCATCGGCCCGCAGGCGCTGCACTTCCTCGACCAACCCGGCGGCGGAGGAGAGGCGGCCCACGACCTCAATACGCCCTTCGATCGCGAACTGGGCGCGAAGCCCTTCGACGAGCACCGCGTGATCGTC
>JBILLU010000095.1:0-12372 GCA_044375915.1 Phycisphaerales bacterium
GTCGCCGCCGCTGGCGGGGCCGAAGCCGTGCTCCGTGGGCACTCGGTGCTGAACGACCCCGCCGGCCTGAAGGGCTGGGGGCCGTTCTCAAAGGAACTCCACGCCGCCGCCCGCAAGAACACCAGCGCCGGGTTCCAGAGCCTCTGGACCGATGTCCTTGAAGCCCAGACGGACCGCCTGCGGATCTACGGCGCGGTGAGCAAGATCGGTAACAAGGTCGGCGAAGCTGGATCGTTCCGACTGCTCGGGGCGTCCGGCTCGTCCGGCAATCCCGAAGTCGTGATCTACACCAGCGACCGTCTGTTGCCCCAAGGGCCGGGCGTCACTCCGCAGTACGTCTGGGATGCGGTTCCGATTCTCGCGTCTCCCGCAACGTCGGCGAACCCGACGGAGTTCGCGACGCTGCGTGTCGCGGTCTTCATCCGCCGCATCGATCCCGGCATCCGCGTCGGTGCGAACACCACGCTCGCCGAGGTGATCTCCTCCGGCAACGCCGTTGCTGTCGGCGTCGATAATGACGGCCTTCCCACCTTCAGCGGCCAGGGCAACTACGCCGTGCCGATCGTCGCGACGCCCGTCCGCAGCCATCAGCGCTACGGCATCAACACCGCGCCCTACACCGTCATCGAGTTCAACGCCCCGCGTCCCGCCGTGCTCGTCGCGCTCCGCCAGGTTGGCCAGCAGATTGTCGACACCGAGGGCAACGTCTACACCGTCGTCGCGATCCCCGACGAAAAGGGTGTGAACTACACCTCCGATCGCGCCGTGGTCATCTCGCCGCCGCTGGCGCCCCAGACCGTCAAGGCCATCAACGGTGGCGGCGGCACGACCGCAGGCGAGGTTCAGTTCCTCGTCTCGCCCGTCGTTCCCGCGAGTGTTGAAGTTCTCACCATCCGTCAGTGATCCTGTTCCCGCCGTTCGTCCGGAGAAGTCGTCATGCGCAACCGCCATGCATCACCCGCCGCTCGCTCGCTCGCCCGGTCGCTCCGCGTCAGCGCCGGCCGCGCGTTCACGCTCTCGGAGATGCTCGTCGCCGTCGGCGCCGTCGCGGTGATCTCCGTCGGCCTCGCCGCCGTCTTTCAGACCGTCGGCCGCACCGTCACCACCGGCAAGCGCCTCAGCGCGCTGACACAGCAGGCCACCATCTTCGAGGCCCAGCTCCGCGAAGACGTCTCGCGCATGACCCGCGACGGCATCCTGATGATGCGCCATCAGTTCACGAACACCTACCCGGTGCCGCCGGGCGGCGCGTCTCCGTACGACCGCGTTCCCAGCATCCTCAAGGTGCCCGCGTTCCCCGGTCAGAACGTCAACCTGCACCGCGCCCGCCGCATCGATGAACTGATGTTCTTCTCCAACGGCGAGTACCGCACCGTCCGCGGCGATCTCATCCCCGGCCGCACCGCCACCGCCCGCAGCGCCCGCATCTACTACGGCCACGGCATGAAGGCCACGCCGTTCAGCGCCACGCAGGCGAACTTCGTGACGCCGCAGTACAACAACTACTACACCCCCGAGTTCCGCGGCCGCTTCCTCTGGATCAACGAAGACTCGCCGCCGCCGGTTCAGTCCTGGCCACTGGGAATGAAGTCCACCCAGGCCACGCCCAGCCCCAACGAGTTGCCGTCGGACTGGACGCTGCTCCGCCACGCCACCCTCCTCTCGCTCCCGTCCACGACCGCGGGTTCTGACTATCCCGCCGGCGTGCCGAGGGCCAAGTACTTCGATGACTACGCCAAGCTCGTCGGAGGCGATGACTTCCTCCGCCGCCTCGCGTCCGACGCTGTCTTCCAGATCGCCGGGCAGCCCGCGGCCAACAGCCTCTTCCGCGTTCTCGCGGGCGCTCACCCGCTCGGTCGTGCGACCAACGCCGGCAACCGCAACTTCGCCATGTACTGGACGCCCCGCGCCATCGGTGGCGACAACGGCAGCAACATCGACACCGACAAGGTCCAGTTCGCCTCCGGCGTCGTCGATATCGCCGCCACCGACCTCTCCGAACTCCGCCTCGTCATCAACGGCGCGGTGCTCGACCCCGCCGAGGTCACCAGCTACGGCAAGATCTTCCGGCAAGAGTCCGGCTCGACCGGATATCTCGAAACCGGTCTGCCCAAGATCAACAACGCCGCGTTGAACACGACGACTGCTTCCGGCACCACCGACGCCGCCTTCCGCAACTACGCCACCGTCCAGACGCTCCCGCCGACCATCCAGCGGCTTGAAGAGCCGCCGGTCACCCGTCAGCAATCGCTGCTGCTGATGCAGTCGTGGATGGCCAACGTCTTCCCGACCGTCGCCGGCCCCACGCCCACCTCGCCCACGCTCGAGTGGTCGCGCACCGCCGCCGACGACTCGATGTACAAGCTCGGCTCGCGCATCCGTTACGAGACCACGCCCCCCGATCTCCGCGGCACACTCGACTCGAGCTTCATCACCGGCAACTCGCTCCTCCGCGCCGTCGACTCCTCACGCGTTGATCTCCTCGCCCTGGGCACCTCCGCCATCGCGGCCCGCTGCACCGAGTTCATCGTCGAGTGGTCGTTCGGACAGATCTATCCCGACAACACCCAGATCACCGTCGCCGATTCCAACAACCCGCCCAACGGCACCAAAAACATCGACGTCTCGCGCCAGACCATCTGGTACGGCGGCACCCGCAATCCCTACGCAACCTCCGCCGGCACCCCCGACACGCGCCTTGGCGTCTTCCACTACAACCCCAACAACGAAGACCCGAACAACACGCAGCGTGACACCCTCGGTCGCCCCGCTTCGCCTCCCTACCGCCCGTACGAGGGCATGACCTCGCTGAGCACCACGCTGCAGAACTACAGCCCCTCCACCTGGCTCATCCACGGCGGCGCCAAGCGCTATCCCATCACCCAGCATCCCGATGAGCAGTCTTCGCTGCTCTCCTACTTCGGCTACTTCGATCCGACGCTCGTCCCCGCCAACGGCGAGGCCGCCGTCAACTGGCCCTGGCCCAAGATGCTCCGCGTCACCTTCACCCTCGCCGACGCCACCGACCCGAGCATCGAGCAGACGTACCAGTACATCTTCAACCTCCCTTCCGAACCTAGGCCCTGAGTTCAACGCTCGTCACCAAGCCGAGCGCCGCAACCGCGCCACGTCCGCCACGAACCGACTCGCAGCTCCGATCCTCCACGCCGCCTTCCCTCCTCCCGCGGCACGACAGGCAGGTCGAATGAACACCGCTCCGAACAACCGTCGCAACCTTCGCCCGCTGCCCGCCCGCCTGGGCTCGATGCTGCACGGCATCGCCCGCTCGCGCCGCCGCGGCACGTTCCTTGTGCTCGTCGTCGGCACGCTGGCGATGCTTTCGATCATCATGATCGTGTACGTCGCGGTCGGCAACGCCGACCGGCGTACCAGCACGTCGGTCGTCCGCCGCAACCGTTCGAACGAAGTGGTGGACATCTTCGCCGACTACCTCGGCCAGGTCCTCTCCGACGACGTCTTCGCCAACGCCCGCGAGAACAAGCACCAGTACCTGTTCCAGACGCCCGTCACGCTCCCGGTCGAGAATCTCTACACCCGCGAAGGCTGGGACGCACCGCGCACCGACTGGTTCTCCAACTCCGCGGAGACCGACTCGACGGATAACGAGTACTTCCGCCCCTACGGCCTCGGCGACGACCCGTGGCTCGCCTCCACCACGCCCACCTGGATCAACTACCGGCCTGAAGCAGCCGTCCCCACCGACAGCAACAAGCTCTTCGCCAAGCGCGTCGACTGGCTCCACATCAGCAACATCGCGCCCGATGGCCGCTTCGTCAACCTCGTCAATCTCCGCAACAACTTCGAGGCCGCGCCCGGCGCCGGCAGCGGCCCCGGCGGCACCCGCATGAGCACCGGCCTCTCGCTGGTGAATCCGACCAACGGCAACCCCAGCCGCAACACCGTCTGGAGCGAGTCCGCCGATCCCGCCACCGCCACCAAGCCCGCACTCTTCGACTCGTGGCAGTTCGGCGCCTTCCGTCCCGCCAAGGGCCCCTTCCCGCCGGCCTTTGCCGACCCGCAGGACCCCATCTACCCGCCCAACCAGTGGGCCGACGCCGACGGCGACGGCTGGCTCGATTCCCGCTGGTTCGAGATGAACGACGCCCGCGTACAAGGTCAGCCGTTTGCGGCACCGAACACCTGGCGTTCGCTCGTCCCCACCGATCCCAACTACCGCTGGGTCTTCGCCGCTCGCATCATCGATCTGTCGTCGCTCGTCAACGTCAACGTCGCCACCGACCTCGACGCCAATCCCAACGACCCCAAGACCCTCACCGACGACAAGGGCGCCGCACCCTTCGACGACACCACCAAGTGGCAAGCCGGCACACAGGTCCTTGGCCGCTCGCCCGCGGAGGTTGATCTCCGTCGCCTCCTCACCATGCGCGACTTCCGCGAGGTGATTCTCACCAAGGCTCCGACCGCCCCCGGCGCCCCGGTCGTTCCGCTCACGGACAACGACTCGCTCGCCATCGGCGACTTCGATCCCGCCACTTCTTCGGCCACCAACCGCGTCTACCGCGGCGGTTACTCCGCCATCCGCCAGCCCACCGCCACCAGCCAGGCTGTTCAGAACTACACGCTCTACTCCAGCCGCAACAAGAACACCGACGTCATCCCCGGCATCGTGGGCAACGTCCCGGTGCTCGGCAACGACATCAACCTCGGCCTCGGCGCCTACCGCGCCATCCGCGGTGCCGTCAACCTCGGCCGCGCCCCGGGTCGCTTCAGCAACTTCGCCATCGCTCCGCTCAGCATCGCCGCCCGTCCCCTCGGCCAGCCCAACTTCCGTTGGGAGACGTTCGCCAAGAACGCCGGCCCGCTCGATCGCCCCGTCTATCGCGACGCCGCCGAGGGCACCTACCGCATCGACCCCGGCTTTGACTTCGGCCTGGGCTTCCGCAGCGACGCGCTCGTCGAGCTCCTCACCTACCGCGGCAACAACGACCCCGCGGTCACCTCATCGCTCGAAGCCGCCGTCGGCGGCCGCGCCGTGACCGAGCTCAACACGCCCCCGACGCCGACCACCCGTCCCATCACCTTCAGCCCGCTCCGCGAGAACCGCGCCATCGAAGTCGAGCGCGAGTTCCTCGCCAACGCCAATGGCGTCACCTCCGAGGCCGCCCTGCTCAAGGCCTTCACCGACCTCCGCCAGTACCTCACCACCATGAGCGGCGCCCGGCCGATCGTCTCGTCCCTGGGCGGCAGCTCCTCGATCGTCGGCGGCTTCGACCCCGAGCGCCCCAGCTCGATCTCCACCAATGACCTTTCCTTCCAGCTCACCGAAGACGCCTCCGCGTCCAGCATCTTCAACGGCCTTGCCGCCGCCCTCATGCCCGGTCTTCCCGCAGGGGCGACTCGGCGCTCGCAGCTCCACCTCGCCTGGGGCGCCGACACCGACGTTGCCGCCAAGTCGCTCCGCGGTCTCTACTACGGCCACCAGGGCCCGATGACCGCGCTGCTCACCGCCGCCCACCTCGCCGCGAACTTCGACAGCGGCGCGAAGGAACCCACCGACGCTACCCGAGGCCGCCCCTACACCCTCGTGCTCGACGAGTCGGCACAGTTGAAGGCTGACGGACGGCTCCCGATCGAAATTGCGGACGCGTCGCTTCAGAGCTGGCGTCAGTACTTCCCGGCGTGGTGGTTGAGCAATCAGTTCAATCTCGCTCGCCCCCTCGACAACAACGGAAACGGCCGAGGGTCTACTGACGACGACCAAATCAACCGCATCCCGCTCGCTACCGGAACGAACGTGTACGACGCTCCGGTCCCCGCGGTGAACATCTACGGCACGGGGGATACGCATCCGTTCCTGACCGAGGTTGCCAGCTTCACGGTCTACCGAGATGTGTACCCGTTGGATTACCCGAAGGCAAACAAGGCCATCAACCCGTTGCCGCTCTCCGATCTCGAGACGAGCGTGAACTTGGCTCGGCCGCCGCTTATCACGATCAACGGCAATGTCGAGAACCCGGCGAACGCGGATCTCTTGTTCCGCGCGGTCGCGATCAAGGTTCACAATCCGACGACCGCCCCGATCCAACTGTCCTCGAACTTCCCGGACGCGACCGGACTCGATGTTTCGACCGGGGCTCAGTTTGAGACCAATTCCCTCGAGAAGTTCTTCTACTTTCAGATCGGTGATGGCGTGGAGGCGAAGTACTTCCTCCCGGTCGAGGTGACCGAAGAGATCGCCAGCGCGACTTACAGCGGAAGGTACAGCGTTCGCCCCGTCATCATCCAGGCTGGCGAGACGATTGTGTTCTACGCGCTGAATCGTCCATCCAAGCTCGTCGTCGAAGATCGGCTCAACTGGACATCGCCGGAACTTGGCGTTGCCCCCGACGATCCCGCGGTGCTCGAGGAGTGGCTGACGACCCAGTTTGGGCCGAAGAGCGGCACGCTGTTCCGCCGCATCCAGATGCTCCGCGCCGAGGACGTCCGCTTCGGTGATACCTCGGCAGCCCCACCTGTGGCTCCCGCGACCTTCGCCTTTGGCACACTGTTCCCGAAGTACGGCACCGATCAGACTGTCATGCTCAAGCGGGCGATGCGATTCGAATCGCGTCCGCTCGTTGATGACAGTTCCGGAGCCAACAGCGTGCTGAATGATCAGCTCTGCGATCGTCTCCGCCTCGGTTCCGCAATCAATCTGGACATGCGAGCCGCCGAGGCAACGCCGGTCAACGGACCGAACTCGGCGGGGCTCACCTCTGTCGCGGATCTCTACCGTGACCCGAACCGTCTTGGCAATCCGCCTGCCGCTGCGGGCAACTTCCGGTACAACGGCACGGACTGGTACGGTGCCGACAGCCGTGTGACCATCACGCTGGCGACCTGGGCGCGGCGTCCTTCATCGACGAATGGCGTCAACGTCAAGCCCGGCGAAATGCCCGCGTGGTGCATCGATGCCAAGGATTCTGTCCCGACCGATTGGTACAACCCGGTCATTTACCCGCCGCTCTTTGATTCCAACGACCCCACACCGAAAAAGCTTGCACGCGGCGATTTCGATTTCGCGAACGCGACGCCTGTCTACTCGGCCGACAATCCGATCAAGTGGCGTCGTCTCAACGCCATCTTCCCCGAGTTGGGCCAACGTGCGGGCTCCTCGAGTTACACCATTCCCGCGAACAAGGACAGCGCCGCCTTTGACGACCTCCGGCGCGAGCTTGCCAGCAACGGCCTCGGCTTCCGCTCCTTTGCCGCGACAACGACAACCGACACCTACCAGGCACGCCCCGCCGATTTCCTCGCCACCCTCGCCGTCGGCCCCTACGAGGCTCCGCTCGATCAGTCCGGCTCGGCACAGGGCAATCCGCTGAAGCGATGGACCACCACCGCCGAGGCGCTCGCGATGGCGATGGGCTACACCACTGCCCCGACCTCGCCCACTGAGTGGCAGGGCGGCGGGAACAACTTCGGGCCGCTTGATTTCTACTACTTTGATCGGTCAACGACGGCGCCGAAGAAGCCGCTTTACGACGGCGGCTTCCTCCGTCTCGACGACTTCGCGTCGGTCCGCTTCGATGCGTCCGACAAGCCCATCCCCACCGGCACTGGTGCGCCCATCGCCGGCAACATCCTCACCATGTTCCGCACCGCGCCCGACCGCTTCGCGGGTCTCACCGCGTCGACATCGGGTCTGGTCAACATCAACACCGCGCCCATCCCGGTCCTCCGCGTCTTGCCCCTCGCGTCACCGGCTCAGGACGAGGCCTCGTCCAGCGACGAGCCAACCAAGCCCACGCTGTGGCCTGCCGTCAACGGCGAGGCCGCCGAACTCGCCGCCCAGCGCAGCGACTTCGCCGCCATGATCGAAAGCTACCGCGACAAGATCGCCGTCGAGCTCCGGCCCGGCGCTCGCAATCCCAACACCGCCCAGATCGCGTACACCAATCCGCTCTGGTTCGCCCCCTTCCTCGATCGCAAGCGGCTCGATCCCACCGACCTTCCCGCCAACGAACGGATCGCGCCCAGTTCCGCCCTCATCGGCGACATCACTCAGTCCACCTACCACGGCGGTCGCTACTGGACGTCGGGCATCAGCGGCATCCGCGAAGAACCCGGCTTCCGAAGCCTCGCCGAACTCGCCGCGCTGCGTGCGGTCGAATTCGATCCCACAACCGGGGCCGTCAGCAAGGGCACCGATCTCCCGCTCAACGTTGACTTCCTCGGCCATCAGCCCACCGGTGCAACGCCCACCAACATCTTCGGCGTCGACAACATCCTCGAACTCACCGCCGACGCCAGCGGCACGGTCGACAAGGCCCAGCCGCTCCAGTTCGCCAACACCCAGCAGGACCGTCTCAAGGTCCTCGCCGCCCTCGGCGGCAGCGTGACCGTCCGCAGCGACATGTACGCCGCTTGGTTCGTCATCCGCGGCTACAGCCGCAGCGACGTCACCGTGGCCTTAGACCAGCCGATGGCCCCGTCGGTCGAACGCCGCTTCCTCATGCTCATCGACCGCTCCAATGTCACCCGCCCGGGCCAGAAGCCCCGCATCGTGGCCATGGTCGAGCTGCCGCTCTGATCGAGCCGCGGCGTCGCAAACCCAAGTCCCACCCATCGGGGCCGCCCACGCGGCCCCGATTTCGTTTCCAGGCCGATGCCCCGCATCTCCCGCGCCCGTTCCGCCGCTACGATCCCCCCAACAGGGCGTAGCTCAGCTTGGTAGAGCGTGTGGTTTGGGTCCACAAGGTCGCAGGTTCGAATCCTGTCGCCCTGATTTCCGCGGCGTCGCCGGTTCCCCGGTCACGCTATCTTGCAGTCCATGCCCGCGGCGGCCTCCACATCCCGCAAGCCAGACGTGAGCACGCCCAAGAGCGTCCTCGCCATCATGGCCCCGCCGCGCACGCGTGACAACCCGCTCACCCGCAGCCTCGCCGGCATCCTCGGCATCGCCGTGCTCGCCGTCATCGCGGCGGCGTGCCTTCTCACCCTGCCCTGGACGCTCGGCGCATCCAACACCAGCGGCGTGCCCATCCCGCGCTACAACGCCGGCGAGATCGCCAACGCCCGCATCCCGCCGTCGTTCGTCGCGCCACCGTCGAAGGAGTCCTTCCTTCTCGGGTCCGACGCCCTCGGCCGCAGCCTGCTCATCCGCCTCCTCGCCGGCGGCGGCGTCTCGCTCGCCATCGGCCTCGCCGCGGCGTTCCTCAGCGTCGTCATCGGCACCGCCTACGGCACGATCAGCGGCTTCATCGGCGGACGCGTCGACGCCGTCATGATGCGCATCGTCGACATCCTCTACGGCCTGCCGTACGTCCTTCTCGTCGTCCTCCTCGCCGTCGCGGCCGATTCCGTGCTCGCCGAGTACATCAGCCGCGAGGGTGCCCGCGCCGCATGGATGGCACAACGCGCCGCCGAGCGCGGCAGCGCCACGCCGTTAGACGCCGTCGCCAAAGCCGCGATCGAAGCCCAAGCTCTCGCCGCCATCCCGCCCAGGCAGGTCTCGCCCACCGGCCGCGCCATCCTGGATCTCGGCGTGCTGCTCATCGCCATCGGCGGCGTGTCGTGGCTCACCATGGCCCGCGTCATCCGTGGTCAGGTTCTCTCACTCAAGCAACTCCCCTTCGTCGAGAGTGCCCGCGCGATCGGGGCCTCGCGCCGCCGCATCATCTTCGTGCATCTGCTTCCAAACCTCGTCGGCCCGATCACCGTGTACGCGGCACTCACCGTGCCGCAGGCGATCCTGCAAGAGAGTTTCCTCAGTTTCCTGGGCATCGGCGTCAAGCCGCCGCTGCCGTCGTGGGGCAACCTCGCCGCGGAAGGATTGCCCGAACTCAACCCCTTCCAATCGAACTGGTGGCTGCTGCTCTTCCCCTGCCTCGCGCTAGGCATAACGCTGCTCGCGCTCAACTTCGTCGGCGAGGGCATCCGCGAAGCCCTCGACCCCAAGAGGGCGCGAGCATGAGCGACGCCGCGACCATCAACGCTGCGAGTGCCCCGAGGCCAGTTCTCACCGTCCGCGATCTCGCGGTCAGCTTCGACAACCGCGGCGGCCCGCGCCTCCGCGCCGTTGACAGCGTTTCGATGACCATGTACCCCGGCCAGACCCTCGCAGTAGTGGGGGAGTCCGGCTGCGGCAAGTCCGTCACCGCGCTCACGACGATGCGGCTCATCCCGTCGCCACCCTCGCGCATCGACCGCGGCAGCATCGTGCTCGCAGGAAACGGTTCCACACCCGATCGTGATCTGCTCCAACTCGACGAGCGCACGCTCCGCACCATCCGCGGCCGCGAGATCGCGATGATCTTTCAGGAGCCGATGACCAGCCTCAACCCCGTCTTCACCGTCGGGGAACAGATCACCGAGGCGATCCGCCTGCACCAGAGCGCGACACACGCCCAGGCCCGCGAGATCGCGCTCGCCGCGATGGACGAGGTCGGCATCACCAACCCGCGTCAGCGCCTCGATCAGTACCCGCACCAGTTCTCCGGCGGCATGCGCCAGCGCGTCATGATCGCCATGGCGCTCGCCTGCAAGCCCCGCGTGCTGCTCGCCGACGAACCCACCACCGCGCTCGACGTCACCATCCAGGCCCAGATCCTCGACCTGCTCTCGGCGCTGCGTGCTTCGCACCGCCTCAGCGTCATGCTTATCACCCACGACATGGGCGTCGTGGCCCAGGCCGCGGATGTGGTGTGCGTCATGTACGCCGGCCGCGTCGTCGAGTACGCCCGCGTCGACGCCGTCTTCGCGACGCCCCGCCATCCCTACACCCGCGCACTCCTCGCCTGCATCCCCCGCCCCGGCAACCGCGCCGCACGCCTCGCCACCATCCGCGAAGTCATGGACGATCACACCGCGATGACGATCGCCACAGGCTCCGATTCGTTCTCCGCGTGGTGGCCCTGGCACCAGACCCCCGCCTCCGTCCGCCGCACCGACGACCCCGCCTCCGACTACGCCCTCATCGAGGCCGCCCCGGACCACTGGGTCGGCGTGTGGCGCACAGAAGGTGTTCTGCCCGGCCGCTCTCCCGATATCGCCGGGGGGCTTGCCGCGTACGCCTGAGTCCGGTTGAACCCGCTTCAACCGCCCCACCCTGCCCCGCCCCGCCCAACCCCGTCCCGGCCCCGATGCGTTAGGATGTACCGGTGGCTCAGAAACGCGACCAAAGCAAGTCCGCCGTCCTCTGGCTCCGGCCCGATCAGCTGCCGCTCGCGCACGAACTCTGCGAGCTCTGCGGCTTGGTCGTCGAGCAGGTCGGTTCGCCCGTACGCGGTCGCTCCGGCGAACTCGCCACCGCTCTCAACGCCGACGCGATCGACGACCTCCGCGCCGCGCTCGCCGAAACCAGCGCCAAGCTCGTCCTCCTCCTCGACCCCGGCGAATTCGGCGCCGAGCCGAATACCACCGACGACCGCGCTCTCGCCGCCGCCAAATCCCGCGGCGTCAAGGTCGCCTCCCTCGAACCCATCCCCGCCACCGCCCTCGCGCTCCACACCCCCGGCGTCGGCGACCCCGCCGAAGACGTGGCCATTCCCGATCCCGTGCGCTTCCTGCCGCACCTGCGTCAGTCCAAACGCCACCGCGAGGCCGCCGAGATCATCGAACAGTTCGGCTACGTCCGCACCCTCACCATCGAGCAGTGGAACACCCCGGCCGAAGGCTCGCTCGGCTCGCTCCTTTTCTCCGCGCTCGATCTCGCCATCGGCGTGCTCGGCATTCCAGAGACCGTCGACGCCCAGTTCGTTTCCCCTGCCCACGGCCAAGGCGTGCACACCGTCGCGGGCGATTCGCTGCGAGCCCTCAGCGGCGACCTCACCGCGCTGCTGCGCTTCAGCGACGGCCGCGGCGCCACCATCGTCGCCTCCGACCACGCGGGCCGCTGGAACCGCGTCGTCACCATGCTCGGCCCCTCCGGCCGCCTCCGCATCTACGACGACGGCTTCGAGTTGGTGAACGCCGCCGGCGAAAAGGTCGACGAGTCGCGTCAGCGCCGCACCGTGAAGAGCCCGGCCCACAGCGTCGCCGCCATCGCCGACGCGATCGACCGCCTGCTCGATACCCACGCAGCGGTCCCACCGCCGCTGGATCACCTGGGCATCCTGACCACCGCCCAGGCCGCGCTGCTCAGCACCCGCACGGGCCAACCCGAATCACCCGACACGATCCGCCGCATGGTGCAGCGAGGCTGATGCACTCTCGCGTTTCTCCCGTCCGAGCCGCGGGCTTCAGCCCGCGCGGACAACGCGTACAGAAACACCGACGCGAACGTATGGACCAACGCGTCACCCGCGCGGGCTGAAGCCTGCGGCTCGGAACGTGTTACCCTGCCCCCATGCCACCACTGCTTCTCTTCTTCCTCATCACCCTCGCCGCCCTCCTCGCCTCCGCGAT